>JACOWY010000010.1 GCA_016176555.1 Candidatus Chisholmbacteria bacterium | reverse complement strand
TAGACGGCACCACTGCCGCCTTAAGGTTGAAGAGATGTAAGCCAAGTTTAGCATCAAATGAGTGAGAAATAACTCCTTGACTGCTATTATACGTGTATGCCACCGGCTGAGTCAAGCACGACATAGATCGAGCTTGACGAGGCGTAGACCTTCTAAATCCAAGCTCGCCCAAAGTCAACCACTTTCCCCGTATCCCCCAATCCCCCTCCCATCTCCCGAACTTAAGATATAATCTAAGAAGCGAAACTGATGAGACTATCGGAAGACCCGCCAAAGGCGGGTCGACATATAATGCATCTCATGGAAAATCTCTCACCAGCCAAAAGGATCAAGCGAATTGAGGCAGCCGCACCCCAACCTCCTCGTCAACTCAAGGTTTGAGACCTCAAGACGGCACCACTCGATCTCTTGAACCAGGAGAAACCGTCGCCGACCGCTTCAACGCCGCCGCTGCCGCCGCCCGCGCCATCCAACCCGACCCTCCTAACGCCACACCTGGCAAGGTCACTGCCCATCCTGGAAGCGACTCAAGAAGATAATTCTAGGCAGCTTCTAAACCTACCCCATTCCCCTCGCCCGCGCATTACTCCGCTCCAAGTAAGTCATAAATCCCGGCACCATCGCCTTATAAGCCAAATGCATCAGCTTAAAACAAGCAAGTACTCCCGGATCACCCTCAGCTTCCTCTTGTTTTTTTCCTGCAAATACTAGGTCATAAAGATGAAATGAGGCCAGGGCACTCGCCATCCGACACGCACTCAACGGATCATCAATTCGGCTTGTGGCGAGAAAGTCAAGCACCGCCTTGGCACCTACCACTTCGTCGCCCGAAAGATCCTGCACGTCTCGAAAACTCTGATCATACCGCTCCGCCAGCTCTCCCAGCGCCCGCCTCTCACCTTCCCCAAATTCAAACCACTGCCCATGATCTCGGAGCCACCACTGCAACCGTTCAATTTGATAATGAATGTGCCAATCGCTATAAGTTACTACCGGAAACCGATGGCACACCTGCAAGTCTTCCTTCAAAGTTCTCACCTCCTCCCCTAAGACCGGCGTGACGTCAGCTTAAAACCATCAAAAAACCGGCCCATTACTTCTTGGCACTTCTTGGCCGGTTGTAAATCCAGGTGCCGTCTGGGACCTGGCAAGGCGTTGTCAGAAGACCTAAGTTAAATTGTTATATCGAACTATAACACTCCAGGCCTAATTTGTCAACACGTGTTTATGAAGCAGCGACGCAGCCAGCGTTTGATAAGGGATCCCTTCCTCAATCGCCCTTGCCTTTAGCCGCAAGAGATCCCGCTCAGACAGACGAATATTAATATTCCGAGTCTTCTCTAGCGTTGCTTTCGCCATGGCTCGTAACCTCTGCCGCTCCCCACTTGTCAACTGCACAGGCCGAAGCTTGCCTGATTCAATTGCCTCATCAATTTCTTTCTCTTCGCGGTCGAGCTTGAGGTTTTTAAATGGATTTCGAACGGTCATTCTCCTCCTTTCTCAATGAATTGTTTAGTATATTTTCTATTAGGAAACATAGTTTTCAAAAATATCTTCTTCTCATCTTCAATGTAGGGGATAACGAATGCATACTCTTCAATTTCGATAACATAGATTTTTTGACCAGGGTACCGTTTCTGGTTTGGATGATCAATTTTTCCCAGCACTGTACCTGCCAAAATTGCTCCAACTGCTTGCTCAAAAGATACGCCACGTTCCCGTTTTAATTTCCGATTCTTTTCCTCATCCCACTCAATATATTTCACCGACACAATGTATGACAAATAGTACGAAATGTCAATAAGATTATGTTATGTTGTCAATACTTTCACTCGGTACTGCCTCAGCTTTTCGTCTGCAGTAATGAGGGTCAGCTTCTCCGATAGTGCCTGGGCCACGAGCATCCGATCAAACGGATCCTTGTGCAAAAACGGTAATTTTTCAAGATAAAATACGTGAGGCAAATCCAAAGTTAAAATCTCAAACTTCTGTTTTTCCAGGGTAATTTTCCAGTCTCGTGGTGGCCGTAATTTACCCACTTGCTTCTTAATAACTACTTCCCAAACGCTCACCACACTCAGAAAAATCTCGCTCTGGGAATTTATCAAAAGATTTTTTATATTTTCAGATAATCTGGGGCTATCTGCCATCCACCAAATCAATACATTCGTATCGATGAGATATCGCCTACTTCTCACCATAGAAAAGCTTATTTATCTCAGGATCCTCATCATCAAAATTAGGCGACACCCAAACTTTCCCCTTCCATGCCCCTGGCTTCCTCGTCACTTTTTTCTCTATATAAGGGGTAATTTTCGCTACCGGCTTACCGCTTTTGCCAATCACCACCGGCTTACCCTTCTCCACTTGGGCAATGAGTTTTGATAAATGTGTCTTAGCTTGGTGAATATTTACGATCTCCATATTTTGATCCTGCTATGAGAGCAAAAATATCGGCAGTTCGCCAGAGGCGAACAACGCATCTTTCCTCCAACTTAGCTAACTTAGCTAAGTATAGCCGGCCCCGCTTCCCCTGTCAAACACCCTTTCTATCTTATTTATGATTTATGATATCTGATATTCCTCAATTCCCTCAATTAACTTAGTTAACTTGATTCACTTATCACTTATTCCTTATCTCTGGTCTATATAATTTCTTATCTATGATTTATGATTTCTCTTAAGTTCCCTCAGTTACCTTAATTACCTCAATTACCTTAGTTAACTTAATTCACTTATCACTTATTCCTTATCTCTGGTCTATATGATCTCTTATATCTTATATATGATTTTTCTCGATTACTCCCCTCCCCATCTAACCCACGAGCTCCAACCACCTCGTCTTGACTCTGGCAATTTGATGCCGATTTAGATTTAATTCGGGAATAGCCACGCTACCTTTAATCGCCTCCCTAATTTTCTCTTTTAGCCCCCCCAGTCGCCCCCGACTCAACCAATCACCCATCCTATCTTTATCCAAATATTCCAGCTGTAACAAGCTCAATATGTCCAGCCAATCCTTCCTCCCCTTGGGGCTAGCCCGACGTTGCTCCCACGCCACAGCCTTCAGCGTCAACAACAACTCCGCCGCCGGTAGGTGAAAACCCTCCACTACTCTGACATCTTTAGTAATCTCCTCCGCCGGTATGCCTAACTCCGAATAGAAGGGCGTGTATACATCCACTTCCACCTCATCCTGGCGAAATTCATATTTCTTTAACCGTTCGTTCTTAGTCAAGTCGTAGGCCAACCGCAGCCGTTCCAGTTCCGCTAATTCCACCACTACATCAATGTCTTTTGACTTTAACTGCCTGGTGTAAAACCACACCGCCCAACCGCCAATCAAAACAAACCGATACTGCCGCTTCAGGGTAATTAACAACTCCCAACTCTTTTGAGTCACCGAATTACGATAGTAGTCCATCAATCTCCTCTTTCACCCGGCGGACAAAATCCTTGGCCATCCAATCGGTCAAATTCCACAAGTCCACAAACGTATGCGCCAAACTGGTAGTCTCTGCTCGCACCGGAATCAGCGGCGGGAGCTGCAGCACCACCACTTTAGTATTGCCAGGTTTACAACTAACCAATCTATCTTGAACCACTTCTGGTTGGGCATGATAAACATAAACCGTAGCATAATCAGCCGGCGCCTCTTGATACCAATGTCGCACCGCACTGTAACCCCCCAAAATACTTCCCGGTGGCATTAATCCCTCAATTTCTTGAACCGGTTCACTACAGCCAAGATTCATCCGGACATCGCCAACCAAATCCCGCTGGTTAGCCCAATGCATCAGTATCTTCTCCGCGTCAACCACCTCGCCACCGTCACCCCCAATCCGCACTCCTCCCATCAACCGCAAGTCCTTAAGCGCGTGGGACACAGTACTCGTCGATAAATGTAACTGCCTGGCCAATTTTTGTTGTTGAAACCCAATCTCCCTCCGCTCCAAGGCGTCAAACAACAATTGGCACCACACAGTTTCGATTTTCTTCATATGAAATATACCTATTTTCGATATTAATCGAAACTACAAGTCTTGTCAAGCCCATATTCCCTAAATGAAAATAAGGGTACTACCCTCTCTAGCCACGCCCCAGGGTAATACCCCTAACTTAGTTCACTTAATTTTGGCCAGAGGCCAATCCGCCTTTGGCGGAAACTTGCTCTCTCGCTATCTTGCTATCTCGATAACTTGCTCTCTTGCCAACTTCGTAACTCGAGTCAACTTGCTCACTCCCTTCACTTAATGACCTATTCCCTAGTGCCTAATACCTAGTGCCTAATATCTTTCTCTCTCAGTAACTCAATAACTTAGTAACTCAGCAGCTATTCTCCCCCTACTCACATCCTTCTTCAGGAACATATTCCCGCTACGGTTCTCTATAGTAGAGGTGCTGCCCGTCATAGCAAGTTTCCATATACTCTCTCCGTACAGGCTTCAGCGTATTGATATCAATAAGCTTTCTCCGATTCCATTCAACCTCAAGAGTTAGGCCATTGCTCTTTTCCTCAATTACTAAGTTGGTTTCTTTCCATTCACCTGGATCTCCTGAAGTTTGGTATAAAACCAAACCATTGCTAATAAAAAATTTTCCCCCACCCAGATAGACAGCGCCATCCAACTTTAAAAGACCACCTGTTCTACTAAATAAATATGTTCCCAGCGGCCATCCGCTCAACCGATATGATTCTCCATAGGAACTAGTTAAAACCCGATCGGGCAGCCTTTTGCCTCCTTCACACACTTTTGATTCGTTCTCCGCAGGCAAAAGGGCTACTGGCCAAAACAGTAGCCCTAAACTCCCCCTCTCCCCACCTGTGGACCCACCTCTAACTTCTCTTCTAAACTCCGGATTTCTTCGCCATTCCCTCAAAAACCTCAAAGGCGACATCGCCCAAATCGGACACCCACTACTATTCGTTTCGCCTTTTACCTGTCCTAAGCCAGCTTGCCCTGAGCGCTTGTCCTGAGCGAAGTCGAAGGATGTCGAATGGGCATACACTTTCCCCACCACCCCCGCATCCCCTATCCAACAATCTGGGTTATTAAAACTCTCTATTGCGTCTGTAAACCCTTTTAACCGAGTAGCAGCCTCCGCCACTCCAAATGCACTCAAAACTCCTCGCTCTCTCCATCGTAAAATCAGTCCTCTAATGCCACCATACTCCTGTCGCACCGTCGCAGCTAAGTGTAGAACATAGCGTCTTTTAGCCTCAGTAATCCTCACCGTGTCTTTGGGTTGATCTTCAATGCTCAATAAGTCCCTAAACGTACCTGTTCCAAAAGTATCTTCGACCAATCTTGCTGCTGATAGGGCCTGGCCTCTTCCAAACGTACCTTTCTTAAACTGCCCCCAAATATACTTCTCGGAATAGCCAGTCTTTTGATGAATTGCTTTAATGAGCCTGTCTAAAGCGGCAACTTCTCGCCGGTACTGTTTTGTTTGATACGCAAAAGCGTCACTATACCTCCACCAGCCGATCATGCCACGCAGCGTCTCTTCAGCTGTTCTTTCAACAACTGCCTCATTCAGCCAACCGGATAGGTTCTCATCGGCAGTGGTAAAGAAAAATCCAAATCTTTCGACGAAAGTTTCCCCTGCTGCGCGAATTCTCACCGAAGCTCGGTGTAAAAGCTCATGAGTCAGGGCTAACCAAAAAAATTCAGTCTTCTGAGCGTTGCCAAATGGTGAGTATAAATGGATGAAACCCGATGTCGGATTGGTGTGGCCAGTCCAAATCGGGTTAGATATCCTATACCCCAAATATCTATCCGGAGTCCTCTCGAATGTGGCAAATGAACTGCTGTCTGCATCAAGTACTTCTAAACCGTATGGCTCCAACTCCTCAAGAATTCTCTCTCTGGTCTGATTCAACCTCGATTTTGCCTCATCAGTCCAAAATTCATCCGCAGAGATTTCCCTCTCCACCCCAGTTCGTATGTGATCTGCTAAAGCCAGAGCGAGACCCAAGGCATCATCTATAGTAGTTTCATCATAAGTACCTGCGAGTTTAACGCTCTCAGTTCCTAAGGTAGACAGAGTCCCAAAAGCCCGCATATCATACGGCTGACTCGCATTTGGCCCAGCAACAAAGTCGTATCCCTCAACCTTCTTTAGTTCGCCATTGCTACCGGGTACTTCTCGTCTAACTGCTCTTCCCCCGAGCGACTCCCAATACCCGCGACTCCCCTCAGCAGGTACGATAAACAAGTTGGAAATTCCTGAGTGGTACGAGACCCGTCTCACCAAAGATAAGAGCGACCGCCCAATGGAGCGCGACTCAAATCTACTCGCCACCGCAAAAGCGTTACTGCCAAAGTTAATGTCTCCATACTCCACGTAATCCAACCCTGCCAAACTCGCGGCGTCACCTTCAAAGGCCAGGGCAAAATCAGCTAACCCTAACTTCTCTTCTTCTTGATCCACTATTTTAACGTGCGCCCTTGCCAAACCAATCCACGATGACCCCTGGGGTACGGCCAAACTTACTGCCAGTACATCATCAACCCCCGGAGGCATACGCACATCTGGACTACCCAAACCTCCTCTGCGAATAGCTCGAATAAACGCCCTTCTAGCTCCTAAAGGAGATACATCAACAATCATACTGGTCGGAATCCAGGCACCATCACCAACCAAACTCCTTTTTTCCAAGTCTCTTTCCGACGCCGGCTCATCGACAAAACGGATGCCAAATAACTGCTCATAAATTTTCTTGGCTTCGTCGAATTCTTGAGTTCGCGATAGCTCCGGCCGTACGCTAATCAACGCCAACAACTCTGCCTTACGGACAACCCGCTCCGCCTCAATCAACCGCCCAGTTCTATCCTGCTCAGATGCTTTTACGGGAACAAAATCACTCTCTTCCCAACCCACAAGCAGTGATTTGATTGACTGATAGGCAACTGGTTGACGCAAATCACTCCTAACCTCTGGCTCTGGCACCTCAGGTTCTTCTTTGCCACCAAACAACCCCGGCCCGGGAATGAGCACCTGCCCCGCATCCGCCCCGGTTATAAAGTCCCCAAATCTTAAATCCCTAAATTCTTCCA
>JACOWY010000025.1 GCA_016176555.1 Candidatus Chisholmbacteria bacterium | reverse complement strand
CCGAGACCAGCACCAAAGGCGAAAATAGACCTCGCTTCGGTGGCGACTTTGGTCGTCGCGATCACCCCAAATTCTCCCCCCGCAGAGAGCATCACGAGAGAAACAGATATTAGGAACTCATTTCAAAACCCTCCTTTTCTACTGCAATGTAGCTATTTTGGCTGCAAACAGCTTATCGTTCCTTGAAGTAGCTACTGCTACTACTGTGTCACGATGCGCTGTTTTCGCTCAAAATATCAACATTTCGTGACGAAAAAAGAGTTTTGAAACGAGTTCTAGGTCGTGTTAGCCAGATGCCGGCTGGTATCTGGCCGTGAGTTCCACGACCGCAAAAAGTTCTAAATATTGTGTCACCTGCTACCGAGTGATAAACTAAGCCGCAAAAATAGCAATAGAATCTAAGTGAGTACATTATGGATAGAGAAAAAGTCAATGCGCGTTTCTAGTGATCAAAGCCAACCTAGAACTTCGCCGTCTAGATCAAATCCCCGATAGCTTCGCAATACCCATGATTCAGCTAGCTTTACAAGATTTACATGAAGAAGGACAGGCTGAGGCCGCTCAGGCAGTCAAAGCAGCAGTAGCAATAGTGGGATTAACCATACCTGATGACCCAATTTCGCGGGAATACGTCGCCAAAATGCAAATCCAGTTTTTTGAGAGTCGAGGTATGCATGATCAAGCAGAAGCAGCTAGAAAGACCTTTTTAGAAAAAGGGTATAACGTCTAAGCGAATTCTTTGCAGGTAAATTTCTCAGTTCTTCATTTTGGACTTTAGCTCGGGAATCAGTTTATACTTGCCTTAGCAAATGGCATATGGCTCATAGCACATAGTTTTTCCTATTCGCTATTCGCTATTCGCTATTCGCTAATTCTATGCCTGCCAACACTGCCGTCGCCCAAGAAGTCGCCAAATTAAGAAGCAAACTCGGTGCGGGCATATTTCCCGAAGAGCTCCAACAAAAAACTGCCGACATGCTCGAGCGCCTCGAGCGTTTGGGCGAAAGCGGCACTTACACTACCGAGTACGAACGCACCGCCCACTACATCGATTGGATCGTCAACCTGCCGTGGAACTCTCGCTCTGACGACAGCCTCGATCTTACCAAAGCCAAAGAGGTCTTTGATCGCCACCACTATGGCCTGGAGGAAATTAAACAACGCATGCTCGAATTTATCTCCGTCATTAAATTAACCACCCAAAAAAATCCCACCCACTCTGCCCGTGCCCCCATCATTTGCCTCGTCGGCCTCGTCGGCACCGGCAAAACCACCTTTGCCGCCTCCTTAGCTCAAGCCTTAGGCCGCAAACTCGCCCGCATTCCCTTTGGCGGCATGGGCTCTGCCCGCGACCTCCGCGGCCAAAGCCGACTGCACTTAGAGGCCGAACCCGGTTACGTCATCAAAGCCCTGCGCCGCGTTCAGGTCAAAAACCCCGTCATTTTGCTCGATGAAATTGACCGCGTCAGCGATTCTGCGAGGGCCGATATCATGGGGGTCCTGGTCGAGCTCCTTGATCCAGAGCAAAACTCCGCTTTTGTCGATCACTATATCGATTACCCCTTTGATCTTTCCGAAGTTTTGTTTCTCGCCACTGCCAACAACACTACCTCAGTCGCCACCGCTGTCATGGATAGATTAGAAGTCCATTCCATGCCCTCATATTCCGACGCAGAAAAAATCCAAATCGGCCAAAACTATCTCCTCCCCCAGGCTCTTGAAGAAGCTGGCCTTAGTTCCGAAAATCTTTCCTTTGACGAATCTCTCTGGCCTAAAATCGTTCGCCCCCTTGGTTTCGACGCCGGTATTCGTACCCTACAGCGCAACATTAAAAGCATCACCCGCAAACTTGCTCTGGAAGTCGTCGAGGGTAAAACCCACCATCTCACTCTCACCGACTCTAACCTCCGGGAGTACTTGCCGGCGTGAGTTTGAGAGTGTAGGGTAAGCCTGATGGACAAAACCGAAAAACTCCTGGAAGTCAGAAGAAAACTTGAGGAGAACGCCGCCAAACTCCCACTCGCCCGCAAAACCTCAGACACTGTGCCCGGAGAAGGCAATCCCGAAGCTGAAATCATGTTTATCGGCGAAGCCGCCGGCTATTATGAAAGTATCGAGCGTCGTCCTTTTGTTGGCCCTGCCGGCAAGCTCCTCTCCCGCTGCCTCGAGTCAGTCAATCTCCGCCGTTCCGACGTCTACATCTCTAACATCCTCAAAGTTCGCCCGCCCAACAATCGTGATCCTGAGCCTGCTGAAATCGCTGCCTACAAACCATATTTAGACGCCGAAATCCGCATCATTAAACCCAAAGTTATCGTCACCCTCGGCCGCTTTAGCATGGCTAAATTCTTCGGGCCCCTCGTCCGCATTTCTCAAATCCATGGGTCACCGCGCTGGGTTAGTTGGGAAGGCCGGCAAATCCTCATTGTTCCCATGTATCATCCCGCCGCCGCCCTGCGGGCGGGGAGAGTCATGGCCGATTTTGCAGCCGATTTTGCCAAATTGCCCCACTTTCTTAAACTAGCTACCCATCCTCCAATTCAAGCTACTGCCACAAAAACACCTGAGCCAGAACTGGACGAGCAACTAAACCTGATCTAGTGTTATGACCGTCACTTCTCCCAAACCTCAATTCGCCAGTCCATCCCAAATCCGCCTCATTCCCCTAGGCGGCATTGGCACCGTCACTAAAAATATGTACGCCTATGAAGTTGGGGATGAAATTCTCATCGTCGATTGCGGCATCGGTTTTCCCGATTCGACCATGCTGGGCGTAGATCTTCTCGTTCCCGACGTTTCCTATCTCGAGGCTCGAAAAAATAAAATCGCCGGCCTCCTCCTCACTCACGGCCATGACGACCACCTCGCCGGCCTGCCTTATGTTCTGCCCAAGCTGGGGAATATCCCCATCTACGCCTCCAAACTCACCCGCGGCTTTGCCCTCGATCGGCTCAAAGAATATTCCCTTCCCGCTAATATCACCGAAATTGACGAGAGGCCATTCAGTGTTGGTTCTTTTACCATCACCCCCATTAAAATTACCCATTCTGTCCCCGACGGCCGCCACTTTGCCATTAGAAGCTCAGTCGGCACCATCTATCACGGTTCAGATTTCAAATTTGACGACCACCCCGTTGATGGGGTACTTACGGAGAAAGACAAAATCGCCAGCCTCGGTCACGAAGGCATCCTCTGTCTCCTCTCAGATTGCTTAAGAAGTGAAAAAGAAGGTCGCTCGCTCTCCGAAAGCATGCTCACTGACACCTTCCGCCGCGAAATCAAAGACGCTCAAGGTAAATTCATCGTCACCATCATGTCCTCAAACGTCCACCGCATTCAACAAGCAGTCAATGTCATGGCCGAACATGGCCGCCGCATTGCCTTTGTCGGCCGCAGCGTCGAGTCCAATGTCAAAACCGCCGTCAATCTGGGCTTCCTCAAATTGCCTCAAAAAATGATCATTAACAAACGCCAGATCAAACACCTCCCCCCGAGGCAAGTGGGCATCATCATCGCCGGCAGCCAAGGGCAAGAAGGTTCATCGCTGACCCGCGCCGTCGCCTCCGACCACAAAGACATCCAAATCAAACCCCCCGACAAAGTCGTTTTCTCTGCCGACCCCATCCCCGGCAACGAAACCCCCGTTTACTCCCTCATCGACGACCTCTCGAGGCTGGGTATCGACGTTGCCTACAGCGACGTGGACGACCAGCTCCACGTTTCTGGCCATGCTTATCGTGATGAACAAAAGGATCTCATTGCCTTAACCCGACCCAAGTTCTTAATCCCCATTGGTGGCAGCTTCAGGCACATGGTCCAGTACCGTAAAATGGCTGAGTCTCTTGGCTTCCCTCGTCACCACATCGCCCTACTTGAAAATGGTCAAGTCGTGCGCTTGACTCAGGAGTCTTTGACCCTGGCCGAAACAATTCCGCTCCGCAACATCATGGTCGATGGCCTCGGCATCGGCGACGTTGGTACTATTGTGCTCCGGGATCGCCAGACCATGGCAGAAGACGGCATCGTCGTCGTGGTCGTCCCCATTTCTCAGCAAACAGGCAAAATTAAAGGCACGGTCGAAATCATTTCCAGAGGGTTTGTCTTCATGAAGCAATCTCGCCATCTAGTCAAAAAAATGGCCACCACTGTCAAAGCCAGCCTCAAACCCGGCAGAGTGCTAGAGGATTGGGCCATAGTCCGTCAACAAATTGAACGAAGCCTTGAAAAACTTCTTTATAAAGAAACCCAGCGTCAACCCCTCATCCTCACCGTCATCATGGAAGTATAGATCAAGATACTATTAATAAATAACGTTCTTAATATAGTCATCCTGAACTCGCCTGCCTGCCGGCGAGGCAGGTTTCAGGATCGACTTAAATGGTTACTAGATGCTGAACTAAAACTTGTCCTGAATTTATTTCAGGATTCAGCATGACAAGAGTAGACACCCAAAGTCTCTAGTCCTATAGTATTGACTTTATGGGGCAATTAGTATAGTTTGAAAGTATCAATTTATCGAAGCCCTCGTTGTGATTTAATAGAAACTGCCCACATGCAAGCACTGGCCGACTCTTTCCTTATTTCTATACGCTATACGCTATTTCGAGCCTGCGAGAAACATCGGCCGAACTCTTGTGAGGCTCAGATATACGCTATACGCTAAGTCTATGTCTCGTCGTCGCGGGCGCCGCCGCGCCCCTTTTAAAGTCAAACTCAAAACCGATACCATTCATTCATTGACTGCCATTGGTCTCGTCAGCCTTGGCGTGTTTGTCATCCTCTCTTTTTCGCGCCAAGGTGTTATCTTCGCTCGCTTGAGTGACCTTATAACCTTCAATTTTGGCTGGAGTGCCATTTTCATCCCGTATCTTCTCATCGTCGCCGGCCTCATGCTCACCAAGCTTAAATGGAAGATAACCCGCCCCAACACCTTTCTTGGTTCCTTAGTCAGTTTTGTCGGCCTCGTTGGCCTCACTAAAGCAGGTAACCTCGGCCAAAAGTTTTGGCTCGAACTTGCTGACCTCATTACTACTCCGGGTGCAGCCATCATCCTCGCCGGCATTTTTTTTGTCGGTTACGTCATTGCCACCGAAACCACCCTCGACGAGATGCTCTTATTCGGAGCCTCCATTGTCGCCTCGCTGCAAAGGTTTGCTTCCTCTCTTATGCGCCATCCCAAACCACTTACCCTCACTCAAACTGGCAGCATTACCATCAAAGGTATGACCGAAGAAGTAGATAAAAGAACCTTAGAAAATGTGAAAGCTCGAGGAGAAACCCCCTCACCCCAAAAAAGCCCTGGCAAAACCACTGAGCCCTTGGCCGATCAAATAGTCTCCAATGCCCCCGCTGCGCCGAGGGTGTGGAAGTACCCGCCCATCGCTATGCTCCAAGATTCTGTTTCTGGTAAAGCCGACAGGGGTGATTTAAAAGAATCAGCCACCATCATCGAAGGGACATTAGATTCTTTTGGCATCAAAGCCCAAGTAGTCGAAGTCAATCTCGGGCCCGCGGTCACCCAATATGCCCTCAAAATCGCCCTGGGCACCAAACTCTCCAAAGTCACCGCGCTCCAAAACGACCTCGCCCTAGCTCTGGCTGCTCCCACCGGTCAAATTCGCATCGAAGCTCCAATTCCTGGCAGAAACTTGGTCGGTATCGAAACCCCCAACCGCTCCGCAGAATTTGTGGCCCTCAAGAAAATGCTCGAATCTGACGCCATGAAAAACAATAAATCCAAACTCGCCCTCTCCCTGGGTCTCAACGTCTCGGGTGAACCCCTCGTCGTTGACCTGGCTCGCATGCCCCATATGCTCATCGCCGGCGCCACTGGCTCAGGTAAATCGGTTTGCGTCAACGCCTTTATCGCCAGCATGCTTTTTAGAGCTTCGCCCGAAGAGGTTAAATTTATCCTCGTCGACCCCAAACGCGTCGAACTCACCCAGTATAACGGCATCCCCCACCTCCTCACCCCCGTCATCGTCGAGCCAGAAAAAGTCATTTCTGCCCTCAAATGGGCCCTGGCCGAAATGGATCGGCGCTACAAACTCTTTGCCGAAGTCGGAGTCCGCAACATCGAAGGCTACAACGAGCTTTCTGGTTTTCAGGCCATGCCCTTTATCGTCATCATCATCGACGAACTCGCCGACATTATGTTTTTTGCTCCTTCCGAAGTCGAAGACGCCATCACCAGGCTTGCCCAAATGGCCAGAGCCACCGGCATCCACCTCATCATCTCTACCCAAAGACCCTCTGTCGATGTCATCACCGGGCTCATCAAAGCCAACATTCCCTGCCGCATTGCCTTCAACGTCACCAGCATGGTTGATTCCCGGGTCATCATTGATACTCCCGGTGCCGAAAAGCTCCTCGGCCGCGGCGATATGCTCTACATCCCTCCCGACGTCGCTAAACCGTCCCGCATCCAAGGCACCTTCGTCTCCGAGCCAGAAATTCGTGAGCTCATCAATTTCCTCAGGGATACTGGCGTCCAACCCCAATACACCGAAGAAGTCACCACCCAATACACCGCTAAGCGCCAGGGAAGAGGCACTCAAGGAGAAGATGGCGAGCGCGACGAATTTTTCGAACCCGCCGTCAGGGTCGTCTGCGAATATGACCGTGCCTCAGCCTCTCTCCTGCAGCGCCGGCTCTCCATCGGCTACGCTCGGGCCGCCCGAGTGCTCGATCAGTTAGAAGCCGCTGGCGTCGTCTCTCCTCCGGAAGGGAGCAAACCCCGCGACGTCCTCATCAGAAATGCCGAAGAATTCCTGAGCAGTTATTCTGGCTAAGGATCTACCTGTTAACTTGATCGTATGAAAACTATTGGAGAGCTCTTAAAAACTGCCCGCCAAAAAAAAGCTTTAAGCCTTATGGAAGTGGCCGATCGCACTAAAATTCAAGAAAAATTTATTCGTGCCCTTGAGGCAGATAATTATCATGCTCTGCCCGAATCAGCCTTTGTCAAAGGTTTTATCCGCAATTACGCCCTAAGTTTGGGAGAAGACCCCAAGATGTTACTGGCCGTCTTTCGCCGCGATTACAGCGAAGACGCCAAAGGCAAAGTCGTCCCTCGCGGCCTCACTGATCCCTTAAACCAACCGAGACTCCGCTGGACCCCCAAAGTGACTGCCGTTGTCTCTTTTGCGGTCATTATCCTCGTCGTCACCAGCTATCTTATTCTTCAATTTCGCTTACTCGCTGGTGGCCCAAATCTGACCATCCACAGTCCCACTGCAAACGCCATCGTCGGTCCCCAAATCTCTATCCAAGGCATCACCCATCCCCAAGCCACCCTGACTATCCAAAACAAGCAAATTACTGTCGGGGATGATGGCAAATTCACTGAAACCATTAGCCTTTCTCAAGGCCCCCACACCATCATCATCGAAGCCACCGACAGAAGTGGCCATACCACCACCATCCAACGCCCGGTCGTTGTTAGAGAATGATCCTGAAAGCAAGAGTAAGTTTCATTGACAACCAAACTGATTAACTGATTAACTGATAACAAGAAAGCAAACCACGGCTTCAGCCGTGGTGAAGCTATAAATAGTCGGGCCAATGGCCCGTCAAAGCGTTACAGAAAACACGCGTTTACGCGTGGAATCTATATCTGTTACACTTGTCTTTCTGTCCATGATTAACTTTCAGCAGCTCTTTCTTACCATTCTCATTTCCACCCTCACGGTTTTAATTATCATTTTCTCTGTCTACGTTTTTCGTATCTTAAATGAACTGCGCCAGACACTGGCCAAAATGAATAAAATCCTCGATGACATGGGTACTATCACCGGCTCCATCGCCAAACCAGTTTCTGGCCTTTCCGACCTCTTCATGGGGCTCAAAAGCGGCGTCAAAGTTTTTGAGGCCATCAGCCGCTTTGCCGGCAAAAACAAAGACGAGGATGACGAGGAGGAAAAAAAAGATGCCTGAAGCAGAAAAAAGTGGTGGGGGATACTTCTCTGGTTTCATGATGGGCGCCCTCATTGGTGCTGCGGCAGTATTTTTCTTTGGCACCAAAAAAGGTAAAAGAGTAGCCACGCTGATGCAACAAGAAGGTGTCAGTGGCCTTAAGGATCTTAAAAAACTCGCCGCCGAAATCGAAGTCAAAGGTGAAACGTTTGCCAAAGAGGCTCAAAAGGTTACCAAAGAGCTCGAGAAGAAAGCCCAATCAGGCAAAAAAGAACTAACCTCCAAAGCCCGTAAACAACTCTCCTACATCAAAAAACTCCAAGCCAAAGGCCGGGCCGCCGCCGCCCACTATTTTAAGATAGGCGAAATCCACCCCGACTAAGAAGGGGTGGATGGAGCCGATACAAATAATCGGGCCATTGGCCCGTACAAAGCGAAACAGCGGCCGATCCTGAGCGAAGTCGAAGGAGAGGCGTAGCTACTTCCAAAAAAACGGCGAGAGTCTCAAATAAGTTTCTCAGTTCTGGTATCTCCCACTTCGATCCGCTAAAATGCGCAGCACTTATCGGTGGTTTTTGCTTTAGCAAAAACAACGTACAATACAAGGCATGAAAGCCGATGACATTCGTCAAAAATATCTCAATTTTTTTGCCAATCGCGGTCATAAAATCATTCCCTCCTCCTCACTCGTCCCCGAAAACGACCCCACGACGTTATTCACCGGTTCTGGTATGCAGCCCATGCTGCCATATCTCCTGGGCGAAAAACACCCTTTAGGCAATCGCATCGCCGATTCCCAAAAATGTTTCCGCGCCGAAGACATCGAAGAGGTAGGGGACAATCGCCACACCACTTTTTTTGAAATGCTCGGTAATTGGTCGCTCGGGAGTTACTGGAAAAAAGAGCAACTCGGCTGGTTCTTTGAATTTCTGACCGAAGTATTAAACATAAATCCTCAAAGTCTATACGTCACCGTTTTTTCTGGCGATCCCCAAAATAAAATCCCCCGTGACGGCGAATCAGTTGAAATTTGGCAAAAGTTATTTAGCCAAAAAAATATCGCCGCCTCAACCGTCGAACTCGTTACCGAGAAGCAGGGTTACAAACATGGCATGCAGGATGGCCGAATCTTTTACTACGAAGCCAAAAAGAATTGGTGGAGCAGAAGCGGTGTCCCCCAAAACATGCCCTCCGGCGAGCCCGGTGGCCCTGATTCGGAAGTTTTCTTTCTCTTCGACGAAGTCAAACACGACCCCAAATACGGCCCCCACTGTCATCCCAATTGCAACTGCGGCCGATTTCTTGAAATTGGCAATTCAGTCTTCATGGCCTACCAAAAGCAAACTGACGGCAGCTTTAAAGAGTTACCTCAACAAAACGTCGACTTCGGCGGTGGCCTCGAACGCCTTGCTGCCGTAACCAACCACAATCCCGACGTCTTTCAAACAGACCTATTTCTCCCCTTGCTAGATAAGTTAGAGACAGCAGCTGACGTCAGCTACCAGAAAGAAGCCCCCTCGCTCCGGCGCATCTCCGACCACTTTAAATGCGCCGTGATGATGGCTGCCGATGGAGTTATTCCCTCAAATAAAGATCAGGGTTCCGTCATGCGCCGCTTAATTCGTAAGGCCATGATTTCCATGAGAAAAATTAGTCTCAACTACAAAGACACCACCCTCATCGGCGAATTAGTTCAAGCTACGGCCACTATCTATAAGCACGCCTACCCCCAAGTCCTACAGCAGCAGAAACACATAGGTGACGTTATGGCTCAAGAAAGTCAACAGTTTTCTACGGCGTTGGATCGTGGTATCAAAAAACTTGAATCACTAAAAGAAGTCGACGGCAAAGTTGCTTTCGATTTATATCAATCCTATGGCCTCCCTTTGGAAATGACAGAAGAACTCCTGGCTCAAATGGGCCAGAGAGTTGATCGCCACACGTTCACTGAAGAGTTTAAAAAACATCAAGCCATATCTCGTTCTGGCGCGAGTAAGAAATTCGCCGGTGGTCTCGCTGACCATTCTGCCAAAGTCATTCGTCTCCACACCGCCACCCACCTTTTACACCAAGCCCTCCGCGAAGTCTTGGGCGGTGAGGTCCGCCAAGAGGGGAGTAACATCACCGCCGCCCGTTTGCGCTTTGACTTTAGCCACCACCAGTCCCTCTCAGAAGACGAAATCAAAAAAGTCGAGTTACTAGTCAACCAAAAAGTTAAAGAAAATCTTCCCGTTCACAAAACCATTGCCAGCCAGGATGAAGCCCTAAAATCTGGCGCCTTGGCCTTCTTTAAAGAGAAATATCCCGATAAAGTCAGCGTCTACACTATCGGTAAAGACCCAAAGACCGATTGGTGGAGTAAAGAGCTCTGTGGCGGCCCCCACGTTGCCTCGACAGGCAAGATCGGCCCTGTTAAAATCATAAAGCAGCAGTCGGTCGGCGGCGGGATCAGACGACTGTACGCAGAGCTTACCGACTGACTTTCATCTTGTTTCCGTATGCAATTCGATAGCCTGCTCAATCGTTTCGGCAAATCGCCCGACTCAGAAATTTTATTAGCGCTCGTCTTAGGTAGCGAATCAGTTCATAGTGCGGTCTGGCAAAAGACCACTGAAGGCGCTCGTATCGTTGCCCCCGGCTCTCTCGAAGACTGGTCCAAAGACGACGAGCTCATCCCCGCCGCCGATAGATCCATCTCTACCGCCCTTGAAGGCTTAAAAAACGAACCAAACCAAGTTGTTTTAGGTCTGCCGGAAAGTTGGGTCGAACAAGATAGTATCACTTCCCAAAAAAAGGTCCTCATCAAAAATTTGAGTGAAGCGCTCTCACTCAAACCCATTGGCTTTATCGTCACCTCAGAAGCCATTGTCAACTGGCTCAAAACCAAAGAAGGCACCCCCCCGACCGCCATCATCCTTGGGCTCCAAAGCGATGAGGTTGTCGTCACCTTAGTTAGACTCGGCAAAATCTTAGGTAGTCACACGGTCGGCAGAAGCGAGGATCTGGGAGCAGACGTCGAAGAGGGCCTCGCCCGTTTCGAAACTACCGATCCCTTTCCATCACGCATGATCCTCTACGACAGCCATCTCGATCTGGAATCCGAACGCCAAACCCTCTTATCCTATGCTTGGCAAGAAAAACTCTCCTTTCTCCACATTCCCAAAATAGAAATTCTCGACCCCGAGAGCCTCCCCGAAGCCCTCGTCGTTGCCTCAGCTGCTGAAGCTATCGAATCTACCCCCGCTGCCGCGGTAGCTCTAGATCAAGAAACGAATAATCTAGCCGCCCACGGCTTTTACCAAGATCAAGATATCCTGGAAAAAAATCCAAGTTTGCCTCCACCCCCTCCACCCCCCAAACCCGAAGCCCAACAACTCACTCCCGATGTCACGCCAGAAGACCTTCCGCTTTCCCTCGGCAGTCGAATTATGGCTCGCCTGTTAAGCCTGACGAATGTTTTCCACCGCCGCCCCACCGCCAACTTTGGTGGCCCCCTGGTTACTCCCCGTCTTCTTCTGAGTCTGGGTGCTCTCTTCGTCGTCATCGTGCTGTTAACCTTTATGGCTTGGGCCATTCCCAAAGCCTCCATTACTCTCTACCTTGATCCCCGAGAGGTTAAGCAAGATCTCGAATTTGCCCTAAGCGCTAGAGAGCCAACCGACATTGCCGAGGGGCGCATCCAAGGTGAGCGAGTTGAGGTCGAAGTGGATGGCCAAAAAGAAACCCAAACAAGCGGAGAAACGTTAGTCGGCGATAAAGCCAAAGGCGCCGTGGAAATTTTCAACAAAACTAATAGCCTTAAAAAATTCCCCGCTGGCACCGTGCTCGCTGATTCTAACGAAATTAAATTTGAGTTGGACAGCGACGTCGAAATCGCCTCCCAAAGCGCTACCGATACCGGCATTACCTTCGGCAAAGAAGAAGTCGCCGCCACCGCTGTCTCGGTAGGCAGCGACGCCAATATTTCTCAAGGTGCTCTTTTAAGTCTCGAAGGTTTTGGGAGCTCGACTTACAGCGCCAGAGCTACCGCCAACTTTGAAGGTGGCAGCAGCCGCAGTGTCAAGAGCGTTTCCAAAGATGATCAAGAAAAGCTCGAAACCGAACTCACCGAAGAGCTGACCCAAAAAGCGCTTGAAGAACTCAAAAACAGCGCCACCAATGACGCCACAATTTTACCAAGTGGGTACGAAACCGAGGCAGTTGACCAAGAATTTACCAAAGCCGTTGACGAAGAGGCAGAAACTCTGGGTCTGACCTTAAGACTGCGCCTGACGACATTCAAGGTCAAAACCACCGATATCTTGCTCCTCGTTGCCGCAGATTCAACCGACACCCAGGGATTTTCTCCCGTGGCCGATGCCTCTGAAATCGAAGTCACTTCAGCCGACATCGATGAATCCGGAGGCACGGTCTCTGCTACCCTCACTACCAAACTCATTCCCAAAATAGACGAAGCCGCCCTCAAAAATCACCTCAAAGGCAAGCGTCCGGAGGAAACCGAAAGTTTCCTCAAATCAATTCCCAACTTTTCGAGGGTCGACATCACCCTTTCCCCCAAACTCCCCAAACCCCTGGCTACATTTCCCCGTCGCCCGCAAAACATCACTGTGACTATCGAAGTAGAGGAGTAATAAATCAAGCATAGCTACACTGAAGAAAAGTAATCAGTAATTAGAAATTAGTAATTAGACATTAGAATTTTCGGGTTATGGCTCTCTACCGTTACCTCAAAGCCCCAGCGCAAATCCCCTACGAGCCAAGCATCGTTGTCCCCCTGCCGCGCCGCTTCGAGTTACACCGTCTTATTCCTCTACTTCTTATGGCCCTTGGTTCTTTTTTAGTCTTAGGTGTCGTCTCTCCCATCATCTACCACCTGCTGGTTGTTTCCCCTCAGCTCACTAGAGCCCAAATCCTTAGCCCTCTGCCGACTTCACTTGAAGAAAGTCGCAGCCTCGCCCAAGTCGCCGGCACCACCACCGCCATGCCTGAAACCGGTACCCCCCAAACCCAAGCCACCGCCTCTCAAACTGATTACACCAAAGCCTCAAATTGGTTTCCCACTGCCCCAATTGGAAAACCCAATCCCTCAAAAATTACTCATTACACTATTAATATTCCGAAAATCAACATCAAAAATGCCGTCGTCTCTATCGGCGGCGACGATCTCATGCAAAGCCTGATTCAATACCCCGAAACCGCCAATCCAGGCGAGTTTGGCTCCCCCGTCATTTTTGGCCATTCTATCTTGCGTCAGTTCTACAATCCCAGCGAATCCAATCCCAACCGCTATATCTCCATGTTCTCTACCATCATGACGCTCGAGGAGGGAGATAAAATTTTTGTCAATTTTGACGGCATTGAGTATACCTATCAAGTCAGCGATAAATATGAAGTTAAGCCCGAACAGGTTGAAGTCCTGGGGCAACGCTTCGACCGTCAATCCCTCAAGCTGATTACCTGTGTCCCCGAAGGGACTTACCTCCGCCGTGGCGTCATCGAAGCCCAACTCGTCCAAAGCTAACTATGACTTTTCTGGGTCTTGATTATGGTCGCAAAAGGATTGGTGTTGCCCTTGCAGAAAAAACCCTCGCCACACCCCTCACTGTTTTAGCCAACAATCCCCAAGTAACCAGGAAAATAATTTCGCTTTACCAAAAATATCGAAGTCACGCCATCGTTCTCGGTATTTCCGAAGGCAAAATGGCCCAAGAAACGAGAGAGTTTGCCAAACTTCTTAAGGCTCACCTTAAAGCCCCTCTCTATCTTCACGACGAAACCCTAACAAGCTATGAGGCCAATCTTAAGCTTCTCCACCACAAGAAATCCAAACGCAGGAAGCCCCAAGATGCCTATCAGGCAGCCCTGATGCTCCAGGATTTCCTTGATACTCATCCCAAGATCAAACCTATGCTAGAATGAACAGGCGTCCACTCCACCCTATGTTTAAAAACATCATTGCTCCCATCCAAGCCTGGTTGCTGTCTCGCCATCAGTGTGTCGGTTGTGGTACCCCCCTAACTAAAGGCAAAAGAATCCCCACCAAAATCTCCTCCCAAGAAAAAGTTATCTGTAAATGTGGCCGCATTTTTATTTTCGATAAAGCCACGCAGAAGTATCGCCGTGCCCTCTTCGAAGAAGTCTAGTGCCAGCGAGCTGGAAATTCCAAGCATCAAGCACCAAATTCGAAACAATATCAGATACCAAAATCATAAATTTAAAAATAGTTTTTACATTTTTGATATTGGAATTTTGGATTTGTTTGCGATTTAGAATTTGAGATTTACCAAGCGTACATGATTCGTCCCCAAAGACTCTCTAGTAAAATTACTCTCCTAGTTACCACCGGCGCCATCGCTGTTGGTACTCTTGGGTTTTTATGGTGGCGTGTGGCTACCTCCCCCGTCGATCCTCAAGGGGAAACCTCCACCGTTTTCGTCATTCCCGAAGGTCAAGCCATTGACGTTATCGGCCGCCGCCTCAAAGAGGCAGGTCTCATCCGCTCCAAGGTAGCCTTCAAACTCGTCGTCCTCAAAAAAGGCCTGGCCAGAAAAATTCAGGCAGGCGACTTCAGACTCCGTAGTTCCATGGACACCCCCACCATCGCCGCAGAGCTGACCCACGGGACGTTAGATATTTGGGTGACACTACTCGAAGGTTGGCGCCGCGAACAGATGGCCGCCGAACTGGCCCAAGAATTCACCGCTCGGGAGTTAGATTTTGACGCCTCGGAGTTTCTGAGCGCTTCCCAAGGTCAGGAAGGCTATCTTTTTCCCGATACCTATCTTATTCCTCGCACTGCCTCAGGCTCAGCCATAGTCAAATTACTCCGCGATACCTTCGATCAAAAAGTTGATTTAACCCTCAATGAGTCGGGTCTCACCCCTAGTCAGGTCGTTATTTTGGCTTCCATCCTCGAGCGTGAAGTCAGAACCGACCGAGATCGCCCCCTTGTTGCTGGCATCCTCCTCAAACGCCTTGAAGCTGGTTGGCCCCTCCAAGCCGACGCTACCATTCAATACGTTGTAGGTACCCAAAGGTGCGAGCCCGCAGACCCCAACTGTAGCTGGTGGGAACCTAATCTGACCAAAGATCACATAGCCCAAACCTCTCCTTATAATACCTACGTTAATGTAGGCTTGCCTCCTGCACCAATCGCCAACCCCGGAATCAGTTCGATAGAGGCCGCGCTCAACCCACAATCGTCTCCCTATTGGTTTTATATTTCCGATTTACAAGGAAACATTCACTATGCAGAAAGCATCGAAGAACACAACCAGAATATTGCCCAGTACCTAGGAAAATAACCTTGACAACCAGGTCTTCCTAGGTTATAGTAGTCATAACCTGAAACAGAAGGCGTATTTTTTACGTCGTCTGTTCTTTTTTACATCAATTCAAGGGAAGAAATATTTTGCCGCTCATTCACCTCTTAAGCTAGCAATTCTACAAACCAGGGTTCTCACCAAGAACCCTGTTTTACTGCCGTCGTTACCAAAGAAGCCGAAATTTGGAGACCCTATTGGTATGGTACAAAAGATCACTCGTCTCTATTGGGGCAAACAAAACGTCAAACTCCCCGAACTGGACCTCATTGCCGTTCAAAGAGACTCGTATGACTGGTTTTTATCTGCAGGCATCAAAGAATCTCTCGAAGCCATCTCACCCATCGAAGATTTTACTGGCAAAAACTGGCAGCTCACTATCGGCGAGCACACCGTCGGCAAACCCAAATGGTCTCCCCAGTTTGCCCAAGAAAAAGGTCTTTCCTATGAAGCTCCCCTCAAGGCCAAAGTAAAACTTCAAAACCTCCAAACAGGTGAAACCACCGAGCAAGAAGTGTTCTTAGGCGACATCCCCCAAATGACCGCCACCGGTACATTTATCATCAACGGCATCGAACGCGCCGTTGTCAACCAATTAGTTCGTTCGCCAGGTGTGTTTTACTCTGGAGAAATTGATCAATCCACCGGCCGCATGCTCTACAAAGGGGAGTTAAGGCCCATTCGTGGTTCTTGGTTGGAGTTTCAAGTGGCTAGAAACAACGTCATTTCGGTCAAAATTGACCGCCACCGCAAATTCCCTATTACCGTCCTCCTTCGCGCCATTGGCCTCTCCTCTGACACTTCCATTCTGGAAGAGTTCAAAAATATAGACACCGACAAAGAACATCAATATATAGAAACCACACTCTCCAAAGACAGCACCAAAACCAGAGAAGAAGCCCTCATCGAACTCTACGAAAAAATGCGTCCGGGTGAACCAGCGGTGCTGGAAAACGCCCAAGAGCTCCTCTATCAAATGTTCTTTGACCCTCGTCGCTACGACTTAGGTAGCGTGGGTCGCTACAAACTCAACAAACGCCTAAGCCTCAAAATTCCAGAAGAAAAACAATACACCGTGTTGCAAAATGACGATATCATTGCCGTAGTCAAATATCTCATTAATCTCCAAAATGGTCTTGGCCGCGTCGATGACATTGACCATCTCTCTAACCGTCGCGTCCGCTGCGTCGGGGAACTAGTCGCCACTACCGCTTTTCGGGTTGGGCTCTTGAGGCTCGAACGCTCTATTCGCGAGAAAATGAGCCTTGCCAAATCAGATGAGCGCATCACTCCCGCTCAGTTAGTCAACGCTCGGCCTATCATTGCCACCGTCAACGAGTTCTTCCGCCGCAATCGCCTCTCCACCATTCTCGATCAAACTAACCCCTTATCCGAACTCGACAATCTGCGTCGCCTTTCCGTCATGGGTCCAAGCGGTGTCACCCGCGAAAGGGCCTCATTCTCCATGCGTGATATCAACGCCTCCCAATATAGTCGTATCTGCCCCGTTCGCTCTCCCGAGGGGCCAAATATTGGTCTCGTTACCTACATGGCTCTCTATGCCCGCATCAATTCCTATGGGTTCCTGGAAGCCCCTTATCGCCGCGTCGTCAACAAAGGCACCGACAAAAAACCCAAAATGAAAGTTACTGACGAGATTGTGTTTCTTTCTGCTGACGATGAAGCAGATCACTATGTCACCGCAGCCGAAATCGACATTGATAAAGATGGGTTTATCACCCAAGAGTGGGTGCCCGTTCGCTACCAAAGCGAATTTCTGGAGGCCGCCCCGGAGAAAGTCGAGTATATCGACGTCGTTTCCCGCCAAGTTGTCGGCACCTCAGCCTCGCTCATTCCCTTCATCGCCCACGACGAAGCCAACCGGGCTCTCATGGGTACCCATATGCAATGTCAAGCCGTCCCCCTCCTCAAACCCCAAGCCCCCATCATCGGTACCGGCATGGAAAAACCAGTCATCGAAAGCATGAATCGGGTTATCAAAGCCCGCCATGGGGGGAGAATCACCTATGTTGACGGCCAAAAAATCATCGTCAAAGTCGATGTTTCTGAAAGAAAAAAGCTCAAAAACGCGAAGGGGGGATTCGACCTCCAATTTATTACCGTCCGGGGCGATGAAGAAATCTACGAGGTTCAAAAATTTGTCCGCACGGCTCAATCCACCGCCTATACTCAAAGGCCTGTGGTCGAAATTGGGCAGAAAGTCGAGGCCGGTGACCTTTTGATCGACGGCCCAGCCGCTGAAAAAGGGGAAATTGCTCTCGGGCAAAACCTCACCATTGCCTACATGTCTTTTGAGGGCTTAGGCTACGAAGACGCCATCATCATTTCCGCCGATCTCGTCAAACAAGACCTCCTCACCTCAGTCCACATCAACGAATATGAAGCTCAGGTCATGGACACCAAGCTCGGGCCCGAAGAATTGAGCCGAGACATCCCCAACGTCAGCGAAACCGATCTCAGAAACCTCACCGAAGAAGGCATCGTGGCCGTTGGCTCCGAAGTCGGCCCCAATGATATCTTGGTCGGTAAAATCGCCCCCAAAGGCGAAACCGAACTCACCGCCGAAGAAAGGTTACTGCGCGCCATTTTCGGCGAAAAAGCCCGCGAGGTGCGCGACACCAGCCTCAGGATGCCTCATGGAGAATTCGGCACGGTCATCGACGTCAAAATCCTCGATAAAGAAGTCGGCGACGAGCTCGACCCCGGCGTCAACAAAAAAGTGGTAGTCAGGGTCGCCCAGATGCGCAAAGTCACCGTCGGCGACAAACTCGCCGGCCGTCACGGTAACAAAGGCGTCATTTCCAAAATCATCCCCGTCGCCGACATGCCTCACCTCGAAGATGGTACCCCGGTCGACGTCATCATCTCGCCTCTCTCCGTTCTGGCTCGGATGAATTTGGGTCAACTCCTCGAAGCTCACCTCGGGTGGGCTGCCCGTAAGCTTGGGCTCCGTATCGCCGTTCCAGTCTTTGAAAAGATCGAAGAACAAGCCATCGAAACCGAGCTTACCAAAGCAGGTCTGCCCAAAACAGGTAAAGTCACTCTCTACGACGGTCGCACCGGTGAACCGTTTGAAACTCCTGTAGTCGTGGGCGTGGCCTACATCCTCAAACTCATTCACATGGTCGAAGACAAAACTCACGCCCGCTCCACTGGCCCCTACTCGCTCGTGACTCAGCAGCCCCTTGGGGGTAAAGCCCAACGTGGGGGTCAAAGATTGGGCGAAATGGAGGTTTGGGCGCTCGAGGCCCACCGCGCCGCTCACACCTTACAAGAAATGCTCACCATCAAATCAGACGACGTCATCGGTCGGGCCAAAGCCTTCGAAGCCATCGTCAAAGGGACGGAAATTCCTGAATCAACCGTTCCCGAGTCCTTCAAAGTTCTCGTCAAAGAGCTCAATAGCCTCGGGCTAGACGTCACTCCCATCGGTTCAGTCGAAAAAGACGAAGTCACCGAAGACTTAGAAGACCTTGATTACGATGAGGTGGAAGAAGACAAGATCAAAACCGGAGAGGGGGAATCCGACCAACCTACTACCTCGGCCCGACAAGACGATCAAACCACCGACGATCAAGGCAGCAGCCCTCAAACTACCGACGACCAAACCACGCCACCCCCGGCTGCAGACAATCAAACTGCAACCAATGAAGCCGATGAAAAAAACTAAATCTAAATCATGCTTCGAGCAAGCTTTGCCTGCCTGCCGGTAGGCAGGCGCGCAGAAGCATACCGTTAATTTCTTTTTGCCAAAACAAGAGAACCATTAAAAAAAACTTAAAAACAAAGCGTTTCTGAAGCCGTAGGCTTCTCTAATTTTTCTTTCCCAAAGAAAAAGTATGAATGACTGTTTATGAAAAACATTATTGATTTTGAAGCCCTTCGCCTCTCCGTCGCCTCACCAGAAACCATGCGCTCCTGGTCGCACGGCGAGGTCTTAAAACCAGAAACCATCAACTACCGCACCCTCAAACCCGAAAAAGACGGCCTCTTTTGTGAGCGCATTTTTGGCCCCACCAAAGACTGGGAGTGCTACTGTGGCAAATACAAAAGGATTCGCTACCGCGGCATTATTTGCGATAAGTGTGGCGTCGAAGTCACCCAAAGCCGAGTTCGCCGCGAGCGCATGGGCCATATCTCCTTAGCCTCGCCCGTAGCTCACGTCTGGTTTTTCAAAGGCGCCCCCTCTAAACTATCATTACTCCTCAACATTCCCCCCAGAAGCTTAACCGGAGTCATTTATTTTGCCAAATTTGTCTGCTTGAGCGTTGATAATGAAGAAAAAATCAAAGTTTTGGATCGTCTCGAAGCCAATCTCCAAAAGAAACACCAAGAACTGGAAAAAGACACCAAAGAAAAAATCACCCAAACCGAACAAAAAGGGGTATCTAGTCTAGCCGAAATTCGCCAAAAAATTAAAACCAAAGAACAACGGGATCTCGCCCTTAGCGAGCAAAAGCTCAAGACCAAACAAGAAATCGCCACCATTCGGGAAAATCTCGCCGCCGAAAAGGCTACTGCCGAAGAAATCTTCAAAGCCATTCGCTCCATGGTCAAAAAACTCAAAAAGCGCTCTATCCTCACCGAAGATGAGTACCTCAAACTCCTCGATTACGATGCCGTTTCTCACCTCAAAGTGGGCATGGGCGCCGAAGCTCTTTTAGAGATCATTAAAGACATCAATCTCGACAAACTCACCGCTAAACTAAGACTCGAAACCAAAGAGCTCACCGGCGCCCGGCGCCTCAAAGCCACCAAAAGACTCAGGGTGGTCGAAGGCCTTAAAAAAGCCGGCGTCGACCCCAGCTGGATGATCTTTCGCCTCGTCCCCGTCATTCCTCCCGACCTTCGTCCTATGGTTCAGCTCTCAGGGGGTCGCTTTGCTACCTCAGACCTCAACGATCTCTACCGCCGCGTCTTAAACCGCAACAACCGCCTCAAACACCTGATTGACCTCGGTGCCCCTGAAGTGATTTTGCGCAACGAAAAACGCATGCTCCAAGAAGCAGTTGATTCTCTGATCGACGCCTCTCAATCCCGCACCCAGCGCCGCCGGAGGCTTAGAAAAGAACTTCGCTCCCTCTCTGATATGCTCCGGGGTAAACAAGGCCGTTTTCGCCAAAACCTCCTGGGCAAACGCACCGACTACTCCGGGCGTTCAGTCATTGTCGTCGGCCCGGAATTGAGTCTCAACCAATGTGGCATTCCCAAAGAAATGGCCTTGGAAATGTTTAAACCTTATGTCCTCCGGGAAGTCATCAAGCAAGGGATTGCCCCAAACGTCAAGTCCGCCAAACACGTCTTAGAACGCCACACCCCAGAAGTTTTTGACATCCTCGAAGGTATCATCCACGACCACCCCGTCCTTTTAAACCGTGCCCCCACCCTGCATAAACTTGGCATTCAAGCTTTCTATCCCATTTTAATCGAGGGTAACGCCATTCGGATTCACCCCTGTGTCTGCAATGGTTACAAC
Organism: Candidatus Chisholmbacteria bacterium; assembly: GCA_016176555.1. Taxonomy (GTDB): domain Bacteria; phylum Patescibacteriota; class Microgenomatia; order UBA1400; family JACOWY01; genus JACOWY01. The sequence goes on along the minus strand of JACOWY010000025.1, from coordinate 21,178 downwards.
GCCGACTTCGACGGCGACCAAATGGCCGTCCATGTTCCCTTAGGTAAAGTCGCCAGGGAAGAAGCCAAATCTTTAATGATGCCCGAAAATAATCTCCTCAAACCAGCGGATGGTTCGCCCATCACCGTGCCCAACAAAGAAATGGCTCTAGGGAGTTTCTACTTAACGTCACTTGATAAAACCCGCCAATTACCCACCACCATATTCTCAAATCCCCAAGAAGCCATCAGGGCCTATCAAGCCAAATACATTACCCTCAGGCAAGAAGTTAAAGTCCGCATGCGCCTCAAAGCCAAAATTGCCCCCACTATCGTCAAAACTTCCGTTGGCCGCATCTTGTTTAACGAAATCCTTCCCGAAAGCCTCCGCTTTATCAACCAACCAGTCACCGCTGGGGCCATCAAAGATTTGGTTCGGCGCTCCATTGCCACGGAGGGCAAAGCAGCGACGACCAAACTCATCGACGCCATTAAAAAAACTGGCTTCCAAGCTGCCACCCTCTCTGGCATTTCCATCGCCGTCTCCGATTGCAAAATTATTCCTGAGAAAGGCGAACTCATCGAGGCAGCCAACAAGAAAGCCGAAACAGTCGAGCAGAACTTTAAACTGGGGCTGATTACCGCCGAAGAAAAACGCCGCTTAGTCAACGAAGTCTGGATGGACACCACCGACGAAATCGCCGATCGTACCTGGGAAAACTTTGAGGACGAAAACGCCGTTAAGATGAGTATCGATTCTGGCGGTACCCGTGCCTCCAAAGACCAGGTCAAACAGCTGGCTGCCATGCGCGGCCTAGTCGTCGATCCCCTGGGAAAAATTGTCGAAATGCCTACCAAAAGTAACTTCCGCGAAGGGCTGTCTATTTTCGAATACGTCACCTCCACTCGTGGTTCTCGCAAAGGCCTCACCGACTCAGCTCTCAAAACTGCCGACGCCGGTTACTTAACCAGAAGATTAATCGACGTGGCTCATGACGCTATCGTCAGAAGCGAAGATTGTGGTACTAAAAAAGGCATCGAAATTGAGGCGAGCGGCCCCCGCGCCCGTTCATTCGCTGCCCGCATCTTAGGCCGCGTCGCCCACAAACGCATCATCCACCCCAAAACCAAAAAAGTCATTGTCGAAGGTGGAGGCATCATCGACGACGATCATGTCAAAGCCATCGTCGTGGCGTCGGTCAAAAGTGTCTCGGTTCGCTCCCCCCTAACTTGCGAAAACCGCTATGGTCTTTGTGCCACCTGCTATGGTTGGGACTTTTCCACTAAAAAACCCATTGAAATCGGCACCCCCGCCGGCGTCATCGCTGCCCAAAGCATTGGTGAACCAGGTACTCAGCTCACCATGCGCGTCAAACACGCCGGTGGCATCGTGGGGCTGGACGTCACCCAGGGTTTACCGAGGGTAGAAGAGCTTTTTGAGGCTCGTACCCCTAAAAATATGTCGCCCCTGGCTGAAATTGGAGGGACAATTGATGTTGAAGAAACTGACGAAGGCTACCAAGTCACTATCTTGAGTAAAACCAAGCCGATCGAAGCCAAAACCTACCTCATTCCCTTAACTTCTACTCTCAAAGTCAAAAAGGGCGACGTCGTCGACCCCGCCACCCAACTCGCTTCAGGTTCCCTCGAGTTGCAAGAACTCCTCAAACTCAAAGGCTTGCGCCCCACCCAAATGTACCTTCTAGGAGAAGTCCAAGCCGTCTACGAATCTCAAGGTATTCCCATCAACGACCGCCACTTCGAAGTCATCATCCGCAAAATGAGCGACAAAGTCCTCATCGAAGAACCAGGTGATACCTCACTCCTGCCTGGAGAACTCGCCGACAAAGCTACCTTCGAAGAAGAAAATGAAAAAATTCTGGCTGAAGGTGGCGAACCCGCCACCGCTCAGGTGACCCTGCTCGGTATCACCCGTGCCTCACTCTTCACCAACTCCTGGCTCTCGTCGGCTTCATTCCAAGAAACCACCAACAAATTGACCGACGCCGCCTCGACTGGTCAAGTTGATCATCTCTTAGGCCTTAAAGAAAACGTCATCATCGGTCGCCTCATTCCAGTTAGTCCCGAAAGAGCCATGATCAAAGAGTAGTTAAAACCCCAAATCTGTGGTAAACTACCTCTTGCCAGCATGAAGGTCCCAGTCGAGTTCGACTCGATGGAGTAATGCGAAGCTGATATTAAAAACAGTCTTCGGACTGTTTTTTTAAATCTTTAAATCATGTTCCGAGCAAACTGTTTGCGCAGGAACATACCTATTAGGAAAGGGGGCCCGCGAGGCCTTGAAGGAAAGGGATACTTAAGGGAAAACCATGGTTTCCCCTTAATGATCTTGAATTCACGTGCGAGCAAACTTTGTGCGCAGCACGTGTACCATTAGTTTCTTTTTGCCGTAGCTTTTTCTTTCTGAAAGAAAAAGTACGAAGAGAATTTATGCCTACAATTAACCAGCTCATCCGCAAGGGGCGTAAAAGCCCCAACAAGAAGGTCAAAGCCACGGCGCTCAGGCGCTCGTATAACTCGGTGGCTCGCCGCATGGTCATGACCACGAACCCGCAAAAAAGAGGAGTCTGCGTCATCGTCAAAACCACCACTCCCAAAAAACCCAACTCTGCGCTGCGTAAAATTGCCCGGGTTCGCCTTTCAAATAAACAAGAGATTACCGCCTACATTCCTGGAGAAGGCCATAATCTCGCCGAGCACTCCATCGTCCTCGTTAGGGGCGGTCGGGTCAAAGATCTTCCTGGAGTCAAGTACCATATCGTCCGGGGTAAGTTCGACACAACGGGTGTCGCCGGCAAAAAACAAGGTCGCTCCAAATACGGCACCACCAAAAGTGGCGAAGCTGGTGGCGGAGTCACCACTCCCGCCCCCACGCCTGAAGCTCAACCAGCCCCAACACCTACGGCCTAAGGCGATTAATTTCTCTAGACTTTTATATGCGCGCCACCAAATTTAAACCCCGTTCCATCAAACCCGATCCTCTCTATGGCAGCCCGAGGCTGGCCAAGCTCATCAACCGCGTCATGAAAGACGGCAAAAAGGGTGTCGCCCAAAGACAAGTCTATAAAGCTTTGGATCTCATCAAAACTAACACTAAAAAAGACCCTGTTTTAGTCTTCGAAGAGGCGATTAAAAACATCACTCCGCAAATGATGGTCCGATCCCGCCGCGTCGGCGGAGCCGCCTACCAAGTGCCCATGCCCGTCAAAGACACTCGGGGTTTTTCCATTGCCGTCAGGTGGCTCATTATCGAAGCGCAGAATCGAGACAGTAAAACCTATCACACTTTCTCAGAAAAACTTTCAGCCGAAATTCTCGACGCCACCAAAAATGAGGGTGGCGCTATTAGTCGCAAACTGAATGCCCATCGCCAAGCCGAAGCCAACAAAGCGTTTGCACACTTTAGGTGGTAACAGGAATCAAAGATGTCTGATCAAGAAGGAGGTTTCAACTTTTTTCCACTAATTAAGTTGCTAAGAGCCGCAAATGACGACACAACAGGGTTTGACGGCCCCCTAGGATCAGCAGCTGAATTGGCACTCAAACTAGCAGAAATTCATCCTGATTTTGCTGAGAGATATCTACGCTTAATAGTTGGAATTGACCTCATCCAGGCAGGTTTTGATCCGAATGAAGTTATGCAAGAGCTCGGTTTAAGATCGCTATCAACTTAAAAACTAAAGCTTACCCATATGGCTCAACCCACTCAAACTCAAGACCGCAACCTCCCCAAAGACCACATCCGCAACATCGGCATCATCGCCCATATCGATGCCGGTAAAACCACCACTACCGAACGCATCCTCTACTACACCGGCAAAAGCTATAAACTGGGCGATATCGATGAGGGCACTACCCAGATGGACTGGATGGAGCAAGAAAAAGAGCGCGGCATCACCATCGTTTCTGCCGCCACCACCACTTTTTGGACCCCAGTCCTCCCCCAAGCCATCAACAAAGAACCCCACCGCATCAACATCATCGATACTCCCGGTCACGTCGATTTCACCGCCGAAGTCGAACGCTCGCTCCGAGTGCTTGATGGCGGTATCACCGTTTTGGATTCCGAAGAAGGCGTCCAATCTCAATCCGAAACAGTTTGGCGCCAAGCCGACAAATACAACGTCCCCCGCATTTGTTTTGCCAACAAAATGGATAAATTAGGGGCCGACTTTCTCGCTACCGTCGCTGACGTCAAAGATAAACTCGGTGCCCACCCCGCCATCATGACCCTACCGATTGGCGTCGAAGCCTCATTCAAAGGCGTCGTCCTCCTTCTCGAGGAACAAGCGGTGATCTGGGAAGGTGACGAAACTGGGGCCAAGTACAACGTGATCGAAATTCCGCAAGACCTAAAAGCAGATGTGGCCAAGTATCGCCAAAAATTGATCGAGCAAATCGCTGAAACAGACGACAAACTTCTCGAGAAATACCTGGGCGATCAAAAACCCGCTGTCACCGAATTGAAACTAGCCCTCCGTCAGGCCACGATTAAAGGCTCGCTTGTCCCCATCTTTTGTGGCTCGAGTCTACGCAACAAAGGCGTCCAGCCCCTACTCGACGCCATCGTCGAGTACCTTCCCTCACCTGAAGATGTCCAGGCAGCCGAAGGCCTCCATCCCAAAACGGGCCAACCGGAAATCCGCCACCCCAAAGACAGCGAGCCCGCCTCGGCCCTGGCTTTCAAAATCCAAACCGATCCCCACGTGGGTAGGCTTACCTACATTAGGGTGCAATCAGGCATCATTAATTCCGGTAGCTACATCTACAACGCCACCAAAAAAGAAAAAGAACGCATCGGCCGGATTTTGCTCATGCACGCCAACCAACGTGAAGAAATTAAATCAGCCACCGCCGGTGAGATCGTCGCCGTCGTCGGCCTCAAAAAAACCAGTACCGGCGATACGCTCTGCGATGAAAATCACCCTGTCGTTTTTGAAGGCATTGAATTTGCCGAGCCAGTCATTTCCTTAAGCATCGAACCTAAGACCAAAAGCGACCAGGAAAAAATGGGCTCCGCCCTCACCCAACTAGCTGATGAAGACCCAACGTTTAAAATCAAAACCAACTTCGAAACCGGCCAAACTATCATCTCTGGTATGGGCGAACTTCATCTCGAGATCATCGTTGATCGCATGAAGCGAGAGTTCCATGTCGCCGCCAACACTGGCAATCCCCAGGTTGCCTACAAAGAAACTATTAAGCAGATTGCCCAAGGGGAAGGCAAATATATCCGCCAATCAGGCGGCCGCGGTCAATATGGGCATTGCCTCTTAAGAGTCGAACCATTGCCTCGAGGCGAAGGCTTTAAGTTCTTAAACGAGATTAAAGGCGCCGCTATCCCCCGAGAATTTATCCCTGCCGTAGAGAAAGGTGTTAAAGAGGCCGTCCAAAATGGCGTTCTGGCCGGCTACCCTTTGGTTGATCTTTCGGTGGCTGTCTACGACGGCAGCTACCACGAAGTCGACTCATCAGAAATTGCTTTCAAAATCGCTGGTTCCATGGCGCTGCAAAACGCCACCAAAAGAGCCGATCTGGTACTGCTCGAACCCATCATGAAAGTCGAAGTGACGAGCCCCGAAGAATTTATGGGCGACATCATTGGTGACCTCTCCAGTAAACGCGCCCAGATCTTAGGTACCAAAAGTCGCGGCAAAACTCGCATCATCACCGCCCAGGCTCCCTTGGCAGAATTATCTCGGTATGCTACAATATTGAGAAGCATGTCCCAGGGGAGAGCGGCGTATTACATGGAGCCTTCTCACTATGAAGAAGTGCCCGCCAATATCGCGGCCCCCATCGTCGCTCAAAACAAACCCCAGGCAACAGTCGAAAAATCAAACTAAATTATTAAAATATTATTAATTCTATAAATCTCAGGCGCGAGTAAGCTTAGCTCGCAGCGCCTGTACTATTAATAATTTCTTTTTGCCGTAGCTTTTTCTTTTCCAAAGAAAAAGTACGCTAAAAAGGAGAGTACTGAGGGGGAAAACCTCGGTTGCCCCCTCAGAAGGAGGAAACATGGCAGACAAGTTCCAAAGAACTAAACCCCACATTAATGTTGGTACCATTGGTCACGTCGACCACGGTAAAACGACGTTAAGTAGCGCTATCACCACGGTTCTTGCCAAACAACCCGGCAACACTACCCAAGCCATGAAATTCGACCAGATCGACAACGCTCCCGAAGAAAAAGAACGGGGCGTGACGATTAACATTTCTCACCTCGAGTACGAAACCGAAAAAAGGCATTATGCCCACATCGACGCTCCTGGTCACGCCGATTACATCAAAAACATGATTACCGGCGCCGCCCAAATGGATGGCGCCATTTTAGTCGTCGCTGCCACCGACGGCCCTATGCCCCAAACGCGGGAGCACATTCTCCTCGCCCGCCAAGTCAACGTCCCGGCCTTGGTGGTCTTTCTCAATAAAGTCGACGCCGTCGACGACAAAGAGCTCCTTGACCTCGTCGAAATGGAAGTCAGGGAACTTCTCACTAAATACGAGTTCCCCGGCGACAAAATCAAAATTATTCGAGGTTCTGCCCTCAAAGCCATCGAAGGCGACGCCGAAGCCGAGAAGCAAATTCTCGAGCTCATGAAAGCAGTAGACGAAGAAATCCCCACTCCTAAGCGGGATATCGAGAAACCCTTCCTCATGGCTATTGAGGATGTTTTCTCCATTAAAGGCCGTGGCACCGTCGTCACCGGTAGGATTGAGCGCGGCAAAGTCAAGCTCAACGAAGAGGTAGAAATCGTCGGGCTCAAAAAGGAGCCCACCAAGACGGTGGTCACCGGCATCGAAATGTTTCGTAAACAACTCGATGAAGGTGAGGCAGGTGACAACGCTGGTATCCTCCTTCGAGGTATAGAAAAAGAGGACGTGGAGCGGGGCCAAGTCCTGGCCAAGCCCAGCAGCGTCAAACAGCACACCAAGTTTGAGGCCCAAATTTATATTCTCACCAAAGAGGAAGGTGGTCGTCACACCCCCTTCTTCTCTGGCTACCGGCCTCAATTTTATATCCGCACCACCGACGTTACTGGCGAGGTCAAGCTCCCAGAAGGGGTCGAGATGGTCATGCCTGGTGACAACGCCAAAATGACCGCCACCTTGATTCAACCCGTGGCCATGGAAGAAGGCCTTCGTTTTGCTATTCGCGAAGGCGGCAAAACCGTTGGTGCGGGAGCTATCACCAAGATTCTTGAGTAGAGAGTTAACACCCCTATCGGAGCTAACTTATTCTCTGCACTTTTCCAAGAGCAAAATATGGCAGCCAGTCGCATTCGAGTTAAATTAAAATCCTACGACCACCGGGTCATTGACGAAGCTGCCCAAAAAATTCTCGAAACGGCCCTGGCCACCGGTGCCCAGATTGTGGGCCCCGTTCCCCTGCCCACCAACCGCAAAGTCATTACCGTTACCACCTCTCCCCACACCGATAAAGATGCCCGCGAGCACTTTCAAGTCCTCACCCACAAACGTTTAGTCGACATCGTCAAGCCCACCTCCAAAACCATTGATTCCCTCATGCACCTCCAGCTCCCGGCTGGAGTCGGAATTGAGATAAAGATGTGACCTTTCCGACGAAAGCCCCGTCGCTCGCTCCATGAGCCGTGTACGAATAGTACTAAAAAGGCGAATGGGAAGAGCTTTTGGGGCCGGAGTCGGCATCGAAATAAAAATGTAATCTCCCTCTCGTTCCTCAAGTTGAATTTTCCCTCTGGTTTTGTTAAAATCAATTCCGATGTCAGCAGTGCCATCATAAGCGTTTGTAATTATCAGGGCATACTCGCTACAAAGAGTGCTCTTAGCACTCTTTTTTTGAGGTTTGAAAAACCGAAACCCGCCAAAGTAACCGGCTCGCGAAACGGCCGAATAGGCAGTCTGCGCGAAGCAGTGTTACGCCGGCGGGTGCTAACCCAAGTAAACTATGATTGATACTTTTTTTGGCACCAAACTCCACCAAACCCAGGCCTGGAATGAGGCTGGAATTCGTCTGCCCGTCACCATTGTCAAAGTCAATCCCATGACGGTGACGCAAGTAAAAACAAATGACTTGGATGGCTATGAGAGTATCCAATTTGGTTTTGGCGCCAAAAAATGGCAAAAAATGGGCCAACCCCTCAAGGGTCATCTCAAAAAAAGTCAAGAAAATTTAAGCGGCACCACTTCAAAAATGGGGCCGCGCTTTTTAAACTAGGGGACGCAGTCAGCATCGACAAAGTCTTTTCTGTCGGTGATCAAGTCAACGTCACCGGCCTTAGCCGCGGCCGTGGCTTTGCCGGGGCGATGAAACGCTGGGGGTTTAGGGGTGGCCCCAAAACCCACGGTCAATCCGACCGCGCCCGCGCCGTTGGTTCCATCGGTCAGGGCACTAGCCCCGGGAGGGTTCACAAAGGTAAAAAAATGCCGGGGCATTTTGGGAACGTAACCGCCACTGTCCGCAACCTCATCGTTCTTAAAATTGATGAAACGAAAAACGAACTCTGGCTCAAGGGTCAAATCCCGGGGACCCACCAAAGTCTAGTCAAAGTCAAAAAGATCGGCCACTTAAAGAACACTCTCGCCCTCATTGACCCCCTAAACCCCCAAAAGGCAGCCAAACAAGAACTAGCGCCAGAACCAATAACCGAGAAGTTGCCAACTGCCGAAGAAGCCCAGCCAAACCCAGAAAAACTAGAAGTGAAGTAACCTATGAACGTCACCGTCTTTAGCTCCACCGGCCAAAAAAGAGGTACTCTCATTCTTCCCAAAGAGATCTTCGCAGGCAAAATTAATCCCAGTCTCTTAGCCCAAGCCATCCGAGTATATCGCGCCAGACTTCGCCAAGGTACCAAGAAGACCAAAACCAGAGGAGAGGTACAGGGGTCTACGATTAAAATCTACCGCCAAAAAGGCACTGGCCGTGCTCGTCATGGCGCCCGCTATGCCCCCATTTTTGTCGGCGGTGGCATCGCTCACGGCCCGACTGGCCACGAGCACTATAGTCGCCGCTTAAGCCTGAATCAAAAACGTGCCTCTCTAGTGAGCGCTTTATCTCTCAAAGCCAAAGACAAAAACATAGTCATCGTCGATAAACTCGAGAGTCTCAAACCCAAAACCAAAATCATGCATGAGTTCTTAGCCAGAGTTGGGCCAAAAGCCACCGCCCCCAAATCCAATAAATACTGTCTTATTCTTGCCAACCCCCAAAAAAACGTCATTCTCGCCACGCGCAACCTTCCCCATACCCAAATCCGTCAAGCTCGCCAACTTACGGCCTACGACGTCTTAAATGGTGGCCTCCTCATTTTTGCCAAAGAGAGCCTTGACATTCTGAAAGAAATTCTCAGAGCCAAAATTAAAACTAAAAACTAACCATGATGCTTACCCACCTCATCAAAAAACCCTTGATCACCGAAAAATCAACCCAGTTAGCTCAAACCGGCAAGTACGCCTTCCTGGTTGCTCTCTCGGCTAACAAACACGAAATTAAAAAAGCCGTCGAGACTGCCTTCGGCGTGGTAGTGACCAACGTTCACACCGCGATTCAACCCGGGGGGATTAAAAGAGTCGGTAAGTATCGCCGCGAGCTCAAAATCACCCCCACCAAAAAGGCCATAGTCCAATTAAAAGCCGGCGAAAAAATTGATTTATTTGAAACAAAAGAACCATGAAAGAGTTATTAATCATGCTTCGAGCACGCCGTGCGCGCAGAAGCATACCTTAAGTTTCTTTTTGCCGTAACTTTTTCTTTCCCAAAGAAAAAGTACGCGTGAAGTTATGACAATCGTAGCCATAAACCCCACCAGCGCCGGCCGCCGCCATCAGGTAAATCTGGCGAGAGTTGTCACTAAGGGAAGACCTGAAAAAGCTCTTCTTAAAGGCCCGGTTAAAAAATCCGCCGGCCGCAACTACACAGGCCGAGTCACCGTTCGTCACCACGGCGGGGGAGCCAAACGCCAGTTGAGGCTCATAGACTGGAAACGAGACAAAATCGACGTTCCCGGGAAAATTATGGCCCTCGAATATGATCCTAACCGCACCGCCGCGATCGCCCTCGTTTTCTATGCTGACGGAGAGAAACGCTATATCTTAGCGCCTTACGGGATTAAAGTCGGCGACAAAATTAAAACCAGTAACCAAGCAGACATTAAGCCTGGCAATACCTTGCCCTTAAAAAATATTCCTATTGGTACTCCCATTCACAACCTCGAGCTGACTCCAGGAAAAGGGGGCCAATTAGTTCGCTCGGCGGGCGCCCAAGCCTTTATCCAATCAAAAGAAAAAGATTTTGCTGCAGTGCTGCTTCCTTCCAAAGAAATTCGCCTCATTTCTAATGAGTGTTTTGCCACCATCGGCCAGCTCAGTAATCCTGAGCGGCGAACGTTGAGTTTTGGCAAGGCCGGCCGCCGCCGGCACCTGGGCTGGCGCCCCACTGTCCGCGGTGTGGCTCAACACCCGGATTCCCACCCCCACGGTGGCGGTGAAGGTCGTTCTGGCGTGGGGCTGCCTTCGCCCAAGAGCCCTTGGGGCAAACCCACCCTCGGCAAAAAAACCCGCCGCGATAAAAAGTATTCTGATAAGTATATCGTCAAAGACCGGAGGAAAAAATAATGAGTCGTTCTACTAAAAAAGGTCCCTACGTCGACCAAAAACTGATCAAAAAGGTGCTAAAGCAAAAGGCCACTGGTATCAAAGAACCCATTAAAACTTGGGCCAGAGGGAGTCAGGTCCCGCCCGAATTTGTCGGCCACACCTTTCTCGTCCACAATGGCAAGATCTTTAAAGAAGTGTTTGTCAACGAAGCCATGGTCGGCCACCGCTTGGGAGAATTTTCCCCTACGCGTACGTTCCGTGGCCACGGTCGCATGGTCAAACAAATCTTAAGTAAAACCTAGATGTTTGAAACAAGAAATCACTACTATTTAATCAGCATTATAGAAGCCAAAGGCTTCTCTAAATCAGAAACTCGAGCACGCTTTGCGCGCAGAGTTTCTCCACATTTCTTTTTGCCGTAACTTTTTCTTTTCCAAAGAAAAAGTACGCATTATTATGCTAATCAAGGCCGAACAGAAATACATCAGAATGAGTCCTCGCAAAGTGAGACTAGTGGCCCAAAGCCTCCGCGGTCTACCCCTTAACGCCGCTTTAGTTGCCTTGGAGAGAATGAACAAATATGCCGCCCTTCCAGTCCGCAAAACCCTCAGCCAAGCCATAGCCAACGCGGTCAATAACCACGGCCTAAAAGAAGATACGCTTGCCCTTAAGTCAATTCAGGTGGGCGAGGGCGCTACCCTTAAACGCTGGCAGCCAGTCTCTCGAGGTCGGGCCCACTCCATCTTTAAACGCACCAGCCACATCAAGATAGTGCTTGAAAGCACTTCAAATCCGAAATCCCAAGCACCAAACCCTAAACAAACTCAAATATCTAAGGCCCAAAAAACAAAACAAAATGTTTAAAAATTTAACATTAAAAAAATTTGAATTTGTTTAGAAATTAGAAATTAGATATTAAAAATTTCCCGCCGGAGGCGGGCATATGGGACAAAAAATAAATCCATTCGGCTTCCGTCTTGGGCCTCTCTACACCTGGAAATCCCGCTGGTTTGCCGATAATAAAAGCTATCAAAACTTTGTGCTTCAGGACGCAAGACTGCGGAAATTCCTCATGGCTAGGCTCAAGCTTGCCGGCATTAGAGAGGTTGAAATCGAACGCTCGATCAATACCACCAAAATCATTCTGCACGTGGCTCGTCCAGGCGTGGTCATTGGTCGTGGAGGCTCTGCCCTCGAAGAGCTCAAACAGGAAATCGCTAGTCAATTACACACCAAGAAAACCGATGCCAAATCATCCAAAGTCGAAGTCGAAGTAATGGAAGTCAAAGACGCTGAGCTGTCGGCTTACTTAGTTGCCCAACGCATCTCAGAGCAACTCGCCCATCGCTATCCTCACCGCCGCGCCGTCTCTCAAGCCCTAGAGCGCATCATGTCTGCCGGAGCTAAAGGGGTGAAGATCGTCCTCTCCGGCCGCATCGGCGGCTCTGAGATTGGTCGCAGAGAAAAGTATTCAGAAGGCTCAGTCCCCACCCAAACTATTCGGGCCGATATCGATTATGCCCAATTTCCTTCTCTCACCAAATTTGGCTATATCGGCGTCAAAGTCTGGATTTACCGGGGAGAAAAACAAACCAACTAGCAAGTAACCTAATTATTCTAATTAACCTAATTGATCTAAATAAATCCCAAGCACCAAATTCCAAATAACATCAAATGATCAAAGCCACAAATACAAAATATTTAGAAATTAGAAATTAGAACTTAGAAATTTGTCAAAGTATGTTGCAGCCAAAAAAACAAAAATATCGCAAACAATTTAGAGGCTCGCGAGGTGGCCTAGCCACTCGGGGCAGCAGCGTCAGTTTTGGCGAATATGGCCTTAAGGCCCTCGGGCCTGGGTGGATTACCGCTCGCCAGATAGAAGCCGGCCGTCGAGCCGTAGTCCACTTCACCAAACGCGCCGGCAAAACTTGGATTCGCATTTTTCCCGATAAACCCATTACCAAAAAACCAGCCGGTTCCAGAATGGGCAGCGGTAAGGGAGACATCGAAGGCTATGTCGCCGTCGTCAAACCAGGCAGAATTCTGTATGAAATAGGTGGGGTGCCGGAATCTGAAGCCATCGAAGCCCTCACCCGCGCCGGCCACAAAATGCCCCTCAGAACTCAAGTTGTTAGTCGTGAATAAAAAACCCATGAAACTAAAAGATAAGCAAAAACTTCGCCAAGAAACAGAGACCTCCCTCCAAGCAGAAGTGAAAAAACTTGAACAGGAAAAAATTCAGAAAAGCTTAAATACCAAAATTGGTAAAGAAAAAAATTTGCACGGTGCCAAAACTACTGCCCACACTATAGCTATCATTAAAACGATTTTGAGGGAAAAAGAACTGACCCCAAAAAAGCCCGCCTCCACAAAAACAAAACCGAGCGAGCAGAAAGGAAAGTAAGCTATGAAGCAATTTTCTGGCAAAGTCATCAAAAAAAACGTCCCCAAAGCCGTCGTGGTCAAGGTCGACAGCTTTGTCGAGCACCCCATCTATAAGAAAAGAGTCAAACGCAGCCAGAAATATTTAGTTCATGACGAAATGGGCGCCAAAGTCGGAAACATCGTTACCTTTAAAGAAGTGAGACCCATCAGCAAAAAAAAGAAATTTAAGATCACAGCCATAGTAGATAAAAACCAATGATCCAACTTCGCACCACCTTAAAACTGGCCGATAATTCTGGAGCTAAAAAACTCCGAGTGATTCTCGTGCACGGCGGTTCAGGGCGAAAGTTCGGAGGGCTGGCCGACGTCGTCTCCGCGTCTGTCATTCAAGCCGACCCCCAAAGCCCAATTAAAAAAGGTGAAAAAGTCAAAGCGGTCATTGTCCGCACCAAAAAAGAAACCCGCCGACCTGATGGCAGTTTCATTCGCTTCGACGACAACGCCGCCGTTATTATCGAGGGCAGAGAGAGCCCCACCCCCAGAGCCACGCGGATTTTCGGCCCCATCGCCCGCGAAGTTAAAGACGCGGGGTTTAGCAAAATTGCTTCCTTAGCGCAGGAGGTTCTTTGAAGATTGGTATGAAAAAATTTAAAGTCAACGACACTATCATCATAACCAGCGGCAAAGATAAGGGTAAAAAGGGCAAAATTACTCGCGTCTACCCCTCAAGGCAAAAAGTTGTCGTAGAGGGGGTCGGGCTGTACAAAAAACACCTCAAACCACAACAAACGGGTGGCAAAGGCAAAATTATTGACCGGCAGCGACCTATTCCCACTGCCAATATTGCTCACCTCGATCCCAAAAATAACCAACCAACTCGAGCCAAATTCATTGTTGACCAAGGAGGTCAAAAACAACGCGTCAGCGTTTCCACCAATATGCCCTTACCCATATCAGAAAAGAAAAAGTAATATGACTAATAAATATCAGGCGCTAACACCACAAATCCATGCACCGAGCACGCTGTGCGCGCAGGAGCATACCTTGTAGGAAAGGGGAGTACTGAAGGGGAAAACCTCGGTTTTCCCCTCAGAATATTTTATGACAAATAGACTTGTAGCCAAATACCAAAAAGAAGTGCTTCCCAAACTTAAAAAGGAACTGGGAATTAAAAATGACTTTGCCGTTCCCAAAATTGCCAAAATTATTATCGCCGCTGGCGTGACTGATGAGCAGCACCGCCATGAAGCTATAAAAAACATGAAAGAGCAAATGGGGCTCTTCACCGGTCAAACTCCTATTATCACGAAGGCCAAAAAATCGATCGCCGATTTTAAACTCCGTGAAGGTGACGCCGTTGGGCTCAAAGTAACTCTTCGCCGCCTGCGCATGTATGAGTTTTTTGATAAATTGGTGAGCATCGTTCTGCCTAAAGTCAAAGATTTTCAAGGCGTCAGCCTCAAAGGTTTTGACGGTCACGGTAACTATAACTTGGGGCTTACCGAGCAAATCATTTTTCCAGAGGTAGAATATGATAAAATTGATAAAGTTCGGGGTTTGCAAATTTCCATTGTCACCTCAACACCAGACGATAAGCAGGCCAAGCGCCTTTTAGAACTTTTTGGCTTTCCGTTTGAGAAAAATACCGAGCAACAAAAAAAACAATCAGTATGAATTCACTCCTCAGCAATCTAAATCATGCTCCGAGCACGCTTTGCGCGCAGGAGCATACCTTATAATCGAGTGAGCTGCTGCGAATGAGATTATCGGAAGTTTTGCGAGAGCAAAACGACGTATAAGGAAAGGGGAGTACTGAAGGGGAAAACCTTGGTTTTCCCCTCAGAATGATTTATGGCCAAGAAATCAAAAGAAGTTAAAGCCCGAAGAACACCAAAATTCCGCAGCCGCCAAGAAAATCGGTGCAAGTTATGCGGTCGCCCCCGGGCCTATATCCGTATGTTTGGTCTCTGTCGCTTGTGCTTTAGAGAACTGGCCCATAAAGGTGAATTACCTGGAGTTACTAAAGCCAGCTGGTAAACTACAGTTGGCAATATTGCCAACTGTAGAAATCCCAAGCACCAAATTCGAAATCCCTGCCTGCCGGCAGGCAGGTTTCGAATTTCGATATTAGAATTTAGAATTTTGCAAGTATGACCGATCCTATCGCCGATACCCTCACCAGAATCAGAAATGCTTACCTGGCTCGCCGGAGCGAAATCTCCATGCCGCACTCAAAACTCAAAGAAGCCCTAATGCGCTTACTCCAAAAAGAGCAATATGTGAGTGAGGTAAAAGTCATCGACCAAGCACCACAACGCCAGCTCCAAGTCACCTTACTTTATGTGGATAAGTTTCCCGCCATTACCGAAATTAAACGCGTTTCCAAGCCAGGCAGGCGAGTCTACATTCGCCAAAGCCAACTCAAACCCATTCTGTCTGGTCAAGGTATCGCCATCATCTCTACCTCTAAGGGATTAATCAGCAACAAAGAAGCTAAAAAACAAAAGTTAGGCGGAGAGCTCCTCTGTACTGTTTCGTAATATGTCTTTAATCGGCAAAAAACCCATCACCATCCCTGAAAACGTCACCCTGACATTAGCAGGCAAAGTTGTCACCGTCACCGGCCCTGGGGGAGAGTTAAAACACATAATTCCCGCTGCCGTTAGCCCCACGCTGGAAAATAAAACCCTCAAGCTTTCTCGTCTAGATGACACTCCCAAGTCGCGGGCGTTGCACGGTTTAACCAGAGCCTTAATCAACAACATGGTTACTGGTGTTACGGCAGGCTTCAAAAAGAACCTCGAGCTCGTCGGCACGGGTTTTCGCGTCGTCAAACAGGGGGATAAACTAGTTTTTTCCTTAGGTCTGTCTCACCCTGTCGAGATCCAAAGTCCCGAAGGCATCAAATTCGAAGTAGAAGGCAACAATAAAATTACCGTCTTAGGTATCGATAAGCAGCAAGTCGGTCTGATAGCCGCCGAAATTAGAAGCTTCCGCCCTCCCGAAGTTTATAAAGGCAAAGGCATTCGCTATGCCAATGAAGTCGTCCGCCGCAAGGCAGGCAAAGCTGCTAAAGTGGGTGCTGCAGGGGGAGAATAACTCCGCTTCGCATAGAAAAATCACATGAGTCCTTCAATGATTAAACACCAGAAAAAAGCTCGGATTCGCAAAAAATTGCGCCACCGTAGCATTTATCCTCGCTTAACGGTCTTTAGGTCCAACCAAGCTACCTACGCCCAGATAGTCGACGACACCAAAGGCGTCACCCTTACTCAAGCCTCAACCAAAGAAGTCAAACCCCAAGCCAAAGCCAAAGCCCAAAGCCGCACCGCCGCCGCCTTCAAGGTGGGCGAACTAATTGCCCAACGGGCCCTCAAACATAAAGTGACCCAAGCTGTTTTTGACCGTGGCGCTTACAAGTATCACGGTCGCATCAAAGCTATAGCCGCAGGCGCCCGAAGTAAAGGCTTAAAAGTCTAACCCTATGACAGGATTTAGTGGGTTTCAACCAAGGGACAGAAGACCATCAAATCGTCGCGACCGCTCAGAGTCCCCGTACGACGAGAAAGTTGTCCAGGTCAATCGAGTCAGCAAGAAAACCAAAGGCGGCAACAGCATTGGCTTTTCTGTGCTCATGGTAGTCGGCGATAAAAAAGGCCGTGTCGGCGTGGGCTTGGGTAAAGCCCCCACAGTCATCGCCGCCATCAAGAAAGGGACCAAAAAAGCCCGTAAACGCCTCGTCAAAATTCCCATGTCGGGCACTACCGTGCCCTACGAGGTGCTGCTCAAAAGAGGTGCCGCCAAAGTCTTACTCAAGCCCGCTCCCCAAGGCAGCGGCGTCATCGCCGGCGGGGCAGTCAGAGCCGTGGTGGAGGCAGCCGGTATCAAAGATATTGTGTCTAAAATTTTAGGTACCAAAAATCAAGCCTCAAACGTCTACGCCACATTTGCGGCCCTCCAACAAATGAAACTCATTAGCCGCAAAAAAGCAGCCATGACTAAGTCAAGATAAACATTTAAAATAATAGTATGAAACTAGATAATCTCCCCAAAAGTACGACCAAAACCAAAAAACGCCTTGGTCGCGGCTATGGTTCAGGTAAAGGCGGTCACACGGTCGGTCGCGGTGTCAAAGGCCAAAAAGCTCGCAACAAAATAAAGCTGTGGTTTGAAGGCGGCCAACTACCCCTTACCAAAAGATTGCCGTTTCAACGCGGCAAAGGCCGATTTAAATCATTAAAGAAAGATCCCCTCATCATTGACCTTAAGTATCTCCATGTTTTTAAGAAAGGGGAGGTAGTTACTCTCCAGTCTCTGATTGCCCGCAAAATAGTCCGGGAAAAAGACGCCCGCACTTATGGCGTTAAGCTCCTAGGCAACGCTGAGGTGAAAAACGCGCTCACCATCGCTGTCCCAATTTCTAAAAAGGCAGGCCAGCTCATTGCCAAAGCCGGCGGCACGATAACCACCGAAAAAAAGTCAGCTGAACCACAATCAAATCAGACCCTTGCGAAAGCCAAAAAGGCACCTAAGGCAAAAGCCAAAACTCCCACTCGCCAACCAAGAAAGAAAAGCCGCTAGAGCCATGAGTCACTTCTTCACTCCCCTCATCAACGCCTTTAAAGTCAAAGAGCTCAAAGACAAACTGCTTTTCACCGCCCTCATTTTAGTCGTCTTTCGCTTCATCGCTCACATTCCGACTCCTGGGGTGGATAGTACCCAGCTTCAAGCCTTGTTTTCTCAAAATCAATTTTTAGGTTTGCTCGACATTTTTTCTGGGGGGACGCTGGCCAATTTCTCCATCCTCGCTTTAGGTTTGACTCCCTATATCAACGCCTCCATCATCATGCAGCTTTTGACCATGGTCTTTCCCAAGCTTGAAGAACTCTCCAAAGAAGGCGAAAGCGGTCGAGAGCAGATCAATCAATACACTAGATTCCTCACCGTCCCCCTAAGCATCATTCAAAGCTTTGGCATGGTCGCTCTTTTAAGAAGTCAAGGCATTATCACCGGCCTCAGTTTCCTCGAGCTCATCGCCATCATCATCACCATGGCCACCGGCACTTTGTTTGTCATGTGGCTTGGCGAACTCATCTCTGAATACGGCATTGGCAATGGTATCTCCATGCTCATTTTTGCTGGTATCGTCGGGCAGCTACCCGTCTCGCTCTTCCAAACTGCCTCGCTCACGCAAGCCGAAAACATCACCAATATGCTCGTCTTCTTTGCCTTGTCCCTGGTCGTCATCGCCGCCGTGGTGGTAGTCAACGAAGGCACTCGCCAAGTCAAAATTCAATACGCTCGCCGCATCACTGGTAGGCGCTTTGCTGGTGGTCAAACCACTCATCTGCCTCTCAGGGTCAATCAAGCTGGAGTCATCCCCATCATCTTTGCCGTCTCTCTGGTGCTTTTGCCCTCTCTTGTCGGCCGCTTTCTGGCTACCGTGCCGGAGCCTCGTATTGCGAATGCCGCTACCACAGCTACACTCTGGTTTACCCCCGGCAGTCTCATCTACAACCTCACCTATTTTGTCCTCGTCATTGGCTTTACCTACTTTTATACCGCCGTGGTCTTTAACCCCGAAAAAATCGCCGACGAAATTAAAAAATATGGCGGTTTTATCCCCGGCATCAGGCCCGGTAAACCGACCGCCGGCTATCTTTCCCACATCCTAAGCCGCATTACCCTCGCCGGCGCTCTTTTCTTAGGTCTCATCGCCATTTTGCCTTCGCTGGCCCAGCAATTTACCAACATCCAAACTCTCACCATTGGCGGCACCGGGATTCTCATCGTTGTCTCGGTGGTCTTGGAAACCACCAAGCAACTCGAGTCCATGCTCGTCATGCGCAATTACGATGCTTTCTTAAAATAGTTATTAAAATAAGGAGGTCGATAGTATGAAAATAGTTTTAATTGGCATTCAAGGATCGGGCAAATCCACCCAAGGAAACTTAATGGCTAAAAAACTCGGCATCCCTTATCTCTCTAGCGGCCACATTTTCCGCAACATGGCCAAAGAGAAAACGCCTTTAGGCCGATACATTAAAGAAACCATCAATGCTGGCTTCCTCATTCCAGATGACAAAACCATCGAGATCATAGAGGAATACTTGAAAAAGCCAGAATACACCAATGGCTACATCCTCGATGGCTTCCCCAGAACCCCGAAGCAAGCTCAAGCTTTTAAGGAGCCAGACGCTGTTATCCATCTAGATGTCTCCGACAAAGAAGCTCTATGGCGCCTAAGCGGCCGCGTCGAAGAGGGTGTTAGAGAGGACAATACACTCCAAGCCATCAGAAAACGAATAGAGAATTTCCACACCCACACCCAACCGTTAATTGATTATTACAAAAAACGCCATCTCCTTCTGCAAATAAATGGCGAGCGCGACATCGATACTATCTTCCAAGACATCCTCGCCCAACTTAAAGCTAAAACCAAGCGGCCTTTACCTCAGTGACACCAACCAATGACCAGCAGAGAGAAGCCATGCGCGAGGGTGGGAAAATGCTTGGCCGCATCCTCAACCAAGTAGTTGCCAGCGCAAAACCAGGCGTCAGTCTCCACGAGCTCGATTCTCTAGCAGATACCCTCTTAACTCAAACCGGAGGTGAACCAGGATTTAAACGCGTCCCCGGTTACCGCTGGGCCACCTGCATCAACGTCAACGCCGGCGTGGTTCATGGCATTCCTCATCCTCACCTCACTCTCAAGCAGGGTGACCTAGTTAGCCTCGATACTGGTCTCTTCTATCAAGGATTTCACACCGATACATCTACCACCGTTGTCGTCGGCAAGCCCAGCCAAGAGCAGCAGCATTTTCTGGACACAGGCAAACGTGCCCTAAGCCAAGGCATCGCTCAGGCAAAACCAGGCAAAAGGATCGGCCACATTTCCCAAGCCATGCAGAAAATCATCGAAGCAGCCCGTTTCAACTGCGCTCGCCATCTCACTGGCCACGGTATCGGCCAAAACCTCCACCAAAGCCCCATGATTCCCTGCCTTCTCCACGGGAAGCTCCAGGTTGGACTATCGCCACAAAAGATGGTCGCCCCGCCGGACTATTCGAGCACACTATTTTAGTGGGTCCAAACGGCCCAGAAATTCTTACTAAATAAAACCAAGTACCAGGCAAAGAAAAATTGCTATAGCCTGGAAATTTTGATAGAATAACCCAAGCGAAATTTCAAATCAAACTTTTGACATCAACATCAACACCACCAACAATGGGGCAAAAACAGGAGGTCATCGAAGTTGAAGGCACAGTTACCCAAGCTTTGCCCAACACCATGTTTCGGGTCAAACTCGACCAAAATGCCCCGGAAGACTTAGCAGATCAGGAAATTTTGTGCACTTTATCGGGCAAAATGAGAATGTTTCACATTCGCGTCATGCCTGGAGATAAAACCAAAATTGAAGTCAGTCCATACGACCATTCCCGAGGCCGCATCGTCTTCCGATTCAAGTAAACACTACGATGAAAGTCAAAGCCTCGGTCAAAAAAATTTGTAAAAATTGTAAAATAGTCCGCCGCAAGGGGCGGGTATTTGTTTTGTGCATCAATCCCCGGCACAAACAAAGACAAGGGTAAACCGAGCATAGCTCGGTAAATCCCAAATTCCAAGCACTAAATTCTAAATAAATTCAAAACCCAAATGGTCAAAATTAAAAACATAAATTTAAAGTTTTGTACTTAGAATTTTGGTATTGTTTAGAAATTAGAAATTAGGATTTAGAAATTTGTATCATGCCTCGAATCGCCGGAGTAGATATACCAGCTGAGAAAAAAACCAATATCGCCCTCACCTATATTTTCGGCATTGGTCGCAGCAACGTCAAAAAGATCATTAAAGAAAGTAGCGTCGATCCCAATAAACGGGCGCATTTGCTAACCACCGAAGAAATTTCTCGTCTTCAACACGTCATCGAACGCATTAACACCGAAGGAGAACTTAGAAAACAAATTCGCGAAAATATTGAACGCCTCAAGCGCATAGGTTCGTATCGTGGTTCCCGTCACGCCGCCGGCCTTCCAGCCAGAGGCCAACGCACCCGCACCAACGCTCGCACCAAGCGGGGCAAACGTAAGACAGTCGGAGCGTTGGAGAAAAAAGAGGCGCAAAAACTGGAAGACGCTAAAAAAGAAAAACCAGCGGAATAAATTACGCTCAAATTATACGTTGTCCGGTTGAGCCGGACTGCCGATAAT
>JACOWY010000009.1 GCA_016176555.1 Candidatus Chisholmbacteria bacterium | reverse complement strand
GGCCGACCGATGTGTCACCGTGGCCGATAAAGCCGAAAAGCCCGATTGAGTCAGGTAAAAAATACTGCCAAACACCGAAAGTAATCCAAAGTCTTCAAGATTAAGCGTTCGCCCCAAATAAGCGTTGTAGACAAAGTTTAAAAAGTTGGCCACCACCGACGCCACCACCAGCACCCCGCCGGTCGCCATCCCCGAAGTGGCCAGCCTCCCCAAAGACCGCCCCCGCTCTTCCCGCGCTTCCTGAGCCTCTGCTGCTTTTTGGTCGCGCGCCTGCTGAGCTGCCTCTTTGGCCAAGTGAAAACCATGATGCGTCTTTTCCCAGTAATGAGGTTTAAACACCAATTGAAACACCGCCATCAAGGCCGCCACCCCCATTAAAAGCCAATAAAACGGCACCAAAAACACGTATTTAACGACCCCCCAATGCTCCCGCTTAGCACACCCAATCATGTAGTTATAGAGGTAAGTAAAGTTACCCACCAAAAGCGAGAAAGCCGCCACATAAAACACCGCCGTGGGATACAGCGCCTCAATCGTCGGCCCCACATACCGGTAAAGCATGAAGTAGCTAATCGTCGCCGCCCACAAGATAGGGTTGATCAGAATAAAGCTAATCCGCAATCCCACGATTAACTGGAAGATCAGAGCGTGCCAGCCGTGAGCGCGGAAAAAGGCCCAAGGTGTCCGCATGTGAACCAGGTACGTCTGCAAATACCCCTTGAGCCACCTTGACCGCTGCCTCACCCAGTTGCCTATCTGGCTATTGGCTTCCTCCAGTGTCACCGAGTCGATGATCGCCGTCTTGTAGCCTGCGGTAAAAAGCCTGACGCCTAAATCGCAGTCTTCAGTCACGTTAAACGCGTCCCAGCCCCCGAGCTCACGCAGAGTTTTCGCCTTAAAATGATTGCTCGTGCCGCCCAAAGGGATGCTGGTGTGAATTGACTGCAGCCCCGGCAAAATCACGTCAAACCAGAGTGAATACTCAGCGGTGAAAAGTTTTGTCAAGAGGTTATGATGGGGGTTGTGGTAGTTAAGCTTGGCTTGCAAACACGCCACATCAGGGGGTGAAAACTGAAAGCCCAAATAGGCCTTCTTAAGCTGCAGCGGATCGGGCCGATCTTCCGCATCATAAATCACCACATACTCACCGGAAGCCTTTGCCAAACCATAATTGCACGCCTTGGGTTTAGTCTGCGGGCTGGAGTTGGGCACGACTACGATCTTGAAATAAGGAGGTAATTGCATCGCCCGCGCCGCCTCAATGGTCTCCGTGTCTGTTTCTTCCAAGAGGAGCAATACCTCAAGCTTCTTCTTGGGCCATTCCAGGCTATCGATCGCCGCCACAAACTCAGGCAGCATGTGGGCTTCCTGATAAAGTGGGCACAAAATTGAATAGACTGGCAACAACCGCTCATCCAACTGCTCGAGTTGTTTGTCAAGAGTCTTCAACTCAGGTGGCTTGGTCAATCCCCTCAATGTCACATAGAGGTTAAACACCACGTCTAAGAAATAAATCACCGACAAGATGGTAATGGCCATGATCGAAGTCGACAGTGGTTGGGCATAGAGCCCCACCACCAAGGCGATCAACACCCCTCCAAAGAAAAGTTTTTGGGGAGTCTTAAACGTCACCAGCGCCGACTGCTCTTGGGTTAAATGGCTGTGGGTGACGTAGCGCTGCTTTCTGTAAGCGATCCCCGCGCCGAGCATCGTCTTGGAGTCTTCTGAGCGAAAATGAAAAACGCCGCTGTGGGTCAGTTTAAGCTTGAGGGCTCTATAGGCAATTTGGCCGGCTGTCCGCATGAGACCAATTTTTGATTCGCCATTTCGCCGCTGAGTAAAAGCAATATCCACACTACCAATCGAATAGCCCATGCCTTCGGCCGCATGTAAGAGCGGCAAATCCAACGTCCACGCCGAGAGATATGTGGGCTCCACGTGCTGGATAAGTTCCCGCCGAAAAACTTTCAGCCCCGACTGGATGTCGCAGCTAAAACCGAAAATCATTTTGCCGAAAACCCAGGCATTAAGTCTTGAGGCAAGTTTGCGCAAAAAAGAGCCCTGGTAGACTTTTCTATTGGCCACTACCACACCGTGCTGCGGCGCGAGCTTTATCATCTCCGGCAACGCTTCCGGCGGGTACTGCAAATCGCCATCGATCATCGCTACATACTCGGTGCGAGCGAATTGAGCGCCTTCGATAACACTAAAGGCTTTACCCGGCTTGCCGTACTTAGGGCGAAACACCACAGGGTATGTTCGGGCCAGAGCTTGAAACCGTTCAGCCGTTTCGTCCGTCGACCGATCATCGATTACTATAAGTCGATAGTTAATTCCCGCGGCGCGGCACGCACGATCCACCCGTCGCACCAATTCTTCAGCGGTTGCAGCCTCATTTTTTACCGGCACGATTATGTCGAGTGCTTTCAGGTCTGTCATTGCAAAAGGGATCAGTAACAAAAAACTCAACTTAATCAGTTGAGGTGCGAATTATAGCCGAAATGAACACAAAGAGCAACTATTATAGGTTCTTATAAAGTATCTTCTAAACTGTCGCCTATCCCGGGTAATGAAGGCAGCGTCAACCTACTTCCTCCAAGTTAAGAAAGCTGGTGAAAAATGTAAGAAAAGCATCAAGAAGAGTTCATGCAATCTGCACTGCGGTGTACCCAGGCAAATGCTCCGTGAAAAATTGCCTCTTGACAATGTATATCAATCTACTATTTACTAGTAAGAAGTATAAAGTGGTGAAAAGTGGTGAAAGGACTGATAGAATATGACAAATGTTTTTAGGCCATTACGTTCACTCACTCGAATCCAAGGGAAGATTAGCTATCCCTGCCAAATTCAGATACCAACTGGGAAAGAAACCTATAGTGACTCGCGGCCTTGACGGCTGCCTTTTCCTCGTGCCGCAGCGTACTTGGAAAAAGGTCACGGATGAGCTAAGAACTAGCCCTTTAACAAAACAAGATACCCGCGAATTTATTCGCCTCATGGCCCACGATGCCGCAGAAGTCAATTACGACGCTCAGGGAAGAATGCTCGTGCCCCAAAGCCTGCGCCACTACGCCAATCTCAAAAATGCTGTCGTGGTCGCTGGCTCGTTAGATTGGGTTGAGATCTGGGATCAAACAACCTACCACCAGAAAGTCAGCCAGATCGAGAGAAACGCCGCCGCCGTGGCCGAGCGCCTGAGCCAGACAAGAGAGAGAACCACATGAGTACTTTCCATACACCAGTCATGGTCGACGAAGTCCTCGATGCTTTAAATGTCACGCCCGGTGAAAACTATATTGATGCCACGGTGGGCGGCGGTGGCCATAGCGAAGCGATTCTTAAACGCGGGGGAAATGTCTTGGGGATCGATCACGATCCGCAGGCTATCGCTGCAGCTTCAAAACGCTTGCTCGCTGCCTACCCTCCCGCCTCAATGAGGGGCGGGCGCGGCGAAGCTATGTTGGCACTAAATGTAGGCAATTTTAGTCATCTTCGCGAGATTGCCAAAAAGCACAACTTTACTCCCGTGGCGGGTATCTTGTTTGATTTGGGAGTGTCATCGTTTCAGTTGACCCATCCCCAGCGTGGTTTTTCCTTTGCCCATGAGGCAAATTTGGACATGCGCATGGATCCCACGCTAAATGTCACTGCCAAAGATCTTATCAATGCCTTAAGTGAAAAGGAATTGACCATGATGCTACGCACCTTAACCCAAGAACGTCACGCCAGAAAAATCGCTAAATTGATCGTGACTCACCGGCAAGCAAAACCCATCACCTCCACTACCGAGCTTGCCCGCGTTGTATCCGGGGCCTACCCATCTGAACCTCACCGCAAACTGCACCCCGCTACCAAAACTTTTCTGGCCTTAAGAATGGCCGTCAACCTCGAGCGTGAGAACCTGCAATCCACCTTGCCCGAAGCGCTCGACCTGCTTAAAGTCGGCGGTCGGCTAGTCATCTTAAGCTTTCACGAAACTGAAGACAGGATTGTCAAAAATTTCTTGAAACAACGGGAGCTAGCCAAAAAAGTCACTCTCGTCAGCAAAAAACCTATGACTCCAAGTCAAGCTGAAAAAAGCCAAAATCCCCGTGCCCGTAGCGCCAAACTTCGGGCCGCCCAAAAGATATGACTCACACCCCTAAGCCAAAACGCCGCGCCTTAGTTTTAGCTCTTGCCACCACCCTGGCGACTCTGCTCCTCATTGTCGCCAACATTGTGGCCTCAACCAGGGTCGCCACTACTGGCCAACGTTTGTCTGAGCTTGAGTCTCAAGCTCTCTCTCTCGAAAGAGCCAACTCTAAGTTGGAACGGGAAATCAGCCTCCAAAGGTCGTTTCAAAGTCTCGAAGCCTATGCCAAAAAAACTGGCTTAATCCCCATAAATCAAGTCCTCAACTTAACTTCCCCCGAGGCCATCGCCAGAGCCCCAGTTGACTCGGCCCCAGCCACGTTTGACGTGGCCCAAGTCCCACAAGAATGAACAACCACGGGCTAACGCCCGTGGTATCCTCAGGCTTCGCCTGTCGGAGTTCGTTCTGCCTGGCATTCGTCCATGGGCTTCAGCCCATGGTATTCATCCAGGCTCGAATAAATACCCGTTATCTGTGCTAAAAATATGGTATGTGGCTCCTCCGCCTCAAAATCGCGTTAATCATCTTCGCTGTCTCGGGCGCGAGCGTTGTGGCCCGCTTATTTTACTGGCAAATAGTCGCCGCCGAAAATCTTTCCGCTTTGGCAGAGAGTCAACACTTAAGCCGCATTGAGATCCCCGCCCAACGCGGCCGGATTATCACCAGTGACGGCTTCACCTTGGTGGGCAACGAACCCGCTTTCTTGGCCTATGCCTACCTGCCTGATCTTGACCGTCGCCCCGATGAAATCGCGAGTTTACTAGCCCCCTTGGTTCGTCCCGAAACTGATGCCACCGCCTCAGCCAAAATGGTCGAGGAATTGACCGAGCTCACCGAAGCGACGCTTAGTTCCCGGCTCTCCCGTCAAGATGTCATCTGGGTACCTCTGGCGCGAAAAATCCTAGACGCGGTCAAAACCCGAGTTCTCGACCTCAAACTCAAAGGCCTCGGTTTTGAACCCGAAAATATTCGCTTTTACCCGGAAGCCTCTTTGTCGGCGAGCCTCATTGGCTTTGTCGGTGACGACGTCTCCGGCAACCCCAAAGGCTATTTTGGGCTCGAAGGCTACTATGATCTCGAACTCAAAGGCAGGCCGGGTATTGTCCGCCAAGAAAAAGACGCCACCGGCAAACCAATCTTGGTGGGCAATTTTGGTGGTTTCGCAGCCAAAAACGGTCGGGACCTCAAACTCTATCTTGATCGGGCCGTTCAGCGGCTAGTGGAAATAGAGCTCGAAGAAGCCTTAACTCGCTACGGCGCCAAAAGTGGCGAAGTCATCATCATGGATCCGAAGTCTGGAGGCATCATCGCCCAAGCTAACCTGCCCAAGTATGATCCCCAAAAATTCAGCCAGTTTGATTCTTCGCTTTATCGTAATCCTTCTATCGCCGCCGCCTACGAGCCCGGCTCGACCTTTAAGGTTTTAATTATGTCAGCCGCCTTAGATAGCGGTGTGGTCAAACCGACCACACGCTGCGATATGTGTGGGGGTCCAGTGACCATCGGCAAATACACCATCCGCACCTGGAACAACGAATACTTCGAGAATCCCACCATGATTGAAGTCATCCAGCGCTCCAATAACATCGGCATGGTCTTTGTTGGCCAAAAACTGGGCGAGGAAAAACTAGTCGACTACCTCAAAAAATTTGGCATTGGCTCACCCACCGGCGTCGATTTGCAAGAAGAGTCCGTCCCCGAACTTAGAGAGCGTTGGGGTGACATCGACATCGCCACCACCAGCTTCGGCCAGGGAATTGCCATTACTGCCCTGCAAATGCTCCGCGCCGTCTCTGCTATCGCCAACTACGGCGTGCTCATGGAACCTCACGTCGTCTCAGAAATTCTTGGCGATACTACGGTCAAGATTAGCCCCAAAGAGGTTAATCGCGTCATTTCTCAAAAAACCGCCGAGGATATCACCGCCATGATGGTCAACGCCGTCGATTCCGGTGAAGCCCAATGGACCAAACTCCCTGGCTACAAAGTCGCCGGCAAAACCGGCACCGCCCAAATCCCGGTGGCCGGCCACTATGATGAAGACAAAACCATTGCCTCTTTCGTCGGCTTTGCTCCCGCCGATGATCCCAAATTTGCCATGCTCGTCAAGCTGGAAGCACCCACGTCGTCGCC
>JACOWY010000024.1 GCA_016176555.1 Candidatus Chisholmbacteria bacterium | reverse complement strand
AAAAAACCTCCCGAAGGAGGTATGAATAATAGTTTGCCATCACGGTTAGTGACGCCCTATCGTTCCCTTCGGACTTGCCTACGCAGTCAGGGCTGGCTGAAGCACCGTGTCCCGATAACCGAGGTCGGTTGCTGGATGAGTCAACGGGCCAGTTCCCTACTCACCACTCTTGATCTATAAATTGTTAACTTCCCTAGTGTAGCCACTCAAAAAATCCCTGTCAACCCCTCGTTTGAAAATTGGGATTTGAAAATTGAAAATTTTCTAGGTTCCCTCTTCCCAGCTCGTCAAATACTTCTTCTGCTCTCGCGTCAACTGCTGTACTCCCATCCCCATCGACTTTAACTTCAAACTCGCCACCATTGTGTCAATTTCTTTGGGCAACACGTACACTTTCTTCTCCAATTTTCCCTGGTTTTTGACTAAATACTCAGCGGCCAAAGCTTGGTTGGCAAAACTCATGTCCATCACCGCTGGGGGATGCCCTTCTGCCACCGAGAGATTGACGAGTCTCCCCTCAGCCAAAAGGTAAATCCGTTTCCCCGGGCTCAACACGTATTCGGTCACAAACTCCCGCACTTTCCTCGCTTTTCGTGCTTGCTTTTGCAAACCCGCCACATCGATCTCCACGTCAAAGTGCCCGCTGTTAGCCAAAATCACGCCATCTTTCATCAGTTTCATATCCGAGAGAGACACCGCCCGCTTATCGCCCGTCACCGTCACTACGATATCAGCCACCGCAGCCGCTGCTTTCATCGTCATCACCCGGTAGCCATCCATCGCCGCTTCCAAAGCCCGCACCGCCTCCGCTTCCACCACCACTACATTGGCTCCCATCCCTTCTGCTCGCATCGCCACCCCCCGGCCGCAGTAGCCGTACCCTACTACCACAAAAGTCTTACCCGCGAGTAGCACATTGGTGGCCCGCATTATCCCATCAATGGTCGATTGCCCCGTGCCATAGCGATTGTCAAACAGGTGCTTGGTCGCACTATCATTAGCCGCCATCACCGGAAATTGAAGCCTGCCTTCTCTTTCCAAGGCCCTGAGCCTGATAACCCCCGTAGTCGTCTCTTCACTGCTACCGTAGAATTCCCATCCTTTTTTTATTAAGGTCGAACCCTTCCGCTGCTTTGAAGGGTTCGACCTTTTCAAAATTTGATGCAGTCTAGCGACGAGGTCAGCTCCATCATCCATAGTCAGCTGCGGCTTAAAATCCAACGCCTGATTTAAATGTCGATAATACGTCACATTATCTTCACCCTTGATAGCAAAAGTGGCCACTCCAAAATTACTCACCAAACTCGCCGCCACATCATCTTGAGTCGAAAGGGGATTTGAGGCACACACCACTACTGTCGCCCCACCTGCTTTAAGCACCCGCACCAAGTTAGCTGTCTCTGCCGTCACATGCAAACATGCTGCGAGCATCTTCCCTTTGAGCGGTTTCTCTCTGGCAAAACGTTTTCCAATCTCTGCGATGACCGGCATTTCCAAAGCTGCCCACTCAATCCGTTTTTTGCCCTGGGGAGCCAGTTTCACATCCTTGATATCATGTTTTACCAGTGACACCATAATGTTTCCTCAACCTGTCATCTTAACTAATCTTATTGTCATCCTGAGCGGAGCATTGTCATCCTGATGCTGAGCGCAGCGAAGCAGAAGGATCTCACGCTCCTAGATTAGGGTATTATAAAGATCCACCCAGCTTGGATTCATGCTGTCAACTAACTTCAATTTGTAATCTCTCTTCTTGCCCTTAATGTATTTCTCTCGCGCAATAGCCTCTTTTATATCGTTAAATACTTCGTAGTAAATAAGTCTAGTCAACTTATACTTACTGTAAATCCCTTAACAGAACCATCTTTATGTTGCCAAATCCGCCTAACCAAATCGTTCGTAACACCAACATAGAATACCGTATTGTACCGATTAGTCAGAATATACACAAAATGAAGCTCCCCGGGTTAAAACCCGGGGTATCTTCTCCTCACTGCTTCGTCGGGAGCGAAATCCCGCCGAAGCAGAAAACTCTTCGCATTCATCCACGGGCTCACGCCCATGGTTTTCTGCGAAGGAGGATAAGGCTTCGTCAGCACCATAGAAACGAGATTCTTCGTCCGGCAGCTGCCGGACTCAGAATGACATGATTAACATTAAATTCAGCATGACGAGAGAAAAAGTCTAAGTATTTAAATCGGCAACCGCTCCCCAAAGTTCTCTCGATACCGCCGCTTAAACTCTTCCAAAGTAAACCGGTGGGTCTGCGTCCCATACTTTTCCACCGTATACGCGGCCGCCAAAGACCCCATCCGCCCGCAGACATCGAGGGGAAGATTTCGCAAAAAGCCTGCCACTAACCCCGCCCGATACGCGTCGCCCGCTCCCGTCGGATCGATTGCTTGCCTCACCTTCACCGCGGGAATGTGCCACGTCTTTCGCCCTCGCTCGATCCTCGACCCCTTATCCCCCAAGGTCGTCACCACCACCCGCTCCCGGGAGATTAGTTCTGTTTTAGTTATGCTACCCAAACGTTTGAGTTGGGCTATCTCATAATCATTCCCCACCACTATCTGGGCTCCCAACACGCCCGACCGCAATTGGGCTCGAGAATACTGGGGAAGCTGGAACGCCGGATCATAAAGATATGGCCACTTGTGTAATCGACAAGTCCGCACGTACTCCACCACTGCTTTGGGGTCGCTCGGTCCGATGATCACCAAACTTTCCGGGGTGAGTCCTATTAGTTTCACTTCGCTCGTGCGCCTCATCGCCCCCCCATAGAAAGCCCATATCTGGTTGTCGTCTTTATCAGTCACCACAAACCCCATAGCCGTTCTCTCTTTCGCAAACGCTCTCACGCCCGACACGTTCACACCCACTCTCGCCAGATCCTTCTCGTATGCTTCCCCGTCTCCACCTATCGCTGCCACGAGTCTCGGTCTTGTGCCCAAAAGCGCTAACGTGTACGCCATGTTGCCACCCGTCCCGCCTCGCTCTACCCGCAATGTCTCCACTAAAAAACTAATATTCAATATATGGAGTTTCTTGGCATCAATGTGATCTGCAAACCTCCCCGGAAAATTAGCGATCTGATCAAACGCCAACGAACCGGTCACTACTACCTGTTTAAGCATATTCAGAAAACTCAGATAACTCGGAAAACCAGAGTACCAGAAAACCTGAAAATCGGAAAGGACCTCCTACTCTGGATTTCCGATATTCCGATATACTGAGAATCTCTGATCTTCTGAGCCTTCTGAGTATTCCGAGATCTAATGAAATTTTATGAGGTTCCCCCGCCAAGGCCTTGCATCATCCCCGTCAACCCACCGCTCATTTCCTGAAGCTTCTTAGCCGCCAGCTGTTGCGATTGTTTAATCGCATCATTAAGCGCATTAATCACTTCGTCGCTACTGATGCCTCCCACCGACAGCTCTTTAATCTTCTGGTCCCCCGAAATCACCACCCGCACATTCCCTCGCTCCACCACAATCTCTTCAGCCTGCAATTGCTGCTGGATCTTCAGCGCCTGGTCCCTCATTTGTTTTAATTGCTTAAGCTTGTCAAACATGAAAGTACTCCAACTAAATTTGTAAAATCTAAGATTTAAAGTTGTCAAAACAAACAGCGGCCGAGCGCAAGCGAGGCGTAGCTATTTGTTTGAGCTGTTTTAATTTGTCAAACATATAAGCTCTCCTTTTAGGTATTGTACCAGTAATTTCTATTTAAACATCAAGTATCTTGTGAGAAACCCACCTGGGAGGAGTCCATTCGGCCACCTCCCAGGTGTTGCGAAGCGACTCCTGGGACGGTGATTATTAACTCAATATCTTAGTAACTCAGTAACTAAGTAACTCACTATTCCGCCCCAAACACCTCCTCAGCCACTTTAACCACGTCCTCATCCGTAACTTCAGCGGAAATATTTTCCAAAGTGTTTTCTCGGGTGGGCGGAACGTCCTGAGCTTGCCGAATGGGCGGCACGTCCTGAGCCGATTCGGTCTGAGCCTCACGGTCGAAGACTTGCCGAATGGGGCGGTGCGCTCTCTCTCCCAATCGATACTGCAGTCGCCAGCGGTGGGAAAATACCTCTTGGAGCGCCCCCTCGACTATCTGCATAAACCGCTCCTGTTTTAGTTGATCCAAATGAAACTGGTAAAACACTTCTATAACCAGCGTCTCACCCTTAACTGCCGCCGGCCGCGTCGATCTCAAGAGCCCCTCCACACTATGATTGTGGGGTCTCACTGCCGAGAGCACTTCATGCCATCGCTTCTCCACCTCCGCTATTTCGAACCCGCGAGAAACAGCGACTGAGCGTGAGCGAGGCGGCGGCATAGATATTTCCTCAATGTCTTCTCTACTTGTTCTACTTGCACTACCTGTTCTACCTTCCCCTCCGATACTTTCCATACCCTCCGTACTTTCCATACTTCTTGTACCTCTTGTACCTTCGTAATTTGTATCTCGTGCTTCGTGCTTTTTTCCTTCCCCCCACCTCACTACCATCATCTCCAGTGGCAACTGGGCGATGTCCGAAGATCGTATCCGCCTCGCCGCCAGAAGCAACGCGTCTACCAGGAGCCAAAGCGTCCTCTCGTCTAACGATCCCAATGCGGTCACCCTTTTCTCTTGAGGTTCCACCCCCAACACCACCATCAGTTGCTGCCTCGTCGTTTCAATCATTTGCGCCACCACTACTGTCCAATTCACCCCTAAGTTTTCCAAACGATCAATTTCTGCCAAAGCTGCCCGAGTCTCTTCTTGGGCCAAAAAGAAAGCATATCTAAAGCATCGCTGGCGACTTTTAACTTCTCTCCCTTCACCACCCGGTCTAAACTTCGCCGGATCTCTTCTCTCGAAGCCTTGGGGAACACCACTCTCACACAGCGCGACACAATTGTCTCCGGCACTTTGTGGGCCTCAGTCGTGGCCAAAATAAACACCGCATGCAAAGGGGGCTCCTCCAAAGTCTTCAACAGCGCGTTAAACGCTTCCAAAGTCAGCATGTGCACTTCATCAATGATGTACACCTTGCGCGCTGCCGCCACCGGGGCAAGCCGAATCTTCTCTCGCAAATCCCGGATATCATCTATCCCCCGGTTACTAGCCGCATCAATCTCAATTAAATCCACCATGCTGCCCGAAGCTATACTCTTACACGCCACACACTTATTACATGGCTCTTCAAACTTCTTTCTTTTACCCAGCATCACCGCCTCGTTCTTAGTGCAGTTAACGATCTTCGCCAAAATCCGCGCCGCCGAAGTCTTCCCCCCTCCCTTTGGCCCGGTAAACAAATAAGCGTGATTCACTTTTCCTGAAAGTAAAATCCGCTCAAAAAACTCCCTCACCGTCTTCAGGTCCAAATCCTTAACCCGTTGGGGTCGATACTGTAGGTAAAGCGAAGCCATAGTCTAAGTTAAAAATTAAAAGTTCAAAGTTAAAAGTTACAACTGCAGCTTTTGAACAACTTTAAACTTTACACCACAACTTTGCACTTTGCACTTTGAACTTTAAACTTACTCGTCGTGCTCTCCCAACAACGACTTCACTCCATGCTCCAAAAGAGCCTCAATCTCATCATTAACCAGGATATCTCGCTCCGCTGCTTGCAGTCTCGCTTGAGGGTACGAAATCACGATATCTCCTAAAGGAAAGGCTTCTTCTTTGGGATAGGCAAATCCGCCGTACGCAGCCGAAGGACTTGTCCTGAGAGCAGCCGAAGGATCCTCAGTGGGAAAACTCAACACATCAGTCGTGCTATCCACGCGGCGAAAGTCCGAGTTGAGCTGGCGCATTTTCCGATCGCCCACAATCCGTACCCCCACAACCACCGCACCTTGGACCCCGTATGCCTTAAGCACTCGAGCCACCACTGCCCTCACTCGCTTTCGGTCCACCGGAAACCGCGACTCACCGGTGATTTCAACACTATACATGAAAGTTTTGTCTCAACTTAAGAAAAAGACCGCTGATGACGTCTGCGGCGTTTAAGCTCGGCCAACCGTTCTTTCCGTTCCAACGAAGGCTTCTTATAATATTCCCTCTTCTTGAGCTCCAAAAGTACCTCATCAGAAAAGACTTTTTTCTTAAACCGCCGAATCACGCTATCAGCGCTTTCATCTGGTTTTGCTCTCACTACTGTGGCCATGAATCATTCACGCACCCCCCCTCGAGTTAAACTTGTTTAACCCGAGGTGTCCCGTAAACGCGCTCTTGCGACGCATGGACGTAGACCATGGGAGCAAGTAAGCGTTGTATCGGGACCCTCAAGTTATATTGTTAATAACCGTTAATTATCACTTTGCTTTTCTTTCCACCCACCCGTCAAGTGTAAATGGAGGTGAAACACTGTTTGCCCCGCGTTCTCACCCGAAAACACTTTCACCTGATAGGCATCCCGTATACCCAAAGTCTCCGCTACTTCTCTGGTGGCTAACATCAGCCGCCCCAACATGTCTTTATGAGTATCCTGCGCCTCCCCGAGGCTCCTTATATGCTCCTTAGGTACTATGAGCACGTGCTCCGGCGCCTTAGGGGCAATGTCTCGAAAAGCCACCCATCCATCCCCCTCACTCACTTTTTTTGTCGGTAATTCTCCCGCAATAATTTTACAAAAAATACAATCATCCATGATTGTGATTGTACACCACCATTACAACCCTCACTACCCCCAATATAAACCCCATAGTGTGGGATTAGGCATGCTGCAACAAAGCAATCACCTGCGCCAGCGTTAATCTACTCGCCTTCATCTTTGGATTCACCCGTGAGCCATTCAACAGCATTTTTCGGCTCACATGGAAATACCAATCTGCCTCAGGATCCTTTTCTCGTACCGAGTTATAAAGAGGCGTTAAATCAATCCGTTTCCCGCCTTGCTTCTCCCGCGCCTTGACCCGCACGTTCCCTCCCTCTGGATCTTTGGTCACCACTACCGTGTACCCCCGAGCAAATGCCAGTGTCCCAAACTCCCGCTCAGCTGTTTCCATCCCAATCCCCTTCCCCCACTGCGTCTCAAACTCTTTCGCCCGCTCAAACTCACCCTCAGCCACTACCTTGCCTCGCAGACTTTCATATACCCCATCAAGCACCGTGAGCCCGAGCTCCGCAATCTTGTCGCTTTGCCCGGGAAACACCCTATACCACCCGCCTATAATCTGCCGCTCATTAAATAGCATTGCATACCGATCCGAAGCCGCTTCCGGATAACTCAAATCTCCTGCTCCATAGTCAATATCAACTACGATGGCCACTAAGCGTTTTAATGCTTCATCTTCGGTAAGTTCCGGCTTTTCTTTCCCTAAACTTTGATATACGAGCTCCGCTGCTGATGTTCTCATATCGACTTGATGGTGATCAAATTTTCCCAATCCCACATCTACGTGCACCACCTCAGGGTCGCTATCGACCGCAACACCACGGTACGTCTCACCCGCTGGAATAAAGGCTAGTCGGGCTTCTACAAACTCTTCTCCCCCAAAGCGCTTTAAAAGCCACACCGCCGTTAAGGCATCAAGGTCAGGGTTAAGATGCGTCACGATAGTTTTGGACATCAACGCCATTGTAGCAAGTAAAGAGGGTACGGAAGGTACGGAAAGTATCAAAAGTACAAAAGGTACAAGAAGTACAAGAGGTACAGCACAAAATTCCTAATTTCTAATTGACCTAATTTCTAATGGTTAATATCCCTTTTGAAAGCCGCGCCGCTGAAAGGTGCCGCCGAGGCTGAGCGGAAAGCCGGAACTGACCACAGGGAATTCCGGAAGGAGCGGCAGCGGGCTGATCCGGCGACAGCCGGAGAAGACCTTCCGCCAGCCGAGGCAAAACTTTCCGACAGGCTTTCAACGGGTGCCCTTTCTTTCGTCAATTTCTTTGGGCACGCAAAGAAATTGACATTTTCTGCGTTTTTAAACGTAACCTTTTCTTGAGAGAATTGACAATGAATAAAAAACACTTTTGCGATGACCAAGGAAATCACTGCTCTCGTAGAGCAAAAAAACCACGTCCGCTTTCGTCAAAGAGAACGTGGTATAACTTGTCCCGTAAAAAATTTTTACGGGGCTCACCGGGCAATATAAATTCACTCTACCATACAAATTCTCCCTCGCAAGTAGCAAAAAGACAAAAAAATGCTACTTCAACCGTGTCTTTACTTCGTCCAAATCGAGTAGCTCGACCTCTTGCTCATCTCTTTTCTTCCATTCCACCTTCTCACCTGTCTTGGCTGACACCACCAACCGCACTGGTATCCCAATCAAATCACTGTCAGCAAACTTCACCCCCGCCGATTCCTCCCGATCATCCCACAACACTTCGATACCTGCATGTAACAGTTCTTCATAAACTCTCTCTGCTCTTTGCTCTACGCCCTCTGCCCTAAGCGACAACAAATGCACTCGATATGGGGCCATCGCCTCAGGCCAGATCATCCCTTTGTCATCGTGATGCTGCTCCACCGCTGCCGCCACGAGCCTGGTCATGCCAATGCCATAGCACCCCATCACCAAAGGTTTTTTGGCCCCTTTCTCATCTAAAAAATGAGCTCTCATAGCCTCGGAATAAATAGTCCCCAGTTTGAAGACGTGAGCTAGTTCTATGGCTCGCTGTTCTTTGAGTTTGCCTGCCTTGCAATTGACACACCCTTCGCCAACTTTCACCTCTCGGACGTCAACGAATTCTTTCGGCCTCGAAAGGTCCCTGCCAAAGTTGACATTAATGTTGTGATAATCAGTCTTGTTGCCACCACACTCAAAGTTCACTCTGCCCTCAGTCGTCCTATCCCAAATTACTTCGACCTCTTTGGGTAAACCCACTGGCCCGGCATAGCCCACCTTAGCTCCCGTCAACTTCTCTACCACCTCTTCGCTCGCTAAGGCTAGATCACTCACCCCCAAAAGATTCCCCAGCTTCACCTCACTCACTTTATATTCCCCTCTGACACACACGGCCACCACTCGCTCATCAGCTTGATACAAGAGTGTTTTCGTCGTCTTCTCCACCGGAATCCTCAAATGCTTAGCCAAAGCCTCGACTCCAATAATGCCTTTACCCAGCACTGCCTCCATCGGTTTCACTTCCTCATCTTGCTTGAAAGGCGCTGGTACCGACTCAGCTTTTTCTAAATTGGCTTTGTAATCACACTGGTCGCAGACAAAAATCAAATCCTCCCCTGCATCGCTGATCACCATGAATTCCTCAGAGCCCGCCCCCCCAATGGCCCCGCTATCAGCCTTGACCACCGTCATGGCAAAACCCATCCGCTTGAAAATTTGGTGATACGCCCGGCTGACTTTGGTAAACGCCTCAGCCAAACCCGCTTCGTCCACGTCAAAGCTATAGGCATCCTGCATTAAAAACTCACGGGTGCGCAGTAAGCCTCCCGTCGCCCGAACTTCGTCGCGATATTTCCATTGGTTCTGATTCACAATCACCGGCAAATCGCGGTAACTGAGCACAAACAATCGCGCCAAATCCGTCACCGTCTCTTCATGCGTCGGGGCCAAAAGATACTCTCCCCCATGCCGCGCCCTAAAGGTGGCTAAAATCCGCTCCATCTTTTTGCGTCTGCCCGTTTCTTGCCACAAGGTACTCGGGTGAACGAGAGGCATGAGCAAATGCTGCACGCCTTCGCGAGCCAGCTCCTCTTTGATAATCCGATCCACTTTCTCCAACACCCTGAAGCCCAACGGCATAAAGCTATAAATCCCCGCCGCCACGGGCTTGATAAAACCAGCCTTTAATAAAAGCTCGTGGCTTTTCACCGTCGCCGATTTGGGCTTTTGCCGCAAAGTCTTGCCAAACAACTTCGACTGCCGCATATATTTCTTAAGTATCTAATATAGACTCTCTCGTGTAAACCCGTAGCCTCCCACTCCGGGAGTGAAACTCTTATTTTAACTCAGATTTGGGTTTCACTCCCGGAGTGTAAAAGTATTATATAACCCAAAAATTCTCAGTCTCTAGTGTCACTATAGTGCCAACCCCCCAGCCGACAGTGCCAGAGTTAGCTTCAAAAACAGTAGTTACAGTGTCACTACAGTGTCAATGCGAGAGGCTACAGTGTCACTACAGTGTCAAATTAAAGAGCTACAGTGTCAGATTTAGCTTCAAACCCAAAGCCTACAGTCTCAACCCAAAAGCTACAGTCTCACTATAGTCTCAATGCGAAGGGCTACAGTGTCAAATTTAGCTTCAAAAGGAGAGCTTACAGTCTCACCTTTGAGACTGTAAACCCCGTGATACTGTAAACCTCCTGGCACTATAGATACCCACCCCGATCAGGACACCTCCCAGGTGTAAGCAATTCTCACCTGGGAGGTGGTCAACAAGCCAAGTCCGCTCTCGGACCTGGCTAGCCCAAAAGCCCCGCCACCTTTTCAAACAATCCCCACACTGTCCCGGCTCCCGTAATCCGCACCACGTCATTTAGGGTCACCAAGAGCATTAAAAACAATAATAGCGCCATCCCCGCTGCGTGCACCCACTGTTCCACTCGCGCGTGCACCCTTCTCCCCGTCAAAGCCTCAAACCCCAAAAACGCCAGCCTCCCCCCATCCAATGCCGGAAGGGGCAAAAGATTCAAGACAGCTAAATTCACCGACAAGACTCCCACAAATTGGAGAAGCGGCAAAATCCCCGCTTGGGCCACCGTCCCCGTCAATTGAAAAATCCCCACCGGCCCCGCCACGTCCTGCGGCACCACTCCCGCAAACAGTAAGTCCCTCACCATCACAAAGAGCCCCCCAATAATCGTCATTCCCCAAGCAAACGCTTCTTGCAATCCAAACCACGCGCCTCTAAACGGCATTTGCCAAAAAGGGTAATGGGTCAGCTGTACATTGCTCACCACCACCCCCAATGCCCCTTCGCCTTCGGGCGGGTTCTCCCGCGGCGTTACCGTCACTATTCGTCCGTACGCCTGCAAATCTGGCTCTCCCACTAAAAGCTCTAGCTCTTTTCCTGCCTTCTCGCTTATCAATGTCACAAATTGGTTGGTCGATATCACTTCCTCGCCATTGACAGAATACACTTCTTCCCCAGCTGTAAGTCCCATCTCTGCTGCCGGACTCCCCGGTACTACCTCAACTATCCGCACCTCGTCAGTTTCCGCCGGCACGCCGCTAATGCTATAAATTATCGAAAATAATAGCACCCCCAAAAGGAAGTTCATCGCCACCCCAGCAGTCAAAATCACCGCTCTCACCCCACGTGGTTTTTGAAAAAAGGCTCGTTCAACACCTACCTCTTGTACCTTTTGTACTTCTTGTACATTTTGTACTTCATGCTGCTCTTCCCCAAACAGCTTCACAAAGCCTCCAATCGGCAAAAGATTCAGACTGTAAATTGTCTCCCCAATTTTCTTGCCCCAAATCCGGGGAGGCAACCCAAAGCCAAATTCCTCTATCAGGATGCCGCTCTTCTTGGCGGAAATAAAGTGCCCCAGCTCATGCACCATGACTAGAAGAGAAAGCACAATCAAGAAAATCAAAAACGTCATGCTAGAATTCTAACATGCAAAAGGTTCTTCCTTCTAAAGGAGTTTTCTTTAACCTCCTGAATCACAATCGCAACGATTGGGAAAGACAGCTTCGCTTCATCAAGGCACTCCCCAAAGTCGACCACATCGAAATCTGGCTCGAGTCGCTACCCCTCAAAAATGAAGACGTTATTTGGCTCAATACTAATCTCGCTACCTATCGGCACCTTGTCCATGCCCCTTTTATCGAAACCTCGTTTGTCTCACCTAACCGACACCTTCGTGCCGCCGCCTATCGGACCCTCAAAGACACTGCCGCTCTCGCCAAAAGACTAAAAGCCGAACTCATCACCTTCCACCTTGGCAACTACCCTTTCTTCCATTCAGTAGCAGCGGTCACCACTACTCTAAAAAAAGAGCTGTTCCCCCTAATTTCTGAAATCAAACCCCAACTTGCTATTGAAAACCTCCCTCCCGGCCACAGCGTCCGCCTTTCGGCATTCAATACAACCACCCTCGCCAAAATCTTTCCCACCATTCCCTTAACTCTCGACACTGGCCATGCTTGGCGTCAAATCGAAAATCCCACCAGGATTTTTAACCAACATCACCACCAGATAAAAAATATCCACCTCGTCGACGGCACTAGAGCAGGCGGCGACCATCTTGAATTCGGCCTCGGGGAAATCAACCTAGAGCAGTTAGTCAACGCAGTTAAAGCCAAAACTTACACTGGTTTTTTGACTGTCGAGGTTTTGGGCGAAAAAGCAATTCAAAACTCCTGGAAAAAACTTCTTTCCTGGCTCTTAAAACAAAGTTGAACTTTACTTAGAGCTATATACAGCCTAAAATAAATTTATGTCTAAACATCTCGATTATTATCTACATGCATACGCCCGCGGGGTGGACAAACGCTTGATTTTCCTCGACGATCATGACCGCGTTCGCTTCTTGCTAGCTCTTACCCTTTCTATCCGCCCCCAATCACCAAGCATGTCTGTCTTCATTGAGCAAATTGATAAAGGCCATTTGACACCAGAGGATTTCACCCTTCTGGCACTAAATAAACGGTACGGAAAACCAATCCTCAACATTCTGTCCGCTATATTGATGCCCAACCACTTTCATCTTCACCTTCAACTCCCCGCCCCTCGCATCAACACTCATGTCTTCAGAAGACTTATAGGCAGTTACACC
Organism: Candidatus Chisholmbacteria bacterium; assembly: GCA_016176555.1. Taxonomy (GTDB): domain Bacteria; phylum Patescibacteriota; class Microgenomatia; order UBA1400; family JACOWY01; genus JACOWY01. The sequence continues at coordinate 22,280 of JACOWY010000024.1, read as the reverse complement.
AAATACTTCAATACTCGCCATCAGCGCGAAGGCCGCCTAATGTCCTCTACTGTCAAAACCGTTATCATTATGTCGGATCCGCAAAACCTGCATCTCTCAGGCTATATCCACTCCAACCCAGTCAAAAGTTCCAAAACAAACATCAACCCCCTTCATCTCGTTAACTACCTCTGGTCAACCTATCCTCAGTATCTCGGTAAACCCGCCCCCTTTACTTTCAAACCAGGATTTACCTTCGATACCAGCTACTTTTGCAACCCACAACCTATCTTGGGAGAATTTTCCTCTCCTGAAAGCTATGGCAACTTCGTTCTCTCTCAAACAAATACTAACGAAGTATTAAATCCAAAAGAATTGATAGATCAATCCGAATAAAGTTGAACTTTCTTTACTTTCTTTACTCCATCACATGGTCATCAGCTCTTTTTCTTTCGCTACCCCAACCTCTTCAATCTTTTTCATAAACTCATCTGTCAGCTCATCGAGCTTTTTAAAGCCTTCATGAATGTCGTCCTCCGACACCCCCGGCTGGCCTTTCTTGGCCTCAATCTCGTCGCGAATCTCCCCCCGCGCTTGCCGCAAGAGCACCCGCCCGCTTTCCAGTTTTTGTTTGGTCAGCTTCACCAAATCAACTCTGCGTTCCTCCGTCAAAGGCGGAATACTAATCCGCACCATGTCACCATCAACCACGGGATGAAGCTGCAAACTCGATATCGAGATGGCCTTTTCTATTTTTTCTAAAATCGACCGATCCCACGGCTGAATCACGAGTGTCTGTGGATCAGGCGCGGAAATCGTCGCCAGTTCCACTAAAGCCATTCGCGGCTGCCCTTCATACGCCTCCACCATCACTTTTTCGACGAGTGAGGGCTTCGCTCTTCCCGTCTTCACCGTGGAAAGGTCATCATTGAGCACGGCTATGACCCTCTCAAAATCACCCCTGGCCTTATCCAAAATCTCTTGCATATACTGGCTGAAGTCTAACAACCTCTAGCTTCGTTTGCAACGATATATCTTGCGAAAACAGTCTTTTGGTGTAAAATCAGCGTTTACCATGAAATTCGAACAACTAGATATTACTGTCTATAGCGCAGTCTACCCCGATGAAGAGGCTGACTATCAAGCTAAAGCAACTAGGGCCGGGGCTAAACATTTCTTCAGGAAACAAAAAACTGAAGACTTGATAGGGTGGTATGAAACGTTAGTTGGAAAAACTGTAGTCCTTATCGACGACGATCCAGACAATCTTGATTTGCATGGAGACTTTCTTTCCTCACGAGGCGCAACTGTTCTCCCATTCTCAAACTGCGAAGACGTCCTCAAACAAGTTGGCGCTGGAGCCTTAGAGTTTGATGCTCTTATAACTGACATTGATCTGGGAGCTGAGAGAATTAATGGACTCGTCTTTCTCGGGCTGCTGAAAGAATTACTTGACCAGCAAAATCAGTAAAAACTTATTCTTCTCCCAACCCCAACCGTACAAACCGCTTCAGTTTGATATTCTCCCCAACTTTACCTACCACAGCAGCAATCACATCTTTAACCGTCAGCTGCGGATCGCGAATATACTCTTGCCCCAAAAACTCCTCAGTGTCCTTAGGCTCCATGCTCACCACTTGCATGGCGAGCTCTTTGGCTAAATCTTTAAACGCATCGGAGCGGGCCACAAAATCCGTCTCACACTGCAATTCCACCATGGCTCCGCTTCTACCGTCGTGGTGGACATAGGCGTAGACCAAACCTTCTTTGGTTTCCCGGCCTGCCTTCTTCTCCGCCTTGGCTAATCCTTTTTGCCGAATTATCTCTTCTGCCTTGGTCATGTCGCCACTCGCTTCTTCAAGTGCCCGCTTGGCATCCATCACCCCAGCACCTGTCTTTTCGCGTAGTCTCTTAATCTCATCCATTGTCGTCATAAGTTGGTCTCTATATGATTTATGATTTATGATTTATGATATTTTTCTTACTTCTGATACTTTCCGTACCTTCCGTACTTCTCTTCCCCTTCTTCTCTCCCATCGCTTTCCCCTCCGCCACCGCCTTTGCCAATGCTGCCACAACGAGCTTAATCGACCGCACCGCGTCGTCGTTAGCCGGGATGACATAGTCCGCAAAGTCAGGATCAGCATTGCTATCCACTATCGCCACTACCGTCACTCCTCGAAGTTTCGCTTCTCTCACCGCCGCTATCTCTCGGGTTACATCCACCACTACAATTGCATCCGGCACCGCCTTAAGGCCAGTCAAACCACCCAAGAACCGGGTCAACTTCACGATCTCCCGATCGATGAGCACGTTTTCTTTCTTGGTGTATTTTTTAAATTCTCCCGCTTCTTTCTTTACTTTGGTTTCCTCTAGGTGCCTTAAGCGCTTGGATATCTCTTCCCAATTGGTGATAATGCCCCCGAGCCACCGCTCGGCGATAAAATAAGCTCCGGCTTTTTGTGCCTCTTCCTTAATGATCTCTTGTGCTTGCCTTTTGGTGCCCACAAACACAATCGAGCCACCCTTGGCCGCTAAATCCCGGAGGTAATCACCCGCTTCCTTGAGCTTCTCCGCCGTCTTGACCAAATCAAAAATGTGCACCCCACCCCGCACGGTATATAAATACTCTTTCATTTTGGGATTCCACCGCTTTGATTGGTGCCCAAAATGAGACCCTGCTTCCAACAATTCCTCTAGGGGAACTACAAAATTTGCACTAGCTTTTTCGCTTGTCTTCATCGTGTCTCCTTAAATCCTCCACCGAACCTCTGAAAATCAGGAGACGGGTATCGGTGTGCGAGATCTCGATAGTATATCATAAACCAGATATCATAAATCATATTTACCACCTCCCAGGTGAGAATTGCTTACACCTGGGAGGTGTCCTGATATGATATCTGATCTATGATTTATGATATGTTGCTGCCGCAGCCTCAACCACATTCTCCAGCAGACTCACCACTGTCATTGGCCCCACACCCCCGGGAACCGGCGTAATAAATGAGGCTTTCTCCTTGACGCTGGCAAACTCCACATCTCCCTTTGGCTCACCCACATCAATCACCACCGCCCCATCTCTAACCATCTCACCAGTAATCAAACCCGCCTTCCCTGTAGCTGACACCAGAACTTCTGCCTCTCTTGTCACCGACTTCAAATCAGGTGTCTGCGTATGCGCCACCGTCACTTCGCCGCCAAGCCGCCTAAGTTCCGCCGCCAACGGCTGCCCCAACACTCTACTCCTCCCCACCACCACTACGTTCTTTCCTGTTAAATATTCACTGATTACTGATTGCCGATTACTGATTACTGATTCCAGGATGCTCACCACCGCCTTCACCGTCGCTGGCAGCACTCGTGGTTCACCCTCTTGAATTAATCGAAGATTTGTCGACGTCAAACCATCCACGTCTTTTTTGGGCTCAATCGCATCCAACACCTCTACCGTCCGCTCTCTAATTTCTAAAGGCAACGGCAACTGCACCATCACTCCTGTGACTGTTGGATCCGCATTAAAAACTCTTATTTTCTCTACTAACTGATCTATGTGCCATGTGCTATGTGCTATGTGCCATTCGACTTTGTCGAATTGAATTCCCATCCTTTGAGCTGCTTCTCCTTTCAGCCGCACATACAAATGACTCGCCGGATCATCACCGATGACAACGCTGACTAACTTCAACGGCCTACCTAATTTTGCCACTAACTCTCTCAACTCTCGCTCTTTTTCCGCCGCATAGGCATTGCCATCAAAAACAACGGCATTCATCAGCTCATTGTAACAACATTCACATCAAACCTCTCTTAGAGTAAGATACGCCCGCATGGCAGAAATATTCACTCTAAAGTCCGAACCCGAGCCAAACCAAAAACCTAACGGCCTCACCATAATCGTCAGCGGCGTAGCAGGTACCGGCAAAGGCACTCTCGGCCGGGAACTAGCCAGTACATTTGGTATCGATTATTTTTCAGTCGGTGACTTCGTCCGTGATTGGATGATGCAACAAAGGGCTGCCGCAACCACGACCGACGAGGCAGCCCTCCTAGATTTTCAAAGTCAACACAATGAAGACCAAACGATGTACCCGGACCGGTACACTGCAGAACTAAGCGCACAGAAACGGGCCCTTCTCATTGACTCCCACCTCTTCCGCATTGTCCAAGGTCGCTTTTCCCAACCTGGCTTCTTTCCCTTCTCATTGGGTATCTATCTTCACGGCGTTCCTACTGTTTGCGCAGAAAGAATTCACCATCGCATGGTAGAAGCCAATGAACCTGTAGTTCTAAGGGTCGAAGATTTAGTAAAGAAAAACTTAGATCGCACCGGCAATAATGTTTACCGTTTTAATCGAGACTACGACTTAGCCATCCCCCCAGCAGATAATTATCCTGCTACGGTCGAATTCTTTAGCAGACACAACGACGTCGTCATCGACACTACTCACCTTACCCCAGATCAAGTCGCCAACACTGCTCTCCACGATATGGAAAACCTCGCCGCCGAAAATTCTCTCTTCGCCAAAACACTCGCTCAATTTACTAATCTGAGTTAACCTACCGATCAATCCCCGGCAGCGGAAACCGTCGCGCTAAACTCCGTACCTCTCCCCTAATCTTTGCCAAAAACCGATCTTTAGCGACTCTCCCCAAAAACGCCTTAGTCCACACAGTCCGCTGCTCCTTATCCCCAGGCAATTTTTCGTCTTTAACGTGCTCCACCACTTCGTTAATCCACGTCCCAATCCTGACCATCTCCCGCTCTTTCATCCCCCGGCTCGTCACTCCCGGCGTCCCCAACCGCATCCCCGAGGGAAACATCGGGGGGTTGGTGTCAAACGGCACACTATTATAGTTGAGGATAATCCCGGCTTTATCCAAAGCCCACGCTACTACCCAACCACTCACGCCTTTGTTGCGTAAATCCACGAGCATCAAGTGGTTATCCGTCCCACCAGACACCAACTCAAATCCTTTTTTCATTAAACTCTCAGCCAATGCTTTCGCATTTTTAACGATCTGTTTTCCATAGGTCTTGAAAAGTTTACCCTGAGCTTCGCGAAGGGCCACCGCAATTCCTGCTGTAGTGTGGTTGTGTGGCCCTCCTTGCAACGCCGGGAAAACCGCCCGATCAATTTTGCTCCCAAAATCCGGATCTTTTTTAAGCCCCCTCGCCGTCACCAAGATCATTGCCCCTCGCGGGCCGCGCAAAGTTTTGTGCGTCGTCGTCGTCACCACATGCACCCAGCGCACCGGCGAGGGGTGCGCTCCAGCCACCACCAACCCCGCAATGTGGGCAATGTCGGCCATCAGATACGCCCCCACACTCTCGGCAATCTGACTAAACTTTTTCCAGTCCAAAATCCGTGGATACGCCGTCGTCCCCGCAATAATCAACTTCGGCTTTTCCCTCTTGGCCATTTTGGCAATCTCATCGTAATCCAACCAACCATTTTTACCCACGTTATACTGCACGCTTTTGAAAAACTTGCCGGAAAAAGTAATCTTCGGATGGCCATGGGTCAAGTGCCCGCCCGAAGCTAGCGCTAAGCCCATGACAGTATCGCCCGGTTCCAGCGTCGCAAACTGCACCGCCGAATTTGCCGGCGACCCCGAGTACGGCTGCACGTTGGCATGCGGCACGCCAAAAAGCTTTTTAGCTCTCTCTTGGGCTAAAAGCTCCACGTCGTCAATATTCGTGTTGCCCTGGTAGTAGCGCCGCCTCGGATACCCTTCCGCGTATTTGTTAGTTAAGACTGACCCCGAAGCTTCCAACACCGCCCGCGAGGCGTAGTTTTCCGAAGGAATGAGCATCAGCTCCTCCCGCTGCCGTTTCTCTTCAGCTCTAATTATGGACAGCGTCACCGGATCAGTTTTCCGTAAGTACTGCATCGAAATCTTTAAGCCAATCTAACCCAAGGTCTACCAAATGTCTAGTGGAAGAACTGGTGTTTATCGGTGGTTTGACGCCAATGAACCAAAGTGGAATAGCCTTTTGGCTACTTCAGAGGGCTCTCTCAGAAGGTGAGGCTCACCCCCGAGCGATTCGGCATCTTTGTAAGGCTGCATCGATGGTGACTGCCACCTCTCCACCATCTGTTCGTAACGTCTCATTTCTCGCTCGTTAACCCCATAATGGCGCCTCAGCCAATCAATCTCTCCGTCAATAACTTCAAGGCAATTTTCTAATTCTTCAGGTTGACGTTTCTTCGCCAAAATTGTTAACAATGAGTTTCTCTCTATCTTCAATTTCTCTAGCTTAAGCTCGTAGCGCTCCGTATCAAAACTACCAGCTCTAATCAAACCATCCATGAAACGCATATAGCGATCCTGTCCATTTGAAAGAAGGTTAAAAAGATGCGGTGCCAGATTGCGATACCATACTTGCTCTCCCAAAGAATAGCCCGAACGACGCAGCGCCTTTTCTCGCACCCGCGTCATTCTCCGCTCATAGAGTTCGTTAACTTCGTGTAAATCACCCCGCATCACCGCTCCCGCTATCCGCCGAAATGCCAGAGCCCCAAGCATTGCATTATCTTTGTGCACTAGCCGAACAAAGTCACTTTTACCAACCAATGAATCGGGCGAAAAATTGTCAAGGTCTATGATCTCAAACATCTTGCGCCGCACATCACTGTCTTGCCCATCGACCAAATCACCTTTCGCAGCAGCCACCTGCTCCAAAACCTGCCCCGGTGTTAAGCCGCTGGGATAAAGCGGCCTATCCTTAGATTGTGGAGAAAGAAATGTTCTAAAAACTGAATTTTGATATGGAGCAATCATTGCCATCCTATCTGCCCACACACAAAGTTCTGCTGCCAGCCAAAATGCCTCTCGATCCCGATCGTCGAGTTCTATAATCAGGGGGTCGTGATTATTACGCAACCGACCGATCTCGGGGCCATATTCCCGTACAAAATCGCGGGGCAATCCTAGCTTCGGGTCATCCACATCCCCTCCCACACCTCGGCGAAGATAAGCACCCATACGCATTGTTTGCGCCGGAGTTAAAGATAGCACGTCAAGTTGATTTTCATCCCATAAACCCACCAAAGTTCCTGCATTCCTAGTCAGCGTTTTCCCCTGGGCTTCGCGCCGCTCCTTAAACTTTTCCGGCTCCGAGTGAAGCAAACCCATAGCCGCAGCAAAGGCTTCTACCCTCCAAGCGTCTCGTTTCCGTACTCCATTCTCCTGCGCATACCGAGTGTGCAAGGCGAGTTTCATATTCGCCCCAGCAAAATTATGCCCAACTGTTGGTGACACTCGCTCTTCTGCCAGGTTCTTATACTCCCAATACGCTTTTGCCATATCATGGCTGTAAGGGAAATCCATCATCGATCGCACCATGGACACTACTGAATGAGTGTGCCTAAGCTCTGGAATCTCCTTCAAGCCCGCCATCACCCACGCCTTAACCACCCGGCCATGGGGCGCACCATGATCAGCAACATTAGGATCCTCATAAGCGCAGATCAAATCCCTTCCCCATTGACTTTCTACACCCGGGTTATGCGCATCTTCACCCAAAGCTAGGCGCAAGCTATTGGCGGCTCTTTTCCCCAACTCAGCCTCCTTGATTACTTCAAGCCCCTCTAAGACAAATCTCTCAAGATTACCCTCACTTGCTGCCACCCAGGCATCTTGAACAATTTTTGATCTTGATCGAGGGCGAAATGCACTCTCTCGTAGCCACGCCAACATCCCGACCGCCGCAAACTCAAAGGTCATATCCCAATCAACCTCTTCGCTTCTTTCAAAAAGATAAGGCCTTTCGGGAGAAGCCAGCAGTCGTTCACGCAAACTCATAATAATCTTAAGGAGATAAAAGATAGTATCACAATTCTAGCGAAAAATTACACCACCGTTACATACGTTCTGTAGAATGCCTAAATTAACCCCAGTTACAAAATTCACCAGAGGAAGATGCTGATCCTGAACTGAATTCAGGATGACGAATTCAGCATGACAATATTACTTCCTCAAGATGTCATTCTGAACTTGTTTCAGAATCTATGTTTATACCAGAGGTTTAATTTCGTAATTCAGGTTAAATTAAGTATTTAAACAACAGAAACTATCCCCGCCAGCACTTTCTTCATTTGCTCACTCCCTCGCTCCGCCTCTCGTAACACTTCTCTATGATCATGCTTTACCAACGCCAGATTAGTCACGAACGACAACCCCAAGATTTTAAGACCTAAATGCAAACCCATCATCACCTCCGGCACGGTACTCATTCCCACCACATCAGCGCCCAATAGTCTTAATGCTTTTTTATCGGTGGGAGTCTCAAAATTGGGGCCAGAGTAGTAGCCATACACCCCTTCCCAAAATCGAACTTTTTCCTTTTTCAAAACAGTCTTTGCTGCCTCCCGCATCTCCTCATCAAACACCGCCGACATATCCAAAAACTGCGGCCCACTCAAAGGCCTATCCTGCAACAAAAGCGTCAAGAGATCTGACAAAATCACCAAATCCCCGACCTTGTATCTTGGATTAAGCGCTCCCACAGCCGCAGTCACTATCATCTGCTTCACCCCTATTCGCGCCAGCACCCTGATAGGCATCGTCGTCTCGAAAGCGGTATAGCCTTCGTATAAGTGAAACCGCCCCACCATGAGTGCTACGGTTTTGCCACCAAGCCTGCCCACCACCAGTTTCCCTACATGCCCCGGCACACTCGTCCCCACCCCAAAAAGTTCTTGATAACTAATCTCCTCCCTTTCTTCAACCAAATCGGCCACGCTCTTCCATCCGCTCCCCAAAATCATCAACGTCTCAGGAGGTTTCTTAATTTTCTTCTTTAAAATTGCTAACGCTTTTCCTTCGCTGAACATAAAGTTCTAACTCTTACTAGCTTTCCGTCGATAAAACTCTCTCCTTCGCTCCAACACTTCTTCAAATACCTCAATCGCCAACTTGTGCCGAAACAGCGGTCTTCGCAGCTTTAACACCTGCTCATCAATGTAACGTTTATTATCCTCGGCTGAGTAAGTTGGTCGTACAATCGTAGTATCCAACGCTCCTAAAGTGTCCGCCTCCATGATCGCTATCTCATCATCTGCAGATAATTCACCTAATTTGTCATGCACAAATACTAAATGTTGTATTCGCTTAATCTCCTGTTCTGAAAATACTTTCTTCAGTCGTGTCCGTAAAAGAGCCCCTATTTTTTTGGCCCCAATTCGCGCATGGGCTTCTTTCCTCGCGGTAACCGTATCCAAAGTCGTTCTCTTCGGAAACATGCCGAAGTATCCCCAATCATGGGCATATGCTGCCGTCACCAGCACCCTCTCTTCCAACAAAGGAACACTCTCGCAAATCTTTTTCATCCAATGCACCACCGCTTCTGTGTGCAATCGATCAAACCCCTTCCTACCTTTATCCAAATCAGGCAATATCACCTCTTGCAAAACCTTCTCTTCTGGAAATAAAAGGGGGCTCTTCATATACCACTACCGCTCAAAACCTTGTCCTATTCTACCTCGTTCTCCTGCCAGCTGATCCAAACCAAATCTTAAATTATGGTACGCAGTCTCCGCCAAAGCAGGCATACCTTCAATACCTTCGGCATTATACGAGCTCTCATTCATAACCACCGGCATTCCTAAATGTGCCCCCTCTAACTCACTCACTGACGATGCCCATGGCAAACCAGTATCCCCATTCACATATCTCATAGGAATATCAGGCGGAGGCGCAGTGGGATCTTGCTTAAATCTCAATTCCGCCCTACTCACAACCGAATCGATCGACGACGCAACTTCTACATTTGCCAAAGCAATTTCATCTATAAAACCACAAAGTCTCTCCTGTAAAGGCATAAACAGATCATGGTCGTACCTATCTTTCCCAAAAGCACCCCGGGCTGCTTCCACAATCACCACCTGAGCTCCCTCATTGAATAGCCTGGCTGCTTCTCTCCCCATAAGCCCAGCTACATATGGAGATAAAAACCTATATGCCTCAGGCACTAATACAAAAGTCTCTCCCTCCATTCTCACCAAATCAGTTCGGCCAATATTCTCTCTCACCCAATCCCACATCAACGGAAAATCCTCGACAAAATGTGCAGCTACACCTTCTAGGTGCATCTGCCCCAACAAAGCCTTAACCAACTCCGTCTTTCCCGCTCCAGGAATCCCGGTTGCAGTGAGTAAAACTTGACTCATCTCTACTCCCACTCCATCGTCGCCGGCGGCTTGGTGGTAATATCATACACCACCCGCGACACGTCCGGCACTTCATTAACAATTCGCGAAGACATTTTTTGCAGCAAAGAATGGGGCAATCGAGCCCAATTTGTCGTCATCACGTCTTTCGATTCAATAATCCTCAGTGCCACCACCTCGCCAAAAAATCTGCCGTCACCCTTGACCGCTGTCGAGGGCGCCCCCGTCATAATCGGGAAAGACATATAGACCCTTTTGAGCCAACCTGATTTTTCCATCTCTTCCAAGACTATCTGATCTGCTTGCTGTTGTTGTGCCAAACGTTTTTCAGTCACTGCCCCCACGATGCGGATTGCCTGTCCCGGCCCCGGAAATACTTGCTTTTGCACCAATCTCCTCGGCAACCCTAACCTGCGCCCAATTTTTCTCACTTCGTCTTTGTAATAACCCCTCAAAGGCTCGACCAGTTTAACTCCAAGTTCTTTTGGCAAGCCTCCCCCATTGTGATGCGACTTGATCTTATCTGCGTGTTTAGTCCCCTTGCTCTCTATGACATCGGAGTAAATCGTCCCTTGCACTAAAACGTCCATCCCCTTATGCTTTTTGGCTTCTTTTTCAAACAGCTTAATATACAAAGCCCCAATGGCCTGGCGTTTTTCCTCCGGATCTTTAACCCCTTTGAGCGCAGTTAAAAACTCCTTTCTTGCCTCCACAATTACTGGCTGAATCTTAAATTGCTTGGTAAAAATCTGCCGCACCTCTTCTGCCGTGCCTAACCTCATCAACCCACTTTCAATGTACACCGGCACGAGTTGCTTGCCCACTGCGCGGGCCACCAAAGCTGCCGCCACCGTCGAATCCACCCCACCAGAAACGGCACACAAAGCATTTGCCCGACCAATATCTCTCTTTATTTGAGCGATCAGTCCCTTTAAATCAGTGCGGTGGTTTTTGGTCTTCAAACCACAGATCTCTGCCACAAAGTTTCGTAACATCAGCTTGCCAAACCGGGTGTGCTCCACCTCCGGATGAAACTGAATGCAATAAATCTTCCGTTTCTCATCGTGCATCGCCCCACCTTTAATATCCGCAGTAGAAGCAATCATGTCAAAGCCCTTCGGCGGCTCTAGCACCGTATCCCCATGACTCATCCACACCTGAAATGGCTTACCCGAGAACCCAGCAAACAATTTCGATGCAGTATTAATCTGCAACACGGCCGGGCCAAACTCTTTCACCTTCCCCGGCTTCACTTTGCCTTCTAAAAGATACCCCGTCAGCTGCATCCCGTAACAAATACCCAAAATGGGAATACCCGCATCAAAAACCTTTTTATCAATCGTCGGCGATCCTTTCACATTGACGAACGCCGGCCCACCGGAAAAAATGATGCCGCTGGATCTATGCCCATTGATTTTTTGCATCACCTTCTCCGGCTCCACCACCTGGACGGGCACGCCCAAGTCTCGAATCCTGCGGGAAATCAGGTGTGCCGTCTGCGATCCAAAATCAACCACCAAGATCACGTCTTTACCTCCAGTTTCAAAAAGTAGTCAATCCATTCTTCATCAATACCACACTGCTTAAATCGTCTCTTCATCTCTGTTTGAGCAATACTAGTTTTACCCCATTTGGCTCCGAGCGTCCGAATCGTCCCCCTCACATCGTAAGGAAAAAGAATCCAGGCACTGGTTTCGGCGGCAAAGTAATCCGGCTTATATTCTGAGTGAGGTTTATAGTAAAGAGTCGCCGTCGTCACCGACTTAACTTTCATTCTCGCTAAATAATCCTTAGCAAACACCAACGACCTCCCCGTATCCGCCACGTCATCAAATAGTAACACCCGCTGGCCTTTAACATCTTTAGGCAAGTCTTGGTACACAGTCGGCTTCTCTAACCGCTCATCGATCCCGGTATAAAACTTTACGCCTAAACTCGCTACCAAAGGAATCTGGAGCAAATCCACCAACGAACATGTCATCGACCATCCTCCCTTGGAAAGGGTCACGAGTCGATCAAATTTCCTCTTATCGGCAATAATCTTTTTTGCCACCTCAAAAGCCAGCTTTGCCAACTCACCCCACGACGGGGCAATGTAGCTTGTCGGGTCCTTGGCAAAGGTCAGTAGTTTAGAGCTCATTAACCGCAGTCACTTTTTGTATAAGCTATTATTCACCTTCCGGCTGAGAAACAGGCAGTTCTCTTTCCAAATACCCATCAGGACCTGGAGCGAAAGCTCCGGGATCTAAAAATGGATGATTTGGATCAAATTCATCCTGATCTTCCTGACCAGCTGGGCTCTGAGTAGCATCCTCAGCTGGAGGATCTCCTCTAAAATTTTGTTCTGCCATAAACTACCTCACCTCCTTTAATTTACTGTGCCAACTCCATCCACAATGGCAAAATATAGTTTGTCGAATCGTTGGCAAATGTCAGTAACTAACATAGAATTCATTTACTTAAAGCAGGGGTATCGAAAATAACATTCTCTCGAGCTGGTCCTGGTCCAATAACTTCCGCTACCCTCACCGCCTCAATCAGACCATCAAAAAAACCTGAAGCAAGAACTGCCTCAGTTCCTCCTTGAATGAATCCTTTAGATAGGGCTACCACACCATACACTCTCTCTGCTCCAAGTTCTCTGAGATGTCCCCCTACTCCTTCTAATGTCCTTCCTTGTGCCAAGGCGTCCTCACACACAAGCACCGTGGCCCCTGGATATTGTTCGGGATTGGAAAAATGAATCACTTCTGCCCCCCGACTTCCATCTGGTCTCCTATTATGGACATAGGACAACACGTCCACCTGACTCACGCTTGTACCTGGAGCAATCTCCCTTGGATCTTTAGTGACAAGAGCTACACTGGCACCAGGAAACAAACCCGCTTCCATTATTGACTGTCCCATAAACCTAGCTGACCGAGGAATACCGAATAGTACCAACCGCGAATCTCCGTCTAAGCCAAAAGTCATCTGAGCCAACCTACCGAGTGCCGCAGCCACTCCACCTTCTGCTTTAACATTCATTGCCGGCCACCGAACAAATGGGTTACGGGGATCAAACGGATGTTCCGAAGTTGCTACCACTTCACCTCTCGCCTGCACATCTCCAAGAAGAAGTAGCTGCAATGTCCGCGCATCAGGCGCCTCCATCACAGCTTCCCACAGTGGCCCTCGAGGCACAACCGTTAACTCCGCCACTCGCTCTCTATTCAAATCCGGGCTAGTCCCCATAGTTTTCCTCCAAATAAAAAACCGCAGCCTAAAGCTGCGGTCGTGTCAAATAATTATTAGTAACTTGCTTAATTTGCTGAAAACAAAAAACACTCATCTTTGATGCTTGGTTTCCCCCCCGCCTTGGCGGGGTTCGTTACTTGGACCAAAAGTGAGTGTCTATGACTCGCCGTCAGAGGCGAGCGTCTCACCATTGGGCACTGACTGATGAAGCCAATATAGGGCAGCACTCTAAAGCTGTCAACCCCCAAATCTTGGCGCCAGCCAAGATTAAACGTACAAGAAGTACAAAAGGTACAAAATGTACAAGAAGTATTAAAAGTACGAAAGGTATGGAGGGTATTAGAAGTATGAGAAGCGAGAAGCTGGAAGCTAAAAGCTACAAGTCAACGGCTAAGCGAAACTTTAAATTTAAAAGGGTTTATATATCAATCCAGACAAAGTTGAACTTTGATTTGTGATATATGATATATGATTTATGAAGCTCTAAGCTTCATTCTCTTCCTCACTTCTCCCCACACCTCCTCAGCCACCACTTCAATTGATTTTGTCCCATCAATCACCACCCATCGCTCGGGTTCTTTCTCAGCCAGCCGCAAATACGCCTGTCGCACTTTTTCGTGGAACCCACCATCTTCCCGCTCAAACCGATTGATGTCCAAATACCGCTTCAGCCCCACTTCCACCGGCACGTCTAAAAGAAACGTCACCTCAGGCTTGACGTTTTCCATCACCAAGTCATTGAGAGTCTCTATAAATTCTGCTTCAAGCCCCCTCACACCTTGATACACCACCGATGAATCCCGACTTCGATCTGCCAGCACTATCTTTCCCTCACTCAAAGCCGGCTTGACTATCTCCGCAAAAAGCTGCGCCCGCGCTGCCATAAACAACATGAGCTCCGCTCGTTCATCCATGCCGCGATTGTGTGTCGACAGCACCACCTGCCGTATCTGCTCGGCAATCTCTGTTCCCCCCGGTTCCCGGCAAACGACTACTTCCTTACCGTGCTCCCGCAGTCTCTCGGCCAAAAGCTTCACCTGTGTCGTCTTCCCTGCCCCTTCGCCACCTTCAAAGCTAACAAGACTTCCTTTCTGAATCATGACTTAATCTTATTGAAAGCTCCGAACCTTTGCAATCCACATCTTGGGCCAAAAAGAATCTTTTCTCACTCCGGGAGTGAAACCCAAATCGGAAGTAAAAATAGGAGTTTCACTCCCGGAGTGGAAGCCATAAACTATCTAGTCACTATCTCCTGTCTTCCCGGCCCTACTCCAACGAGCTTCACCGGCAAACCACAAGCCTTTTCCACAAACTGCACGTACTCTCGCGCCGCCCGGGGTAGTTCTGAAAACCGCCGCACTTTTGAAATATCCTCGTTCCAACCCCTAAGTGTTCGGTACACCGGCCGACACCGCTCCAAAACCGTCACGTCCGCCGGATATTCCGTTATTTTCCTCCCTCCCAGCCGATACCCCACGCATACCTTAAGCGTTTTCAAACCCGTCAATACGTCAAGTTTCGTCATCGCTATCTCATCCAAACCATTGATCCGCGCCGCGTACCGAATAATCACCAAATCCAGCCAGCCACACCGCCGCGGCCGACCCGTCGTCGTCCCATACTCGTGCCCCCGCTCCCGCATCCCTTCACCAATTTTGTTGGTTAATTCTGAAGGGAAGGGCCCGTTGCCCACCCGCGTGCTATATGCCTTAGCGACACCTATGACGGAAAGCTCCCGCGGCCGAAAACCAGTGCCGATGAAAAGCCCTCCAACCGTCGGGTGGGAACTGGTCACAAATGGGTAGTCACCATGAGTGATATCCAAAAGGGTCGCTTGTGCCCCCTCAAACAAAATCCGCTGGCCTCGTTTCTCAGCCTTCGTCAGTGTCTCCGAAGTGTCCGCAAAACCCACCCCAAACCGCTTTAATTGACTAAAGTAGCGCCGGTATTCCCGAATAATCTTAGTCGCGTCCGTCACCCCAATAAGACCATAGTCTTTTCGCTCCTTCGGTTTAACGCCAAAATGCTTTTCATACACCCCAATCATTTTTTTGTTCCACGCTGCCTCTTCTTTAACCCTCACGGAAAATCTCTTTTTGTCTAGTGCCTCCATCACTCGAATTCCCCTTCGTGCCGTCGCATCCGCATACGCCGGCCCAATGCCCCGTTTGGTCGTCCCCACTTTGCCGCCGGCAATGCCATCGAGGGCAATGTGCCAAGGCATAATCAGTTGGGTCTTGAGCCCCACTACTAACCTCGCCAGCTTACCCACTCGTTTATGCAAATCAGTCAACTCACCCACCAAAGTCTCTGGGTGCAAAAGCACTCCGTCCCCAATCACACACATCTTGTCGCTTTGCAAAATGCCCGATGGAATCAAGTGCAGAGCAAACTTTTCCTTACCCACCACCACCGTGTGCCCCGCATTCGGGCCACCCTGATACCGCACCACCACCCCAAACTTTTTGGCTAAATGGTCAACAATTTTGCCTTTACCTTCATCCCCCCACTGGGTCCCCACAATGGCCGTGTGCTTAAGCATTATCCTTCCCCATCTGTCATCCTGAGCGCAGCGAAAGATCTCTCAGATTCTTCGTCGAGCCAAACTCGACTCAGAATGACAATTACGCTAATCGATTAATTCGCTTTTTTAATTGAGTCAGCTTCATCTTCGTCAGCTTTTCAGCCACCCCACCATACGCCGCTGCGTCTAAGCTTGCAAGCCTTTCTTTTGCGTGCGCCGATATTTTTTCTCTTTTAACCCAATCCCTCAGTTTTTCCAAAGAAAAATTATCAGCCTGAAAAACCTCTTTCACTTTTTCATATGCCTTTTCATCTCCTACTGCTCTCAAAAGTGTCTGCACTCCTTCAGCTATCACCTCCGGGTGCGCCTCAAGCTCTTCTCTCATCCGCCCTGGATCTGCCGCCACTCTGCCTAAACCTTTACTCATACTCATTGTCGCCAAATAAAGGTGCCCAAAGGCCACGCCTACATTGCGCTTCACCGTACTCCCCGAAAGATCCCGCTGTAACCGGCTATAAGAAAGCTGCCGGGAAAGAAAAGAAAACAAGGCTGCCGAGAGCTCTGCGTTTCCTTCGGCATTTTCAAACATCCGCGGGTTTACCTTCTGCGGCATAGTGGACGACCCCACAAACCCCTTAATCTTCGCTTGCGCCAAATACCCAAACGCCACATACCACCACAAATCTTTAGCTAAAGCGGCTAACAATAAACTCAGCTGTTCTAAGGTAGCAAACAGGCGCATCACCGATAGCGGTGGCAACACCTGCGTCGTCACCATCTCCGGCTCCAAATCGAGACTGCGCACAAATTTTTCTGCAAAATCCAGCCAGTTCACTTTAGGAAAAGCCAGCGTGTGTGCCGCCAGCGTCCCCACCGACCCCGTCAGTTTTCCCCGATGCTCATGATCCCTAATGTTTTCCAGTGACTCTTGAATTCCTAAAGTATGCACCAAAAGCTCTTTGCCCAAAGTAGTCGGCACCGCCGGCTGCCCATGAGTCCTCCCTAGCATCATTGCCCCCGCATTGTCCGCAATGATCGTGGCCAAAGCTTCTTGCAAACTCTTGCCTGCTTGCAAAATCACTCGA
This sequence comes from Candidatus Chisholmbacteria bacterium, assembly GCA_016176555.1. Classification (GTDB taxonomy): domain Bacteria; phylum Patescibacteriota; class Microgenomatia; order UBA1400; family JACOWY01; genus JACOWY01. Next base: position 5,283 of record JACOWY010000024.1, on the reverse strand, counting down.
CATCCCTCACGGTACTGCAGCGCCTGCGCCAAATTATTCGTATCTTCACTCGTCAAACCAAAATGAATCCAGGGGATCAATCCCTCCAACCGCAGTCGTCTTAGCCTAGCTTGCAAAAAATACTCCACCGCCTTGACATCGTGATCCGTCGTTTTCTCAATCTCCTTGACTCGGGCAAAATCACGTTCATTAAACTTCTCCACTATTCCCAAAAGCTTCCGCTGTTGCGCTAGAGATACTTTTTCAATGGACAACCCTCGGACACTAAGTAACGCCAAAAGGTACCTCACCTCCACCTCTACCCGATTCTTCACCAATCGGCGTTCGGAAAACACCGCCTCCAATTCTTGGAGGCTCTCGGCATACCGATCATCAAGGGGGGAAACCGCCATCAGGGATAAATCATATATAAGAAATCATAAATCATATACAGCTACATTTTGTTGCGCCGAGCAGTTTTGAGAGAACGGCTGAATATTAAGACAAATTCCTTTGCTTCTTGATGCAGTCGTAATCCCTCTTTCTTGTTGACTGTATTGCGACGACTCAGAAGATCCAACCAGACTTCACTCTCGTTAGACTCCTTCCTACATTTGTTGATATCGTGAATCCAATCGTTTGTCGTTAAAGAACACATGGATTCGGCGTAGTTTGCTGGAATAGATGATGACGATTTAAGCAGTTGGAAACTATACACTCTATTAGTCGGGTTCCTCGGAAGTTGCTCCTGATAGTTATCACAATCAATAGCGAATTTTTTGAGACGGTCGAGGAATTCTTTTTGCCGAGCGACCGACATATATGATCTATGATATATGATTTATGATATTTGTTTTTCTACACTTCTTTCCCAAACAGCTCCGCCACTTCGTAAACTGTGGCAAAGCTCACATCCGCCTCTCGGCTCTTGCCCCACACATAGGCCGTGCGCATTCCCACCTTTTTGGCCGGCAAAATATCTGTCTGCTCTCTATCACCTACAGCCAGAATCTGCTCCGGTTTTACGCCCATTTTTTTGGCTGCCCAAGAGAAAAGCTTTGGCTCAGGTTTAAGATATGGTGCCTCATGTGTCACTAAGATTTCATCAAATAAATCCTGTTTGAGTCCCAGCGCCTTAAGCTTGCGGTCTGTTACTGCCCTGGTCGTGTTGGTCAGAATCACGTGCTTAAGCTGCCCTAAGCTAGTAATCGTTTTCGCCAGCCTTTTATCCCTTTTTAACAAAGTTTCAAACGGAATCTTGACTGACATACGAGCCACTTCAGCCTTGCCATCAAGCCCTACCGAATTAAGGACTCTGGTTTTACTCCCCAAGTCTTTATACCGCTGCCAGAATTCCCTCTTCGAGTCTCTTGGAGTTTTACCAAAGGCTTTGGTGAATGCTTGGATAAAAAGTTTATCTACTGGATTCTCTAGCCGGGATGTGAATCTATAAAACGTCCCATCCACGTCCCACAAAATCAATTTGATATCTGGTACCCAATCAAACGTCTTCAGGGCATAGCGCCGCACCTGCATCAAGCGAATGCGCGGAAACATACTCTCTGTCGGAAACGACGCGTTACCTTTCTTCATATATCCTCTCCAATATTTATACACACTCCACCATTTTCTCATTTCTTCTTCACTTTTTTGCAAAAACCGTTGCCGCATAATCCATTCCGGCGTCTTGAATACAATAAACGCCACCTGCTCTGCCGAAGCGGCTGAGAGAATCGCGCCCAAAATCATCAACCGCTTTTCATCCAAATTCGTCCCATCCACCACCACTCGCTTACCGGCTTGTACCGCTTTCCCCACCCGCCGCGCCAACTCTTCATACACTAAATGTCGCGCTGTCATCACTTGCTCGTGCTCCGACGCTTGCCGGTGCTTCTGCCCTGGATATAGCTCTTTCATCCGAATTTGATCCGTGGAAAACCGCTCGAAACCATAAATTGTCGACAGCAAATACCCCACTGTACTTTTGCCGCTGCCAGGAAAACCACACAGTAACACCGCCCGCAAAAACTCTAGCCGCCGGACGTCTTCCGGCGCCAGCAACGCCGAGAGAATTGACCGGGCTGTTTTTTTGGAAACAAAACTATTTGCTCTCGCCATCCGAGCCTAATCCTATCGATGCCTGCTCCGCCATATTTATTTCTCAAAGTCCTGCCAAATCTTACTCGGCGTCGGCGGGGCTTGGTCTTGATACCGGCTTTTAGCTGTGCCACGAGACAGAGGTACTGTCGAACTTAATGTCGCAAATGCCAATTGCGCCACCCTCATGCCAGCATAGAGTTGTATGGGTAATGACGATATATTACTCATTTCAAACGTCAGGTGACCGGCAAATCCCGGGCCGATAAACGCCGCCGTCGCGTGCACAATCAACCCAATTCTTCCCAAGCTTGACCTCCCTTCTAAAACGCCCATCAAGTCCCCAGGCAAACTCACCTCCTCGAGCGTACTCGCCAGCACAAACTCTCCGGGGTGAATCACAAATGCTCCTCCGAGTTTAACTCGCTTGAGTTTCGTCACGTCAAAAGGTTCTTTCACATCAATGTGCGTCTCCGCTCCCACAAACACCCGAAAGTTCTGATGCAATCTGAGGTCATAAGCCGCCGATCCCAGTTGATCTTTCGAAAATGGCTTCAATCGAATCGAACCGTTTTTCACCCGCCCTAAAATTTCTTTCTGCGCCAGAAACATATTTAATACCTACCGCATCGAAGAGAAAATTACAACACCCAAACCAGCTGGTCATACAGTTGTCATAAATGTCATTCATTGTCATTAAGTCAATAGATAATCGCTAATTTCCAGTTCCTATTTTCTATTACCACTTTCTAATTTCCTTACGTCTAATTTCTACTTATGATTTCCCTTAATTACCTCAATTACCTTAATTACCTTAATTAACTTAATTAACTCAGTAACTCAATAACTTGTTATCTCGCTAGCTTGCTATCTTACTATCTCCCTCCACCCCACCACCTCTCTTCGGTTTCCGCCACGAAGCCCAATCACACTTGGGGTAGTTTTTACAGCCATAAAACCGCTTGCCTTTGCGGGTTTTTCTGATCACAATCTCGCCCCCATCTTTGGGGCACCGCACCCCCTTGACCCGCTCAATAAACGGCGCCGTGTAGCGGCACTCGGGAAACCTCGAGCAGGAAAGGAATTTCCCAAACCTCCCCACGCGAATCACCTCTTTACCTTCTTTACACTCCGGGCAGGCTCTTCCCGTCTCCTCTGTTTTTACCTTCACTCGCTTAGCCTTATCACCCACCTCCTCAACATTTTTATCAAACGGTCCGTAAAAAGTCCGCATAACTTTCACCCAATCTTTCTTGCCCGATGCGATCTCGTCCAAGTCACCCTCCACCGTGGCCGTAAAATCGTAATCCATAACTTTGGGAAAATACTTTAGCAGAAAATCCGTCACCGCTACTCCAATGGCCGTCGGGTAAAACCTTTGCTCTTGTTTTTCCACATACTGCCGACTTTGGATCGTAGAAATTGTCGGCGCATAGGTAGACGGCCGGCCAATACCCCGCTCTTCCAAAGCTTTAATCAGCGAGGCCTCGTTAAACCGCGCCGGGGGCTCTGTAAACTTTTGCTCCGAGGTCACTTTCTCTCGCTTCAAAACCTCATTCTCTTGTACTTCCGGCAGCAAGCTGTCGTTTTCTCCCCGAGCTCGATACACTTTCATAAACCCATCAAACTTCATCACACTCCCAGTCGCCCTCAAGGTATACGTTGTCCCTCCTTTTCCTATTGTTGATACCCCTGATACTTTCCGTACTTCTTGTACTTCTTGTACCTTTTGTACCCTATTAGGTTTCGTGGCCTCGACGTCTACCCGCGTTCTGTCGTACACTGCTGGCGCCATCTGCGAAGCCACAAACCGCCGCCAAATCAGGTCATAAAGCCTGCCGCTCTCTTTGCCCGCCCCGTTACCGTCGCCTGCCACTCGCGCGACATCCGTCGGCCGGATTGCTTCATGCGCTTCTTGGGCCAGGCGGCTGCGCGACTTAAACCGCCGTGGCTGTGGTAGTCCATACTCCGCTCCATACTTTTCTTTAATAAACGCCGCCGCTTCCTTTATGGCCACTTCCGAAATAGACAAGCTATCTGTTCGGTGATAAGTAATTAAACCCTTTTCATACAAACCTTGGGCACTGCGCATGGTCCGCCGACTACTCCAGCCAAAGTGAGTCGCCGCCGCCCGCTGCAAGGTGCTCGTCATAAACGGCGGCGAGGGATTCTGCCGTACCTCCGTGCGCGTCACCGAGCTCACCCGAAAGGCCGCGGCTTTCAAATCCGCCAGCACCGCATCTGCCCTGGCTTTGTCTTGAATCAAAAATGTCCCGGGCTTCGCTTGCTTCCCCTCAATAGCCCATAGCTCCACCCAAAACTTTTCCTCTCCCTCTTGCTCGCCCCGTGGCGAAGCTTTACGGGATACTTCTTGTACCTTTTGTACTTTTTGTACTTCTACTCTTACCACCCAATATTCGCTAGCCTTAAACGCCTCAATCTCTCGCTCCCGCTCCACGACGAGTCTCACTGCCACGCTCTGCACTCTCCCCGCCGACAGCCCGCGCCGCACTTTGCGCCACAAAAGCGGCGACAGCTTATAGCCCACCAGTCGATCTAAAACTCTTCGCGCCGCTTGAGCATGCACCAAATCTTTTTTTATTCTCCCTACGTGTTTGAGCGCCTCTTCTACCGCGTGTGGCGTGATTTCATGAAACACAATCCTGCCATATTTACCCTCCCCCACTTTTTTACCATCAGTCAAAAGTCGCCGCGTATGGTAAGCGATCGCCTCACCCTCGCGGTCAGGATCTGTCGCCAAAATCACTCTCGCTGCCTTCTTCGCTTCCGCTTTTATGGCTGCTATCGTTCCTTCCCGCCCTTCCACCACCACATATTCGGGCTTAAAGTCATGCTCCACGTCTACCCCCAAAGTACTTTTAGGCAAATCCCGTACGTGGCCCATGGTGGCCATCACGCTGTAATCTTTGCCCAAAAACCGCCCGAGCGTTTTGGCTTTAGTAGGTGATTCAACAATTACTAGCTGCAAACTGCTCCTCAAACCAATAAAAGAACCTTTCAATCTAACCTTGTCTCTAAGGTCACTGTCAAGGAGAACGAATAAATCAACGAAAACAAGAATTACAATTGTCCCACACCTGTCAAGTTAGTCTTGGTCAACTCCTGCAATACACCATGCCCCCCAAATGCTTGACCATTCCCCGCACTTCCATCATCACTAGCGCCGCCGCCACTTCCGCCGCCGCC
>JACOWY010000008.1 GCA_016176555.1 Candidatus Chisholmbacteria bacterium | reverse complement strand
GTATCTCGAAAAAATGCAAGATATGTTCGGCGACGATTTTTACCTCGAGGTGCAATACCACCCCACCATCAAAGTTCAAACTACCGCTACAGAAGCTATCATCAAACTCTCGAGAGAATTTGGCATTCCCTTAGTCGCCACCAACGACGTTCACTACGTCGAACCCGAAGATGCCGAAGCCCAAGACGCCCTTCTCGCCGTGCAAACCAAACGCATGCTGGCTGACAAAAACCGCCTCACCATGATCGACTCCCCCGACTTTTATCTCAAATCCTCCCCAGAAATGCGTCTGGCTTTTCCCAAGTTAGAGGACGCCCTAGCTAACACCGCCAAGATTGCCGCTAAGTGCTCTATCGACATTCCCATTGGCCACATGATTTTCCCTGAATACCCCCTGCCCCAAAAAGACACCCCTGAAGCTTACCTCAAAAAACTCACCTTAGATAACCTTCATTATCGTTACCCCAAAGCCACCGCAGCTATCAAGAAACGCATCGACTATGAGCTTACTACCATCTGCTCCAAAGGCTTTGCCACTTACTTCCTCATCGTTCAAGATTTTGTCAACTGGGCCAAGAAAAATGGCGTTCGCGTTGGTCCAGGTCGCGGTTCCGCCGCGGGCTCCCTTGTCTCCTATATCTTGCGCATCACTTCCATCGACCCCATTGAGCACGGCCTGCCTTTCGAACGCTTCCTCAACCCCGAGCGCCCCAGCCCCCCCGACATCGACCTTGATTTTGCCGACGATCGCCGTGACGAAGTGATTCAGTACGTCACCGATAAATACGGCTCAGACAAAGTCGCCCAAATCATCACTTTCGGTACCATGGAAGCGAGGGGCAGTGTGCGCGACATCGGCCGTGTTTTAGGCATGCCCTACTCCGAGCCCGACAAAATCGCCAAACTCATCCCCTTAGGTTTCTCCATCGCAGAAGCCTTAACCAGCGTCTTTGAGCTCCAAGAGTTATACAAGGAAGAAAAATACAAAAAACTCCTCGACCTAGCCCGTAAAGTCGAAGGCGTAGCTCGTCACGCCTCTACCCACGCCGCGGGCGTAGTCATTGCCGACAAAGAACTCACTCACTACACTCCCTTACAGCTCGAGTCCAAAGGCAACAAAATCACCACCCAGTACGACATGTACTCATTAGACCTCAACATTTCTGAAAACGCCATCGGGCTTTTAAAAATCGACTTCTTGGGTCTAAGAAACTTAACTATTCTGGGTAAAGCCATAGACTACGTCAAAGAGACTCAAGGTAAAACCATCGACCTATCGAAACTCCCCACCGACGACCCGGCTGTCTACGCCACTATCTCTAAAGGCGAAACCACCGGCATCTTTCAACTCGAGTCATCCGGCATGCGTCGGGTAGCTAAAAATCTCAAGCCCAACAAATTCTCCGACATCACCGCCATGGTCGCCCTCTTTCGTCCTGGGCCGATGGAGCTCATCAACGACTTCATCGAAGGCAAAAACAACCCCAGCTCCGTCGTCTACCCCCACCCTGATCTCAAACCGGTCCTGTCCGAAACTTACGGCATCGCCGTCTATCAAGAGCAGTGCTTAGAAATTGCCCACGTCATGGCCGGCTACTCCATGGCTCAAGCCGACATCCTCCGCCGCGCCATCGGCAAAAAGAAAAAATCCATTATGGAAAAGGAGAAACAAAAATTTGTCGCGGGCGCCAAATTGAAAGGCTACACCAAAGCCGTTGCCGACAAAGTCTGGGGCTATATCGAACGCTTCGTGGGCTACGGCTTTAACAAAAGCCACGCCGCCGCTTATGCCATGATTGCCTACCAAACGGCCTACATGAAGACCCATCACCCGGTAGAGTTCATGGCCGCCCTCCTGACAGCTGAATCAGGCAATTTCGACAAAATCGCCGTCGCCATCGAGGAATGTCGAAGATTGGGTGTCGTAATTTTGCCCCCAGACATCAATCACTCCGAGACCAACTTCGCCATCGAAAAAAATTCTTCATCTTTGGAAGGCAAAGCCATTCGTTTTGGCTTCTCGGCCATAAAAAACGTCGGCTCCATCGCTATAAAAAGTATCCTGGGCGGCCGCAAGAAAAAAAAGTTCGTTTCCCTCAGCGACTTTTGCTCTCGGGTTGATACGCAAAAAGTTAACAAAAAGGTTATCGACAGCCTCATCAAAGTCGGTGCCATGGATACCTTTGGCCCCCGCTCGAGCTTATTAGTTACCCTGGATACCATCCGAGAGAAAGCCTTAATAGAGCAAAAACGCACTGCTTCTGGCCAACAAGCCCTCTTTGGTGCCGATCCAAACATTGATAAGAACCAAAAGGATATCTTACCCCAAATGGATGAACTTCCCCCGTCTGAACTTTTAAACTTTGAAAAAGAACTCTTAGGTTTCTACCTGACTCGTCACCCCATGGCCAACGCCCTGAAGATCATCAGTCATTCGGTCACTAACCAGCTCCACGCCACCGACGATCTTCGGCCGGGCATGACCGTCACCCTAGGTGGCATTGTCAGCCGAGTCCGCACCATTTTTACCCGCTCTGGCAACCACGAAATGGCCTTCGTGAGGTTAGATGACGAAACAGGTTCCGTCGAAGTCGTAGTCTTCCCCAACCTCTATGCCCAAACGAAAGCGAGCCTTGTCAAAGACACCCCCATACTCGTCACCGCCAAGGTCGACGAAAAGGAAGAAGCCATTTCCTTTATCGCCGAGTCTATCAGAGTCGTGGCCAACGGTGATTCTACGGGATTCGAAACCGCAGAAAATCTCACCATTCCTCGGGGCACATCACGCGAAGTTCTCATTAAAGTCTCAGGCCTCCTAAAGAGTCACCCTGGTGATACCCGGATTACCATTCATATCGAAAATGGCGGGGGCGAAGCTAAAAAAATTCCCCTGCCCTATAGAGTAGAATTAACCGGCAAACTCAAAAGTCAGATCGACGAACTTTTAAAAAGTTCACCCCAATGATAAAAAATCACCCCACCAAAGCAGTCGTCTTAAGCGGCAGCGCCCACCCTAAGCTAGCTCGCGAATTGGCCGAGCTTCTCCATCTCAAAGTTGCCGCCACTGACATTAGCTACTTTCCCAATGGCGAAAAGCGCATTTGGGTCAAAGATAAACTGGCAGGTAAAGTGGTCGTCATCGTTCAACCCTTCTCCGCTCCGGTTGACGAGCACATCGTTGAATTTTGCCTTCTCTTAGATGCCGCCCACCACCTCAAAGCTCAACAAGTTGTAGGCGTTGTTCCTTGGCTCGGCTACAGCCCCCAGGATAAGCTCTTTCGGGAGGGCGAGCCCATTTCCGTTCACGTCGTCGCCAAAATGATCGAATCTCTCAACCTCAACCACCTGGTCGTGGCCGATATTCACTCCGCCGACTCTCTTAAACACTTTACCGTTCCTGTCACCCAGGTGAGCGCCGCCGAACTTTACATCAACCATTTTAAAAAGCTTAATCTTAAAAATCACCTGGCCGTCGCTCTGGACAAAGGCGCTACTAAACGCGCCCATGAATTTGCCCGTGCCTTAAAACTTCCCTTAGTTCAATTCGAAAAATCTCGCGATCGCAAAACCGGTGCGGTCACTTTTAAAAGCCTCAAAGACGGCGTCAGAGGCAAACATGTCATCTCCTTTGACGACTTTGTCTCTACCGGCACTACCAGGATCCAAGCCAGCTCGATCCTCAAGCAAAAAGGCGCCCTTTCCTACACCGATTGCATCACTCACGCCCTTTTAGCTGGGCAGGCCCCGAAGAAACTTCAGGCAAGCTCCATCGATCGCCTCTATACCACTGATTCTTATCCTATCCCCAAAGCCAAACTCTTTCCCAAGCTCACCATTCTCCATATCGCGCCGCTTCTGGCTAAAGCCATAAAGCCACTTATCAAATAGTACCCAAACTTTGTCCTTCATCGTCATCCTGAGGAGCCTTAGCGACGAAGGATCTCTAATTAACCTGAATCATCGGATAGGATTCTTCGCGGAGTTTACGCTGAGTGAAATCGAAGTGCTCAGAATGACAACTACAGCCATTTGCCTTTAACTGTTCGGTACGCTACAATAAAGATCCATGGTCAAAACACCATGGGCCCCCATTTACCTTTTCATTTCCGGCGGTGTTATTTCAGGCCTCGGTAAAGGCATTACCGCTGCCTCCATTGGTCTTCTTTTACAAAGCCGCGGCTACCGGGTTACTCCCATCAAGTGCGAAAACTACCTCAACCTCGATTCTGGCTTAATTAATCCCATTGAACACGGCGATCCCTTTTTATGTGAAGACGGGGCTGAAACCGACATGGATATCGGCACCTACGAACGCTTTTTGGACAAGAACTTGACCATCAAAAATTTCATCACCATGGGGCAAATTTATCACTCGGTTATCACTCGCGAACGATCCTTTGACTACGCAGGTGAAGATATCGAAGCCATTCCTCACGTTACCGATGAAATCATCAGGCGACTAAAAGTCGCTGCTCGAGAAGATGCGGCAGACATCGTCATCGTCGAACTCGGCGGTACCGCCGGCGAATACCAAAACAGTCTCTACTACGAAGCCTCCCGCATCATGCGCCTCAAACACAAAGACACAGTCCTGCATATTCACGTCAGCTACGTCCCCACCCCACCTCACTTAGGCGAACCCAAAACCAAACCCACCCAACTTTCCGTCAAAATCTTAAACTCTATGGGTATCCAACCCGATATCATCGTCGCCCGCAGCGACGACATGATTGACCGGAGGCGCCGCGAGCGCTTTGCCCTGTTTTGTAACGTCGAGCCCGAAGATATTGTCTCTAGCCCTAATGTCAGTTCAATTTATGAAGTCCCGCTGATTTTGGCCGAGCAAAAAATCGACGAGCGAATTCTTGATAAAGTCAACTTACCTAAGAGCAAAGCCAATCTCAGTGCCTGGAAAACTCTAGTCAAAAAGATCAAATCTTCCAAAGAAAAAACCATCACCCTCTCCATCGTGGGTAAATATTTTGCCACCGGCGACTTCGTCTTGGGCGATTCCTATGCTGCCCTTTTTGAAGCCCTCCATCACGCCAGTTGGGCCGCTGGCGTAAATCTTGATATTCGGCGTCTCAACAGTCAAAAAGTTGAAGCCCAAGGAGTCAAATTACTCGCAGGGTCAAATGCTGTTGTTGTCCCCATTGGTTGGGGCGAACGGGGCGTCGACGGCAAACTCATAGCTATTGAATACGCCCGTAAAAACAAAATCCCTTACCTGGGTCTTTGCTACGGCATGCAGCTGGCTGTCGTCGAATTCGCTCGCCACGTCGCCGGCCTCAAGGGCGCTCACAGCACCGAAGTTGATCCTCGTACCCCCCATCCCGTCATCCACATCATCCCTGAGCAAAAGCGCATTCTCAAAAACCGAGCCTACGGCGGCACCATGCGCTTGGGTGCGTGGCAGTGTCTAGTTAAAAAGGATACCCACACCTGGCGTGCCTACGAGCGTCATCACCAATTCCTAAACGAAAAAACTGGTTTAACTTCTGAACGTCACCGCCACCGCTACGAATTTAACGAAGCCTACACCAAACTCTTGACTGATAAAGGCCTCATCATCGCCGGCCGTTCCGTCAAAGAAAGTTTAGTTGAAATTATCGAACTACCTCAAACCATGCACCCCTTTTTCGTCGGCACCCAAGGCCACCCCGAATACAAATCCCGCCCCTTACGCCCCCACGGCCTATTCGTCGAATTTATCCAGGCCGCCAAAACCCACGCCCAAGGATAAATATATCTGGTGTGATAAAATACTTTAAATAAACTGACTCCCAATTTTGTCATCCTGATTCGGCGATTGCCGGAGAAGGATCTCTGAGATTCTTCGCTCGACTCAGAATGACATAAGTTATTGAATGTGTATGGCAAATTCTCTCTTCTATCAGAAGAAACGCTTCCACATCGGCGATACCCTCGCCGTCTACCAAAAAGTGACAGAGGGCGACAAAGAGCGCACCCAAATCTTTGAGGGTGTCCTCATCGCTGTCTCAGGCAAAGAACTAAACAAAAGCTTAACTGTCCGCAAAATTGCCGTGGGCGGCATCGGCGTCGAGCGCATTTGGCCCCTTTTTTCGCCCCACATCACCGCCATTAAACGCGTCAAAAAAGGCCATGCCCGGCGCGCTAAGCTCTACTATTTAAGAGGGCGCCTTGGCTCCAAAGCCACCAAAGTGAAAGAAAAAACCCCAGCCAAAGAGACCACCGTCCATAAGTCAAAAGCTAGCCATGCCAAAAAGGTTTCTCCTCGGACCCCAAGCCGAAAACCACGCCAGAAAGTTTCTCGAAAGT
>JACOWY010000076.1 GCA_016176555.1 Candidatus Chisholmbacteria bacterium | reverse complement strand
GCTTGGGCATCGGCGTCGCTAATGTAATCGTGATAGTCATCCTGATAAATCTTCTTTAATTCTTCAATTTGAGGCGGATTTTTTAAGAAACCAAAGCCACATTGTCGACAGCTCAAAATCCTGTAGCCACCTTGGCGATAAAGTGGGTAAAGTCGCTTGTCACCACACACTCGGCACCTGAACTCTTTTCTCTTCTGATTCATTGCAAGATAGCCGGAAACCCTAGCCTTTTAGGCCAGGGATGAAGGCGATATAAATAATATGATCCGGCGCAGCCGGAGAATTCAAAGCGCATCATTACGAGCTTGCGTGTAACGTCGGCTGAGCGTATGCGAAACGTAGACATACTTCTTCTCTCAACTAGAGAATACCACGGCCTCTTAGGCCGTGGAAGTTTATTGTCCGTATTCTACTAAAGTCTAACTAATATCTGTAAGGTAGAATGAATCCATGGAAAAAATAGTCCGCCTCCTCTTTGGTCGCACTGCCAAAAATTCAGCCGTTTTGGTCGGAGCTAACATCGCCTACGGCTTACTGATCATGCTTTTTATCATTCTTTCCTCAAGAACATTGGGTCCTGAACGCTTCGGTTTAGTTTCAATCGCCCTCGCCATATTTGCCATCAGTTTCGACGTCTTAAGTTTAGGCACGAGTCAGTCGCTGGTCAGATTTGTCTCAGTCTACATCGGCAAAAAAGAGCCAGGGAAAGCCCTCGAGTTTGCTCACAGCATTTTTAAGCTCCGCACCGCCCAAGCCATTGTCTTAATCATTGTCAGCCCCTTGGTCGGCTGGGTCTTGTCGGAGCAAATCTATCAAAATAGTGATTTGTTTTTGCCTATTACTCTCAGCGTCGCTGCCGGAAGCTTTCTACTCATTTCTGATTTTTTTATTTTGCTCCTCCAAGCCTACGAAAAATTTGGGCGTAGCGCCACCACTCAATTAAGCATCGCTATTCTTAAACTAGTGCTTCTTGCTGTTGGCCTTCTCACCGGTAACGTCACCATCTTGAGCATCACCCTTGCCTTCATCGTTACCCCGCTTTTAGGTCTCATCATTGGCTTTGCCCTCGCCGGCCGCATCGACATTCTGCTCATGGGTAAATTCGCCTCCTCATACGAAACCGGCATTTATTCCGTCGCTTCCCGGCTCAACACCGGCTTCATTCTCGTGGGTTCTTCCTTTGCTTCGGTGTTAACCCCCAAAATTTCTCGCGTGATTCACCAAAAAGAAGAACTCCAGCGCCAAATTCTCCTCATCGCCAAAGTTGTCATCCTTCTCATTATAGGTATCATCGCTGTCGCCCTTGCCTCTACTTGGTTCATCCCCTTAATTTTTGGCCCCGTCTACCAAGAATCAGTCCTCGTCTTTCAAAGCTTAAGTCTTGCTGCCATATTTTTCGCGGTCAGCATTCCCGCCAACGTCAGTCTGCTCGCTCTTGGTCATTCTAAATTGATCGGTCTTTTATCCTTACTCCAACTAGTCATCGTTATTGTCTTAGGCTGGCTGCTTATCCCCTCGATGGGATCATATGGAGCCGCGCTCGCGTTAATCATTACCTATATGATCAGTTTTCTTTTTTCTGCCACCTATGCCGTCAAAGCCATCTTTACCTGAATTTACCGTCCACACCATCATCAAAAATGAAGATCGTTGGATCTGGTATGCCTTAATGTCAGTCATTGATGTCGCCAGCAAAATTATTGTCTTCGACACCGGCTCAACCGACAAGACACCAGAAATTATCCAAACCATCAACTCACCCAAAATCGTCTTCGAACACAAACCCCAAACCACAAGATCCGCTCTTGTGAAGTTGCGTCAAGAACAACTTGATCGCACCACGACTCCCTGGTTTCTCCTCGTCGATGGCGACGAAATTTGGCCCCAAAAAAACCTCTTCAAATTGTTGAAAGTCGCCGACAAAAGTAGTCAAAAAGTCATGGCTTTTTTCACGCGCACCCGAAATTGTGTTGGCGATATTTCCCATTACCTCCCGGAGTCAAAGGGTCAATACCACATCAAAGGCATCACCGGTCACCTCAACAGGAGAACCAACCACTCCAGACCCGAGAAGCAAACCTTGAGTTCGTCGACACCTGGTATCTCCACACCACCCATTTGCCCCGCTCGACCAACCGCCAAGCTGCATCGCAAGTATTCGATCGAGCCCAAAAGCAGAAATTTCGCCTCGGCATAAAAATGAAATCGGAAGAATTACCCGCCGTTTTCTTTAAACCTCGCCCTGCCATCGTCCCACCTCCAATTATGTCGTATTGGCAAGGCATTAGGGCTCGACTTAACGTATGAGGCGTGCAACGGTAAAAGCACCTCGGGGGTGGCACTTGACGACTCCCCCGAGGTGGAAACAAAGTATCACCCAGATCTTCCACCTCCGAGGAGTCCCTCCGACCACCTCGGAGGTGACTGCAATTGTTGTTTTGCTTCTGATTCACCTATTTCTTCTAATGAATCTTCGTTTCGAGGCCTGGCCCGAAATGGTGGTTTATCCCTATTTGATGCATCATGGCTTTAAGCTCTACACCGACATCGTTAACCCCTATCCGCCATTATTTACCTGGTTTCTCGCTGGTTTTTTTAAACTCGTTGGCCTGTCGATTCTCAATCTTAAACTCCTCACTTGGAGCCTCATTATCCTTATCGACATGCTCATCTACCGCATCGCGCTTAAAAAGTATGGTCGAGAGGCTGCCCTCGTCAGCCTCAGTTTTTTTATCGTCTTCCAGCCTCTTCTTGATGGTAATGGCCTGTGGTTTGATCTTGCCCTTGTCCCCATTCTACTGCTTGCCTTTTACCGGCAATCACCGCTTACTCTCGTTCTCGGTTTCTTTATCAAGCAATCAATGCTCTGGTACTTTCCGTTACTTTTTAAAAAGTGGCGTCGGTTATTCATTTCTCTCTTTGTCTTGTTTCTTGTTTCTTGTTTCTTGTTTCTAGTTCAAGGAAACCTTGAAGATTACTTCTTTTGGGCCTGGCGCTTTCCCTTTACCTTAGCCCCTTTCATGCCCGGGTATAAAGACTTTG
>JACOWY010000046.1 GCA_016176555.1 Candidatus Chisholmbacteria bacterium | reverse complement strand
CCAACATCTTCGCCGCCGCCAGAAATCCGCTTTCTCCTAATAGCTTCGTTACCATCACCAGCAACCTCACTTCTATTCTTCTTCTCCCCATCACCATCCGCTTTGACCTCTTCATCAAACCTCTCCTTGTCGGCTGCCTCGTCCTCGTCGCTCTTGTTCTTTTCGCCATCTTCCTCATCTTCGCCCTCTTCATCATCCCCAATCCCCAAACCACCGGCTCCCCCAAAGATGGGAGTATTATTCCTCCAAGCGAACTCGTAGTTTCAGGCACCTGTCCCCTCCTCGAATCCCCAGTTATTTCCTGTGGTTCTTTAGGTTCTGGTGGCAATTCTTGTGAGCATGGTGGCGTCGGCTACGGCAATGTCTGCTATGGCGTCCCCATCAGGGGTATGTGGGTCTGGGACGACCAACCAGCAAACGACCCCAATCGTCTCCGCTGCGCCGACAAAGATGGTAACCTCCAGGAACCGGGTTATTGCAACGGCACCAGTTGTCCATACTTCGGTTATGCCACCGACGTCGAATCTTCCACCCCTAACCCAACCATTAGACTTCCCTACATCTGCTCGGAAACCCAAAACAGCAGCACTTGTGGACCTATGACCTGGACAGTTGTAGATACTTTCTACAACTGCCGTGGTGGCAGCACCAACACCAAAGAAGAATGCGAAGCAAAAGAGTTTGTAGATAACAACGGCAACCTCTTACCAAAAGAAAACCAACTTTGGGGTTGGGGCACAATTTTTGAGTCAGATGACAATGGACACCACTGGAAACTATATTTAAACCACTACGAGAACACCGTACCCGTCGGCAGAGGTTCGACCTTTACCGCTGATTCCCAACAATCCAGTACAATTGGTATTATTCCAGAGGGCGCATATGTCGATCACCTTCATTACGAACTAGTAGTAGATGGCACCCCCGTCAGGCCAGATTATCTATGCCAGTAATACTTCAAGTAAACAATGTAGTCATTAAATGAAAAACTTCTTCAACTCTCGACTCAAAATCATCATTGCAGTTACCTTTATTGTTATCATAGGCATCATCATTTATTTCTCAACCACACCACCATCACCAGAAAAACCACTCATCATTCCACCAGCCACTCCATCTCCTTTTCCATCAGAAACCGCTAACTCTCTCACTATTACCAAAACAACTCCCAAAAGCACCACTTTCTTGGCTGGTGAAACCAGAAACCCGATTATGGTTTACTTCAATCAACCAGTTAATGCTTCCTTTGCTATTGTTTCTTCTAATCCTGCTTTGCTGTTTGAAACCAAAGTAAACCCTGATAACCTTAACAGACTCATCCTTCAACCCACAACTCCTTGGCAAACAGACACCATATATCGCGTCACCCTTAAAAGCGGACTTAAATCTCTTGATAATCAGTACACTTTAAACAAAGATGTTACACTCGAGTTTACCACCCAAAGCATCTCCCGACCTGTGTATGATCGACCGAGCTGACATAGGTTAGTCATCTAATTTCAGTTTCTACTTTCACCATGAACCAACACCCTCTCCCCCAAAACATCACCTCCTACCAATTCCACCTCATCGGCTCCATGACCCTCAAACAATTCTTGTTTTTAGGTGGGGGGGTAGTTATCGCCTGGCTTTTTTGGAGCTACATTGACACCCCCATTTTTAAATGGCCCCTTAGTATCTTTACCGCCGCTTCTGGCGTTGCTTTCGCCTTCCTCCCCTATCAAGACCGCTCTCTTGACTTATGGTTAACCGCTTTTATCAAAACTATTTATAACCCCACTCAATTTCTCTGGAAAAAACACCCCTCCCCCCCAGATTTTCTCTCCAAAGACCGCAAAAAAACCCTTCCTCAACTACCCGTCATTGCCGAATCTACCCCCACCCCCAAATCACTCACCCAATACCTCGAATCACTTCCGCAACCAGGACCAGAATCACAAATCGACACTCGCAATCAAGCCTCTCTTCACCAAATAACTCAACTTTTCTCTGACGTCAAAACCCCTGTTCCCCCAAACCCAAAACTAAACCCAAACCCCCTCCCTCCCACCCCCTCACTTAAAGTCAAGGTCCGCAAACTTAAAACCCCCATCCCCACTTTCTCCAACACTACTTTTACTCCACCGCAACTCTCACCCTTGCCTGAAACTCAACCCACCCCAAAACCACTTCCACCGCCTTCTTCACCCGAATCTACCCCCCACCTAACTCGCGCGCTAAGCTCTTCAGAACGAGTGAGTCAGAGAGCCGAAGTCCCCCCTCAACCCCTCGCCGGAGCTACCCTAAACCCCCACCTCCCCTTCCCTCAAACCCCCACCACCCCCAACCTCATTGTCGGCATGACTCTTGATCAAAACCGCCACATTCTCGATGGCACCATCGTCGAAATCTTAGATAGCCTCAACCACCCCGTCAGGGCTCTTAAAAGCAATAAACTGGGCCAGTTCTATACCGCCACCCCCCTGCCTAACGACACTTATAGAATTCAAGCCGAAAAAGAAAACTATTCTTTCACCCCTATCTCTTTAACCCTCCAAGGCAACATCATCCAACCCCTCGAAATCGCCGCCTCATCTTCCATCCAACCCTCCAACTAAAAACTCTTTTTGTAGATGTTAAAATGAAAGCAAGAATTTTTTTAAGTTTTTCAGCCACAGGCTGATCCGCCTTTGGAGGAAACTTTTCACTTTTAATTTTTAATTTTTAACTTGCCTCATGCCCATTGCCCCCATCCGCTCCACCACTCAAGACCATCTCGACATCGAAGACGTCCGAGACGACCTCATTCTCCTCAAAGACGGTTCCGCGGCCATGGTTCTCCAAAGCTCATCAGTCAACTTTGGCCTTCTCTCTGAAGAAGAACAAGACGCCACCATCTACGCCTATGCCTCACTCTTAAATTCCCTCTCATTTCCCATCCAAATTCTCATCCGCTCTCAAAAAAAAGACGTCACCAACTACTTGGGTCTTCTCCAAAAACAAGAACAAAAACAAACCAACCCTCTCTTGCGCGAACAAATCTCCAACTATAAGAAATTCGTCGAAAAAACCGTCAAAGAAGGCAATGTACTCGATAAAAAGTTCTATATCATCATCCCATTTTCATACTTAGAGCTTGGGGTAAAAGCTGCTGCCAAGAAGGGTTTTCTTCAAACCACCCACCCCACCACCTACCAATTTCCCAAAGATCAAGTCATCAAAAAAGCCCTCACCGCCTTAAAACCAAAACGCGATCACGTCATCCAACCTTGATTAACTCAAGTCTACCTAATTAACGTGCTAAATTGCTCTCTGTAAGTATTTTAGAAATTAGCTGTTTAGAAAGCGAAAAATAGTAATTGAAACTGGAAAATAGAGATTGGTTTACTATTTTCTAATTTCTATCTTCCAATACCAGTTTCCGTTTTCTATACAGCCATTTTCCCCTCCCCCATTACCTTAGTAACCCAGCAACTTAGTAACTCTCCTCCTTGATAGCTTCCTACCAGCTTGCTACCATCAAATTACCACGCCTTTAAGTCTCGTGGCAGTTTTGTATGCCAGAAAGTCTAGAAATTAATCCTAAAAACTCGATTAACTTAGTAACTCAGTAACTCAGTTAACTGTCTCATATGCCCACTCTGCCCTTTTTCTCATCGCTTTTTTCTAAGAAAAAACCCCCGCCTTCATCTCCACCTCAACCAGGGAGTTCACCCCCCCCATCCCCATCCCTCACCGCCTCCACTCAAACCCTCGCTCAAGGTATGGTTTCAGTCAAAGATGTCATCGCCCCCGAGTCAATCGATGTTGATTTCACTTATCTCAAAATTGGCCACACCTACCTTCGCACCCTCTTTGTCGCTGGCTACCCCCGTTTTGTCAACGCTAATTGGCTCTCGCCTTTAGTCAACTTCGACCACTCTCTCAATATCTCCATGTTCATCTATCCCGTTGAAGGCAAGTCCATCCTAGACGATCTCCACCGCAAAATTACCGAGATGGAAGCCGAAATTCAATCAGACGTCAAACAAGGCAAAATCCCCGACGTCAACACTGAAATCAAACTCGAAGACGCTAAATCCCTTCAACAAGAGCTCGCCAAAGGTGCCGAACGTTTCTTCCAGTTCGGCCTCTATGTCACCATCCCCGCCGACTCCCTAGAAGAGCTCGAAACCATCACCAAAGAAGTTCAATCCACCCTAGGCTCTCTCCTCATCATTGCCAAAGTTGCCTCTTTGCAAATGGAAGACGGCCTCAAAACTACCCTCCCCACTGGCAACGACAAACTCGTCGTCACCCGCAATATGGATACCACCTCCCTGGCCACCACCTTTCCCTTCACTTCTTCCGAACTCACCGCCAACGAAGGCATTCTCTACGGCATCAACGAGCACAACGAATCTTTAGTCATCTTTGACCGGTTTTCTCTGGAAAACGCCAACGCCTGCGTCTTTGCCAAATCCGGCGCTGGCAAATCCTATCTCGTCAAACTCGAAACCCTTCGCTCCCTCATGTTTGGCACCGAAGTCCTCGTCATTGATCCCGAAAATGAATACCAAGCCTTAGCCTCCGCCGTTGGTGGCGAATACATCACTTTTTCCTTCAATTCCCAAGCCAAAATCAACCCCTTTGATCTTGCCCATATCACTGAAAAAGACGAAAACCAACTCGGGCAAAAAATTATCTCCCTCCATGGCCTCCTCAAAGTCATGATGGGGAACCTGACCCCCACCGAAGAAGCTCTCCTCGACCGCGCCCTGGTCGCCAGTTACAAGGCCAAAGGCATCACCCCCGATCCAGCTACTCAAGGGTACGAACCCCCACTTCTGGAAGACCTCTACAAAACCTTAATCGGCATGGAAACCCCCGAAGCCATCGGGCTTTCAAGCCGTCTCGAAAAATACGTCAAAGGCTCGTTTAGGGGGATTTTCGACCAACGCACCAACATTACCCTAGAGAATCAGTTCACCGTCTTTTCTGTTAAAGAACTCCAAGACGAGCTTCGTCCCATCGCCATGTTTATCGTCCTCGACTATATCTGGAACAGAATTCGCACCGACCTCCGCCAACGCCTCCTCGTCGTTGACGAAGCCTGGTACCTCATGAAAAATCCCGACACCGCCAACTTTATGTACGCCATCGCCAAACGCGCCCGCAAATATTATCTCGGCCTCACCACCATCACCCAAGACGTCGGCGATTTTCTGGGTACCGACCACGGCAAAGCCATCGTCACCAACTCCTCCATTCAAATCCTCATGAAACAGTCTCCCGCCGCCATCGACGAAGTCGCCAAAGTTTTCTACCTCTCCCAAGGAGAGCGCCATCTGCTGCTGGCTGCCGACATTGGCGAAGGCCTCTTTTTTGCTGGAGCCAACCACGTTGCCATTAGGGTCGTCGCCTCCCCCGAAGAACACCAGCTTATTACTACCAAACCTCAGGAGCTATTAAACCAAAAACCACCAATCCCGCCTTCGCCCCCTCCCACTCAAGCAACCGCCCCATCATCAAACCCACCACCTCTTCCCCCAAAACCACCCCCTAAACCTCAATTTAGAGTCGAGGAAGTTAACACCAGCACCATTCCTTCAACCAATATATAAACCGCCTCTTCCCTTGTTCGACTCCGCAATTGACAAGCTTGCTAAACTTTTTTAAAGCAAGCTTGTCATCCTGAGCGCGCCCCGCCGAAAGAGGCGGGGCAGTCGAAGGATCTCCCTCCCTACTTCGTTTCTTCAGATATTCTGACGGGCAATTCGCCAGAATCGCGGTTCACCTTTATTTTTCTTCAGATATTCGAACCGGCATAATCACATGCTTAAAATCACCCACCCCCAAAACCGTAAATAATCCTGGTGCCAGTCGCCCACTCAGCTCAAGTTTTATTTGTGGTTGCTTTTTTTCCTTCATTCCTTCAAGTACACTCAAAAAATCTAAAAGGTATCGACTATTAAAAGCAATTTTCCCTTTCTCTCCTTCTATTTTTGCCTCAACTAACGAAGTGTTCCCCCCTACTTGCGGACTGTCTGCTTCAAGCTTCAAAACGTTTTTTTCTAAAGTGATTCTGATAATATGTGCACTCTCTCGGGCAAAAATTGCTGCCAAACGTACCGCCTTCAAAAACTCTCCATAGTCAATTAGTATCGATGACTCATTCGTTTTAGGCAAAATCTGCTCAAAGGGCGGAAATTCGCCTTCCAACAACCTTGAGACCATTGTCACCTCTCCAAAAGAAAAGATTATTTGCCCTCCCTCCTTAGCCTTCTCTACCTGTAACTCGCCTTGATATTTAAAAATTTTTATAAATTGCAGCACTTCCATTATCGCCCGCGCCGGCACAATCTTCACCCAGTCTTGTTCTAATTTCGCCTTCCCTTTACTAAAGCTTGCTTGTACCCATTGCATGCTTAGGCGATACCCATCAGTCGCCACGAGCCTCACTCGCTTATCTTCTTTTTTAACTTGCACTCCGGTGAGTACCGGCCGACTCTCGTCCGTTGCCGCTGCCAACACCACCCTTTCTAAAGTTTGAAAATCCTCTTCTTTAATCGAAAACAGCGGTTCTTGACCTTTTAATGATACGTGCGGAAACTCTTGCGCCGGCAGCCCTTGAAACCTAGCCGTATTCCCAAAGCTAGCCAGTACCAAAGTATCTTTTTGTGTCTCAATCTCCACTTTTCCTGAAGATAAAGAGGTCACAAACTCTCCAAAAACCCTAGAGGGCACTGCAAACACCCCTTCTTCTGTCACTTTTGCCCCCAAGCGTACCGTTACTGAGAGTTCCATATCTGTTGCTGAAAGCCATAATCCCTCTTTCGTTGCTTGAAGCAAAACATGAGACAAAATAGGCAATTTATCGCTGGCGCGCACCACCCGAGACACCCCACCTACCCCTTTTGTCAGATTTTCTTGCAAAACCGTCAACTTCATAACAAGATCTTCCTTAAAATTTTAATAAGCGTTAAGCGAACCTTTAGGTTCGTCATAATCTTTCCCCGTTATACACTCTTTACTCTTTATTGTTAAGTAACAGTAGTAGTAGAACTAGGGAAAAGTTTAAAAACGCCAAGTATTTGCCTGTGGATATCTTTGTGGAAAAACCAATTTTTTATGTGGATAAGTGGGTACATCACTAAACTCTTTCCACTTATTCCCACTTAAATTCACCCTTTATCCACCTTATTTTCTATGCCCTTTTCCCGCCTTCGGCAAAAACCTTTCTGGTTACCCCTTCTAGTTCCCGTCGCAGTCGTTCTGACTGTGGTATTAGATTAGTAATCTTATCTACCGCATGCATCACTGTCGTATGATCTCTTCCCCCAAACACCCTCCCGATTTCCTCAAGCCCCACCTCCAAATCTTTACGCAGTAGATACATTGCCACATGTCTCGCTTTCACTAAGTCTTTTGTTCTCCTCTTGCCCTTTAGAGCCGCTGGTTTAAAAGAAAAAAAAGTCGCCACCTGATCAATTACTTCAAGGGGTGGAATATATTGTTTAAGCTTAACCGTCAACTCACCATCAAGCCCCAACAAATGTTCCGTCATTTCTGGAGTAATCGGCTCGTTTCGTAAACTGACTTTCGTCATCAACCGCACCAAAAAACCCTCCAACTTCCGGGTGCTTTTAATCTGCCCCGCGATCATTTGGGCTACATCCAAAGGTAAATTAATCCCTCGCGCCCTTGCTTTTATGTTTAAAATCGCCGTTCGGAGTTCAAAGTTGGGCTCTTGAATATCAATCGTTAAACCCCCTTCAAACCTACTGCGCAATCGGTCTTCAAGTAGAATCATTTCCTCAGGTAATTTATCAGACGTTAATACAATCTGGCCTTGGTTCTGCACAATGGCATTGAAGGTATGGAAAAATTCCTCTTGGGCTGCATCTTTGCCAGCGATAAATTGAATATCATCCACCAAGAAAAGTTTTAACTTTCGATACCGCGCCTTAAATTGAGTTGTCTTTTTAGTTTGAATTGCCGCCACTAGATCGTTCATAAATTCTTCCCCAGAGCAATATATCGTCTCTATCCGAGGTTCCTGCCGCAATATTTCATGCCCAATCGCATTCATTAGGTGGGTTTTTCCTACTCCTACCCCGCCATACAAAAAAAGCAAATGATATGCCTCACCCGGACTCCGCGCCACCGCCAATGCCGCCGCGTGCGCCATTTCATTGGTCGAGCTCACCGCAAAAGTGTCAAACACATAATCTTTTCGTAACCGTACTCGTTCCACTGCCTCTTCATAGGCCGAATCTGTCCCCTTTTGCTGACCTTGTTGCTCAAACAAAGGCCCCAAAATCTGAGGTTCAGTAATTTTTTCCACTTCCACCGTAAACACCAGCTCATTTTGTTTTTCAGACAATCTATCTAGCGCCTGCTTAATTTGGCCATAATATCGCGCCTCCACCATGCTTTGTTGAAATGGTGACCGGCACGCAATCGTCACAATCTGTCTCTTTTCGTCGATCGTTTTAATCCCTGATAGCGCTGTTGGTTTAAGCCAAGAATTGTAGTTGGCAGAAGACGTATCTAATTCAAGCTCGGCCTGAACCGCCCGCCACAAAGAGTCATTGTCCATAACAAGATCTTCCCTAAGAAATCTAATAAGCGTTAAGCGAACGACAGCTCGTCATTGCAAGAATTCCTTAAAAAATCTAATAAGCGCAACAGCGACGGATGTCGCTATAACAAGATCTTCCTTAAATACTCTCTAAAAAAACGCTACAGCGACTACGTCGCTATAATCAGAACCCTTAAAGAAATCTAATAAACATCAGTCTCGCTCAGTGGGACGCACATAAATAGTTTTCCACAAAGAATCTAACCACTTTTCCACAACTAGTCAACCCCGACTTTTACCAAAAACCCCTAAGATATAGCAAAAAAACCATCCACCCTATCAGTCATGGTAAAATCATCCACTAAGGAAAAGATATATGATTTTGAGCTTGCGAAAAACAACGGCCGATCCTGAGCGTAGTCGAAGGAGAGGCGTAGCTATATTTAAGATCTTATATTTTATATAATTAAAGGTGACTACCCTAACTTGGCACCCCCAAAAAAAGAAGCGGCAACGCAAGCACGGATTTAGAAGTCGTTCCCAAAGCGTTTCTGGCCGTAAAACCCTCAAACGCCGGCGGCAAAAAGGCCGGCAGCTTTTAAGTGTCGTCCCCAAGAAGAAATAATAAATTTCCCCTTAAACTGAAACACCCAACAAAATTGGTGTGATTCAATCAGGTTTACCTTAAACTAAGGTACAATTTTGTCAAGTATGTATGTTACCCAAAAAACATAGATTACCAGGAAAAATTATCTCATCTATTAAAAAAGGTGGTCGCAAATTTTTTACCCCCCTTGCCATGACATTGGCTACCAAAAGTAGTCTCCCCACCCTCAGAGCCACCATTTCCGTTTCATCCAAAGTGAGTTCACTCGCCACCAAAAGAAACCGCCTTAAACGGATGTTCCGCCACGCCCTATTTCACCACCACTCTTTATTTCCCCCAGGTTTCGACGTAGTTATCATCCCCAAAAAGGCAAGCCAGGAAGCGTCTTTCTCTCAAATAAAAAAAGACATGGCGGCCTTAATTCATATGCTTTCAAACAGATGA
>JACOWY010000045.1 GCA_016176555.1 Candidatus Chisholmbacteria bacterium | reverse complement strand
AGAGCGCAAAAATACGTCCCCGTCTTTCCACACCCCACACACCGCACTGGATATAAAAAATCAAGCAGGCTCACTTAACCAGTCTATCCTAAACTAGTCTTGATTTTTAAAGGTAACTATGGTATGTTATAGGTCACCAATCAGCTTCACCACCAAGCTTAGGTCTCAAGTCATTGCTAATTTGTCATTTGAAATTTGAGATTTAACCCTGGGGGTGCATTGATTCGACAGCACCTGCACGTTAAAAACTGCAAGCCAACCTTGACCGTCGGTTGTTAAACAGTGGTCAAAATATAACTGCTGAAGATAATTCAGACAGAATCCTTTATGCGGGAGCAGATGCTAGTCGATTCTTCGACCAAGCGGAAGCTGCTGTTAAAGGATCAGTCGGACAGCTTGCTTTTGCAACTGTCTAAACTGACATCTACTTTTTACTTTTCTCGGTGAGTGGGAGTAGGTGAAATAAAGCCGAGGTGCGAGGGAGTATTCTTGGAGCGGTACTCTCTCAAAGTAAACAGCTTCACCCTTTACTCATTCAACCTGGTGGTTGGTTTGGGTAAAGTAAAACAATCACCTATGCTTGTAGAAGTTTTTAATCTGTAGTGTTGGACGCCGGGTCGCTCTCGGCCACCTCCACCAAAATTCTCTCTTGAAGTTCTTGTACCTTAATTAACTCGATTAACTTAGTTAACTGGTCAACTGGTTCTCTTGCCTTTTGTACCTTTTGTACCTCTCGTACTTTTTGTACCTCTATCTTATCTGCCGCTCCTTAAACTCCCGCCTCAATTCCCGCTTCAGCTCTCTTTTTTTAATATCCTCCCGCTTCTCAAATTCTCTTTTGCCTTTCCCTACCCCTACCAATAGTTTAACGTGTCTATTCTTGACGTATACCTTGAGAGGTACCAACGCCATCCCTTTTTGTTCTGTTTTCCGCGCTAAACTCTCAATCTCCCTCGCATGCAGCAGGAGCTTCCGTTGCCGCGCCGGATCATAATTCTCCAAATTCGCTTGAAACGCCGGAATCTGAAAATTAACCATCCACACCTCTCCCCCACTCACTCGCACAAATGCTTCCTCTAGCTTCCCTCTCCCCGCCCGCAAACTCTTTACCTCCGCTCCAGTCAGCATCACTCCTGCTTCAATCTCATCAGCGATAGCGTAATTTCGCCGCGCCTTCCGATTGACAACCAACACCCCCTTTTGTCGCTCTTTCTCTTTCTTCATCCTACCTCACGGTTCAAGCTTGATGGAGTATATCCTAGTTCCCGAAAGCAAATAGATTAGCCCTTCTTCCTCGCTCACCGCCATATCCGTCGCTTCCGCGATAGAGTCACTCACATACTGGGCCACATACTGCCCCTCCTTATCCACCACCACCACCCGTTTGTTGCCATTATCCAAGATGTAAACCCGCTCTAGCGTATCATCGGTATAAAGCCCGCGCGGGTCATTCAAGGATGTATCCAACCCCAAAAGCTCCACTGCCACTCCCGTACCTTGCGCATACACTTCCACTTTTCCCGTCTCCGTCAAAATCCAAATTTTCCCATCAATCGCCATCGCCACCACACGAGAAAAATCTGGCTCCACCCCTTGCCCCAACCACTCTTGCCGCGCCCCAAAACCCCCCTCCCTTGCAGGATACCGGTAAATCGCTCCCCCTTTGTCCAAAACATACAAATTCCCCCCAAAGACATCAATCGCCCCCACGTCCGCAGGGAGATCTTCTTCTTCTACCACCCTGGCCGAAGTTTTCCGCTCTATATCCAGTTCCACCACTCCCGTATCTGCCACCACGAATCCCCGCCCAAAGTACACTGCTACCAACCTCACTCCTTGCAAAAGTTCTCCCCCACCCACCACTCCTGCCTGCTTCGTTGCCACCTCCACCGCTAAGGCTACTTGCGCTCCCTCATCCAGCACCAAAAGCTCTTCACTGTCAAAATCCATCACTTCTCCCTTGCTTCCTTCCCGCACGAGCCCAAGATCTAAAAATACTTCTGGCTGTGCGGCGTAAATTCTCATGAGTGTATTCAAACTCTGCGTCAATTGGGTCTCCGTCTCTTGCACCCAAGCCGCTGCTTGTTTTGACAATGCCCTGCTCTCTCGCAATTTCCGCACCGTCTCCACCGCCTCAACCAAAAGTGCTCTTGATCGTAAAGGGTTAAGCTCCGAAAGCGCTTGGCTCTCAACCATTTTCTGTACCACTATTGCTTTTGTTTCCTCGTATATTCGCCGCTCCATCGACGTTCTTTGCCTTACCCACCCAAACACCACCGATACCCCCAAAAGCACCAAGAGGAGTATCACCACCGTCCCAATCAGTTTTCTTCTTTTTTCTTGCGGCGATTGACCCACATATAAACCTTCGGGAGTTTCCCTGCCTTGTCTCCGCCCAAGCCACCGCTGCCAGAAAGATGCCAAAAACCCCGCCACTACCTGCCGCCCGCTGCGCCACGGTTTCCCCCAATCGTTCGCGCCCAAACGCACCGCTATCTTCCCCATCGCCGCATCTCTCTCTTCACCCACTCCTACTTCTTGCCTGCCCTGAGCGGACTTGTCCTGAGCGGAGCCGAAGGAGTCGAAGGGTACATTTTGCTCGCCCCGTGGCGAAGCTTTACGGGGTACCTCTACCTCTTCCACATCCATTACCACCCCTGCCGACAGCGCCGACTCCCCACTATGCACCACCGGCGCTACCTGATCTGCCACCTCCGCCGCCGTTGAGAAACGCAACACTTCATCCCATTGCGCCTCACTTAAACGACTAAAAAGCTCCGTTGTTCCCAAAATCAGCCTATCTCCCTTCCGTAGATACCCACTCACCCCCCGGACGATCCCATCACCCCGAAGTAGCGCTAGCCTTTTCCCCTCTCGCCACAGCTCTACCTTCGCCTCCCCCGCCGCCGCCGCATACAACACCTGTTTTCCGCTCTTTTGCTCAAATGCAATCACTCCTACCGCCGCGGCCAATTTCACCTTTTGAAATTCTCTCTCTACCCGTCCCAAAGCCTCTTTTACCCGCCCCAAAGTTCCTCGCTCTCCTTCTGCGGCGCCAAAATATTCTTCATGCAGTCGCTGCAATACCTCCGCCCCAAATGCGGCTATATCTAGCCTAGCCCCCTCAGCCACAGCCAGATCCGGCTTCACTTCCACAGCCACTGCCGCCACCAAAGCCAACTCATTCCCATCTCTTTCTTTCGGAAAAAACGTGTGCACCTGCGACCAAGCCTGTTCCGTCGCTGCGCCCACAATCTTAGCGACAAATGCCACAACTCCTCCTGCCTCAAACGGCAGGTCACCGTCAGAGGCGACCTACTTCAAGCTTACAGTATTGCGATCGCCAGCCCAAATACCAAAAAAGCCACTCCCAAATGCACCAGCGCCAAAATCTTCAAAGGCACATCAATTGCCCCATTTAAAGTCCGCTTCATCAGCTCGACTTGCCGCACCACGATCACCGCAAACACCAAATAAAAACCTAAACCCAACACCACCATCAGCTTTATGATGTCAAATACATCAATCGAGAGCATGAATTGAAAAACGTCCTCTAGTCCCGGCATATTGCGTTAGGTTTCCGATCTTTTATATTTGATATTTAATATTTAATCTTACTATCTCACTCTTCCTTCAATTGCTTCCTCCTCCTCTTGTCCCACCATTTCATTGAGGAAAAGCACTACTTTTCGCGGCTGGGGTATATTTGCTATCTCAAACTCTCGCCTCTCTCCTGCCGTTTGAATCGAAATCGCCCCGATATCCAGTATCGCCCCCAAAATTCCCGTCTGCGTAAACGTCACATCTTCCATTTGCACTAGCTTCGCCGACGACAGTTTTTTGTATAAAAGTGAGTAAAAATCTATGTCAATAATCCGCTCATCCGTCACAATAAATACATTAAAGTACCAATTCAAAAAGTTTTCCAAAACATAACCAAACGCCAAAAGATACCATACCAAGAGCCCCACTGCTTGAAAATTAGGGGGCAAAAACGACCAACCTGGCACCAAAGGCAAGATGGTCGGGAAGCCCGCCCATAAAATGGTTATCACCATCCACGGCACATTGACAATTGGGTGCTGCCTCAAAAGCAGCAATATATGCTCCTCCTGTTGCTGTGTTTCAAATCGCATCGTCCGCGGCCTAATCACAAACGACGCCAAAGGGTTCACCGTCGGCTTCTCGCGATCCAAGACCGTCTCGTGCCGGATAATTGGTTCTCGCTCTCCCCCTCCCGAAGCCGGCTCTTTCACTCCGTCTGCCACAAACACATCAGGCATAACAAGATTTAAATAATCACGGCTTTAGCCGTGCCTTTAAGGGTTTCGGCCTGTGGCCGAAAGCGTTACCTCGGGTCGCCTCAGGCGACCGTAGAGATAACAAGATCCATTTCTTTTAATAAGCGTTACGCGAGCCTTTTAGGCTCGTCATATTTTTATAGCCACTAGCGACTGGGGTTTAGATCTTTTTGTTGCCTATTGGCTATGCCCTAGTGGCTAGTCGCTCCTAATCATTTCCTCTCTATATTAAATAACCCCGACTTTAACGCCACTCTCCCCGGTGCCCGCAGGTTAAATGCCTTTTTAAAGTCACTCCCCGAAATAGTCACACTCCCTTTGTTTGTCCCCAAACTCACCTGAGCCGTCACCCCATTCTCGGCATACGTCACGCTCACCGAAGAAACACTCGTGTATCCCCCAATGCTGCGTAAATCAGCCATACTATAAGGGTTCTCTCCCCAGCACGGCCCGAGCGGCGTCACCCTCGAGCTCTCTCCTCCTCCCCCAGTCAACACCACCCACGCATTCAAAATATCTGCCATTTCTTCCGAAGAGAGCCATGGGTGGCTTCTGCCACAACTATCCCCCGACCGACTCTTATACCACCCTTTGTAAAACCACGGGCTCTCCCCCACTTTTTCCCAAGCCTGGCTCGTCCAGCCATTCCGCCCCGACGGCGTATCCCAAAATGCCGGCGTCGTGTGCCCCAAAGATGAATAGGATTCCTGATACCCTCCTGAAGTCGACGCATACCACGCATTCACCACTTCATTGCTCGAGTTGCTCACCAAAATCTTGCCCCGCGTGTCATTGACTGCCTGCCCCCACACGCTATCTCCCACCTTGCTCGACCGATACACTTGGCACGCTTCCGTCACACAGATGGCACTCTTTGGCGTTTGATCCCCCACCCGCCAACCGGTATACGCCAACGCATAGGATCTCGCCGCCACCGCTTGCGCTTTCAAAGCTTCCGTTCCTCCCTCGCTCGCCCACTGCGACGGCATCTCCGCTATCCCTCGCAAATAATTATCCTCAAATGGCAGGTTACCCACTGAGGTCGGCAAATCAAAACTCGTGTTTACCGTTTCGATCCGCACCTCGCCGTAGTAAGCCTTAAGAATCGTCTCGTAGTTCTGACTCGTCTTCGCTCTGCCAAAAGCCCCGTACTGACTCATTCCCTTAAAGTGGGGCGCCCCAAAAGAAAACGCCGCAAACGCCGGGCTAAAACCAGGATTATAAGTAGGCGCAGCGTTAGGATCATCCGCCAAAGGTACATCGCCCACAGTCGTCTGAAATGTCCCCGCTTTTTCCGTCAAAATCGATTGCTGCCGCGCCGTCAAGGCCGCAATTTGGCCCGAGAGCTGCGCCTGATAATCCTTTGCCCCCCTCACTTCATTGCGGAAAAACGCCGCCTCTTTATCCACTTGCGTTTGCAGTGAAGCCAGCCTCACTCGGTCCGTCTCCACCTTTTCCTTATCTTCCTCAAGCTGAATGAGATCCCGCGTGATCCCCACAATCACTTGCTTATCCTGATCAGTCATCCGTTGCCGAAAGGCCAACTCCCTCGTCAAATCTGCTGCCGATCCTGCCGAAAGCAGTATTGAAAGTGGTGATAAAAACTGGCTCCGCTTGTAGTAATCCCGCACCCTCATTGCCAGCACTCCGTATTGGCTCGCCAGTGCCTCTTCTCTCCCCTCAATGCTCCCCTCAAGTTCTGTGAGTTCTGCCGCCGCCACCGCGAGACTCCGTTCAATCCCCGCTAGGTTCGCTTCCAACCGGTTCAGCTCCACCTCCAAAGGCGCCGTCGCTGCTTCCGATAATTCCCGCGCCCGCGTCAGCTCCCCAATTTGCCTCGCCAAATCCTCCAATTCATCCGCCCGCACCAACCCCGGCACAACTAAGAATGCCAAAACCCCCGCCACTAACAAAACTAGAGACAAAAATATCCGTCTCATGACAGTATTAAGTATACAAGAAACCCGTTCAGTGAATCTAAACCAACCTAGAATGTCTCAATTAACTTAATTCACTTAATTAACTTGAGCCCACTCGCTCCCTCACTCTAGCCCCTCTGCAACTAACAATCTGCCCTTTGCGCTAAGCACTATGCCCTATGCTCCAGCCTATGCTAAGCTGAATCGATGCGAAAA
>JACOWY010000044.1 GCA_016176555.1 Candidatus Chisholmbacteria bacterium | reverse complement strand
GGGGCGACGACTTTTGAGTGAGAGGAGCTCTTTGAAGCCGCGGTCGTAGATAGCCCAGGTCAGCATCCGATCGAGGCGATATTCTTTGGTTTGCCACCAATATAAATGGTTGAGGGCGACAACCAAGCTTACAAACCCAGAAATGACGTAAAGAATTTCTTTTAGCGGCCAAACCATTGATCAATCTCCTGGGCAATTTCTAGTGGTTTTTCGTAGGGCAGACGGTGACCGACGTCATCAAAACTAACGAGGGTAGCTTTGGAGAGGAGTTTCTGGACTACTAAGGCGTCGGCGTAAGGCGTCATTTTGTCCGTTTTACCCCAGAGGATGAGAGTAGGGACTTTGATGCGGTGAATGTTTCTTTTGACATTTTCCTTAACTATTTTTTTAAAGACTTCGCGCATTATCCCGCTCGTTTTTTGGTAGTCGTGTTCGCGAGCAAGTTTGTAAAGCGATTTTTCCACTATGGCTCCGCCGGGAACGACGGCAAAAATGAGCTTACCGATTTTGGCGGCTAACCAAAGGGGAGCTCGTTTGACTAAGCTCGGACGAGATAAGCCGCCTGGAGCACAAAGGATTAGATGAGTAAGATTTTGGGGTTTTTGTGAAGCGAGCGTGATGGCAAGGCGACCGCCAAAGGAATGGCCGAATAATACATAGCCCCGTACAGCTTCGCCACGGGGTAAACTTTTAGCACGTAGCTCGTGGTCAACTTGGCTTTTTACGAAATCCGCGTATTCTTCAAGGCTCCAGTGAGTTTCAGGAGCGGCGAGGTCAAAGCCCGGCAACTTGAGATTAACGACACGCCAACCACGAGCTTCAAGGGCGTTTTTGAGTGGCTCGAGTTTATCTACCCGAGCCTCCCAGCCATGGAGGAGGACGATATTTTTGGGTTTGTCTTTCACTAGGGAAAATTATATCAGTCTTCGCCTGATCAAATTCGGGGGATTATAGTAATCCCGGAGCGTTATTTTGCGACGATGGTTATTTATTTACGAATGTTTTGGGGTCCGACGACAAAATTTGGTAAAATTGCTAATCTATGCCAGAAACTGAAAACTTAACCCCAGATTTAGTAGGTGCCCTACCTGGTGATACACCCTTTAACCGAGATGTTGATGCTTTGCTATTGGATATTGCCCACCGACCAACTTTATCGGGAGCACAATTTGAGAAATTTTGGGCAGATCTTCGAGGCCTAATAGGCAATCGGGCTTCAAATTATCGACTTGAGACCGGGATCAACCGCGAAACAAATAATCGATATGCCATGTTAGTGCCTAAACAACCTGCTGTATGATTTTGCTATGGTAGGACTGGGTTTAGAGGATTTAACCAAGGTGAGAGTAGATCATCTCACATTAGAGCGAGTATCTCGCTACTATGATCATGCTCTAAATGTTGCAGAAGAGACTGCCGAACAAATTGCCATGCAGACTGTAGAAGGAAGATTTGCCGTCACCCAAGCTATTGCTACAGCTTATTTGCTTAAATACTTGATAAGAGATCCAAGGCTGTTTGCTACCCCCTTATATAGCAATACCGGCGGTCCCCCTAGTAATCCACACCGCGTTATAGACGTGATCGGCCGGGATATTTTTTATAAACTTCAAGAAAGGCTGCCCTTGAGCGCGGGAAGAGTTTATGTTGAAGAAGATCACGCGTGGTTAGTTTATCCTAGCACAGCACCAGATGATGAGTTGGCCATCGCTGTTAATATTGATACTTTGGATGGCACGAGCAATATTGCAAGCGCTCATCGAGATCAGGCCAGTGCGATTATGATCACCGATCTTAGGCGAAACCGGTTTTTGGGCGGGAGTATTGTCAGCTTAGTTGATGATGCCCTTATAGCCATAGAGCCCGACAGCAGGCAATTTTTCGCCTTGCGAGAGCGATACAAAAAAGCTCACCCTGCACTGGTGCCTCCGAGACGTCATGATCAGATGTTACTGGCCACTCTCGGGAGGCACCTAGAAAGCGTGGTTCCCTTTCCTTTCAACCGAGGCCAATACACTCCTGACTTACTCACTTTTGGTGGCTATGGGCTGTTAAAAGTCGCCACCGGTCAAATCACCACCATGTTTGATGCCGCAGGTCAAGTTTGGTACGAAGCTGATATGTGGGGGTTGATGGGTGAAAAACTTGGGTTGCAAGTTAGCGATTTTCAAAATAATAGATACGATTGGTTTAAAAATCTTAGGGATAGTCAGCAACCGGAGTTTGATGAACGAGCGAGTTATCCGATCGTCATTAGTCACGATGAAAGATCTCATTGGCAGTTTTTGGATACATATGATGAGGTTATGAGAAATAGGCAACTCCATTTAAATTAATGCTCTAGTTTAACGCTTATGCCGACTACTCCAGATACTACAGAGCTTATTCCTGCGCCTGCTGTCGAGAGAAGGTGTCTTAACGAGTCCTGTCCGCCATGTCAGTTGCTCGACATAATTCCCACTTTAGCTAATGTAGATGGATTGATTGCCCAAGCAATAGCTGCTCGGTGTGAGGAGGCACAGGAAGTATACCGATCAATTTCCGTAATGTTGACTGCTAATTCCCCTTACTTACCGCCATTGCGCTCAGCTAAATAATTGTTTTTGTTAGGTGTTGTCTGACTTTGTTTAAAGAGGTGAAGATTTTGTCTGCCTGAGAGTAGTCAAGATGTTTGGTGTAGACGCTGGGGACGGCGAAGCACATCATGCCGGCGGCGTGGGCGGCGGCGACGCCAGTAACAGCGTCTTCGAGAACGAGACAGTGAGCGGGAGATATACCTAATTGAGCTGCGACTTTGAGATAGACTTCGGGGTGGGGTTTGCCGTTTTGGACATCTGCGGAGGAAATGATGGTTTTGAAATAGGGGCGGAGAGCAAACTTGCTCATAATTTCGTCTACGTACCACTTTTCTGCGCTGGTACCTAAACCGATAGGAATATGAAACCTTCTTATCAAAGTAAGCAATTCTTTTACTCCTGGGAAAAGCTGCATTTTTTCTCTGGTTAGTCGACGGAGAATTTCTTTTCTTTCTGCGAGTAATTCGCCGACAGTGGGCTTGAGCTGCCACTGGTGTTTTAGAATTGAAAGCTCCTCCACAACGCGAACTCCCAGAAATTTTTTTAGATGGGTGAGCGTAAATTGACGGCCATAGCGGCGAAAAAGAATACGGCTTGTTTCAAACTGGACCGGTTCGGAGTCGACTAAAAGACCATCTAAGTCAAAGATGATGGCGCTGATAGGTGTCATTTTACCGTGACACTTTTAGCCAGGTTGCGGGGCTTGTCGGGGTTTAAGCCCCGGGCGACGCTCAAGTCGTAGGCGAGGAGCTGAACAATAGTAGTCGCTGGGATGGCACTGGCTTCTTGGAGATCAGGTACGGCCAGGTAATGGTCGAACACGGGGTGATTTTGGCACGCAATACCGATGATTACGCCGCCGCGGGCTTTCATTTCGTTGGCGGCGGAGATGTCGTCGGACCAAGTGGTTTTATCTAGTGAGGTGACGATACAGGGTGTGCCTTTCTCAATCAGGGCAATCGTGCCGTGCTTGAGCTCGCCGCCGGCATAGGCTTCGGCGTGGATGTAGCTGACTTCTTTGATTTTAAGGGCTGTTTCTTGAGCTATAGGGTAGGCGAGGCCACGGCCGACAACAAACATATGGTCGTGGTCTTTGAGTTTGGTAGCTAAAGATTTTATCTGGTGACGAGATTTACCCTCTAGTAAAGACCTCACCTCTTTGGCACTTTGACTAATAAGTAATGTGCCTTGAGAAAGTCTGTTGTTTAAGGCGTAGGCGATCTTAATAAGAACAGCTAACTTGGCGATAAAGGCTTTGGTGGAGGCTACAGCGACTTCCTGGCCGGCTTGAAGTAAGATTTTATGATCTGCCTTACGATATAGGGTGGAGCCAAGTACATTGGTGAGAGCGGC
Organism: Candidatus Chisholmbacteria bacterium; assembly: GCA_016176555.1. GTDB lineage: Bacteria > Patescibacteriota > Microgenomatia > UBA1400 > JACOWY01 > JACOWY01. The sequence continues at coordinate 2,537 of JACOWY010000044.1, read as the reverse complement.
GATGGGGGCGCCTTTTAATTTGGCCCGATCGATGGCTTCGATGATATCGATGGTTTCACCACTTTGGGAGAGCATGAGGTTGAGGCTTTGTTTATTCAGAAGACGCGCAATTTTCCCTGATTCTGAGCCGATAACGGCCTCCGAGTCTCTGTTATGACTTTTTAAGAGATACTCGCCAAAAAGTGAGGCAAAATAGGCGGAGCCACAACCGATAAGATACGTTTTGCGAGCTTTGGTAATAACTTTTGTCAAGGGATCAAGTGAACCTGTGTCAAATTGACTAATGTTAGCCAACACTTTCGGTTGGTCGTGGATTTCTTTTTCCATGTAATGATGAAATTTCCCGAGCTGGCTTTGCTCGGTTTGCCAATCGAGGGTGGTAGTTTTGGGTGACAACCTCTTGCCTGTTTTGATGTCGTAGATGGTGACGATGTCGGCGGTGAGGTGAGCGAGCTGCCCATCTTCCAAAAAAATAACTTTGTTGGTGTGATCCATGAGAGCCCAGACATCGGAGGCAATATAGTTAGCATTATTGCCTAAGCCTACGGTGAGGGGGGAACCATTTTTGGCGGCTATCAATTCATCCCCTTTGGCACTCAGGGCAATGATGGCGTTCATGCCGATAAGTTGGCGAAAAGTTTGGCGTATTGCCGGGACGCTCTTAAGTCGGCGCATTTTTTCTTCTAGAAGATGAAGGGCAACTTCAGTGTCGGTTTCTGAGTGGAAGGTGTGGTTTTTATCTAAGCTTTCTTTGAGTTCTTGATAGTTTTCTACAATGCCGTTATGGACGAGGGCAAGTGTTTGAGTGCAGTCAAGATGGGGATGAGCATTTTTTGAAGTAACTCCCCCGTGGGTGGCCCAGCGGGTGTGACCGAGAGCGATATGCGCTTGAGGGAGATTCGTTTTGGCTTGACCTATTTTGCCAACGTGTTTTTCGATGACAATCTTATCGCCATTTTTTATAGCGATACCCCACGAATCGTAGCCACGATACTCGAGCCTCTTTAAACCTTCGAGAACAACGTTGGCTGCATCGGCATTTTTATCATTAGCTTGCTTAACGACGGCAAAGATACCACACATAGTTTTTTAGCTTATAGCTGGTAGCTTATAGCTTATAGGAATTTAATAAAATAATTGAAGATTTAGACCGGAGAGGGGTCTTGTCGATTAGCTTGGCGAACTTTGTTTTGAGTATTGCTACTCAGTTTTAATTCGTAAGCTTGACGGACGATCGATACGCCCGAGGGGTTTCCGCAGATGCTCTCCGCCCTTGGCGGGGGTCCGATTGTACGTTCAGGTAAACTGAACGCACTCCCCTTCCTCGTCTCCCCGATGTGACATCGGGACCACACGCTCTTTAATTTTTTAACTCCAAGACTCCTTTCTTTAGGCGATTAACTGTTTGAGCATATCATATTCTTTCTTTAGCTTTCTGTTATTTTGGCGCCGAGTTGACGCAGGCGCCCAGGAAGTTTTTCGTAGCCTCTATCGATGTGATCTTTTTCGTCCATAAGAATACTTTTACCGGGAGCGATGAGGGCAGCTAAAAGTTGGGTAGCGCCAGCGCGGATGTCGGGGACTAGGAAATTGCCGGCTTTAAATGGGGTGGGGCCGGTTATCTTCGCGGCATGGAGGTGGGGTTCACGGTCGTCTTCGAGATTAAAGTGATAAAAATCCTTTTTATCTTTAACTTCAGGCTCAAACAGTTCAATGTTGGCGCCCATGCGGTTGAGGTCGGCAACATATTGAAATCGACTGGTAAAGACGGTTTCGTGGACGATACTTTCGCCTTCAGCCTGAGTCATGAGCACAGTCCACAACGGTTGCCAGTCAGTCATAAAACCGGGGTGAGGCTGGGTGACAACTTCTGTCGCTTTTAAAGGCTCGCGATAATAAAAACGGACGCCATAGGTACCCATTTCATAGCAGCCGCCTATGGCTTTAACCTTGGCGAGAAATGCCTCAAGGTGTTGGGCTGGGGCGTTTTCGACGATGATGTCGCCTTTGGTAGCGAGGGCCGCCACCGCGTAGGTCACGGCTTCATTGCGGTCGGGCATGAGCTTGTGAATGGAGGGCTTGAGTTTGGCGACCCCTTTGATGTGAACGTCACCGTTTGTTTGCCTTTTTATGTGTGCCCCCATGCGATTGAGGAATTTAATAAGATCATCGACCTCAGGCTCCTCGGCTGCATTTTTGAGGATGGTTTCACCCGAAGCGAGGACTGCGGCCATGATCATGGTTTCGGTGCCGGTGTGGGATTTTTTGGGAAAGGTAAACGTCGCGCCTTTGAGTTTGGCGCACCTAACTTCTACTTTTGAGCCATTAAGCTTTATCTCCGCCCCTAAAGCTTTGAGGCCGGCAAAATGGCGATCGAGGGGACGCGTGCCGATCTTATCGCCACCGGGCAAGGGGACAACGGCCTGGCCAAAGCGGGCCAGCAAAGGGCCAACGAACATCACCCCGGCGCGAGATTGTTCACCGTATTTTTCCGGGACATGGTAGCCTTTGAGTGGAGCGGTGTTGATATAGAGAGT
>JACOWY010000043.1 GCA_016176555.1 Candidatus Chisholmbacteria bacterium | reverse complement strand
TCGAGCTCGGAGAGAGCCTTATCTGGTAAGGCTAGGCCACCGTCGCTTAAAATATCGACTTCGAGGACGTTGAGTATAAATATTCCTCTCGTGGTTTTATTTTTTTCATATGAGTATCTTAGTTTTTCAATAGCTTCTTTTCGCCTCTTGAGAAGGTCTATTATTTGTTTTTCGGTATACTGGCTTCTACTCGGATTATGATCCCCAAGGCCAATATATTCGTAGCCAAGATTCACGGCGGCGTTGATGATTTCCTTAAAACTATCTTTGCCGTAATCGTGGCTGGAGATCCAGTCGTAATTTGAATGGGTATGGAGATCGCCTTGAATATCTTCCAGTTTGACCAGATTAGGTAGTTTATTTTTTAAGGCTCGCTCGATTTCGCCCGTGTCTTCTCTGAGCTCTGGCGGGATCCACGCCATGTCTTGACGCTGATAAAAAGCTGCCTCGGTGGCGAAATACTCGGTTTTACCGGTTTTTTTGACTTTGATGCCGTATTCTGAGAGCGATAAGCCCTTTTTGACCGCTAATTCCCTGAGATGAACGTTGTGATTTTTTGAGCCGGTAAAGTGCTGCAAGAGAGCGCCAAATTTATCGGGGGTTTGGGTTTTGAGATCGACTTGAATATTGTTTTTCAAAATTATGCGGGCGGTGTTGCCGCCTTTGGCTAAAATGGTTTTTTTGTCGGGATATTTGACAAAATGTTCGAGAACGGCTTGGGGGTTGAGGGTCGCCGCGGCCAGGTCAATGTCGCCGACGGTGGCGTTTCTACGCCTGAGGCTGCCGAGGGGCTCGATAACTTTAACTGGGGCTTGCTTCATGTAGTCGAGGATTTTTTCGCTTACAGGTTCGGCGGTGGCCAAAAGAATCCGAGAACCTCTTTTTTCCTGCTCGGCGATCCCGGCGAGAATATCCTGTTCACTTTGTTCGGCAAAACCTTCGATGTTTCTTATCTTCCCCTGCTCAGCTGCTGTTTTAAGTGAGGCAATGGCTTTTTTTCCCTTAGGGAGTTTGAGTTCGCGGGAGAGTTTGTAGGCGGTTTTGGCACCGATGCCGGGGATACCCAGGATGTCAAACATGGCCTGAGGTAAGGATTTAGTTTCTTGGATAAAGTGTTTGACCTTACCGGTTTTAAAAAGTTCGTCGAGGTGACTGCTCAAGGTGGGGCCGATACCGGGGATGGTTTCAAGCTTCTTTTGTTCCCAGATATCTCGGATTTCGGTGGTTTCGTGCTCGATAGAGTCGGCGGCGTTTTCGTAGGCACGGAGCCTAAAGCGATCAACGTTTTTGACCTCGAGAGCGGCGGCCATTTGCCTTAAAAGATGAGCAATTTCCTTGTTGGTCATGTGCCGGCTCATTTTCATATTTTTTAATCCTGATTATTTGCTCGTCTTGGATAAATTGTCAAAGCAATCTTTTAGCATCGTCATTATAGTTGTTCGACCGCGATTAGTTTTCAGATATACTTCCCTACGTTTTGCATCACTTCTAGCTGAGTAAGCCTCGTAGTGAATTAAACGGAGCGGTATATAAGCTTTAGTCGATTGATTTTTACCTTTGTTGTGAGAAGAGATTCGCTGACGTAACTTCTCTGAATAACCAACATATATGAAGTTTTTCTCAGGATTGTGAAGTATATACACATAATAAAACTTCATGGGTTGTGATAATAATACAAAAATGCCAGGTACAATGCTGCACCTGGCTGCGTCACAATCTGCTTTTGCTTCTCTGGCGAAGCAAGGCGCAGAATTGTGCCTTGCGGGACTGGCCGGACTCGAACCGGTGACCTCCTCCTTGACAGGGAGGCGCTCTAACCAACTGAGCTACAGCCCCAGAATTTTTTCTTGGGAGCTTATTGTAGCAGAGAGGCTTGTGAGTTACTACTTGCATTCGGGATTTAAATGGGTTAATTTGGGGAACACGTTGCTTTTTTGGAGCACGGACTCTCTGCCTAGAAAGGAGGACGGATGGAAGATCAACTTAAGCGATGGCTTAAGCAACTCAAGCTGAATGAGTCGACGGTCAGCATGTTCTTAGGGGCTTTGGTGGTGATTGTAGTGGGGATTTTAATTTACAACTACTTTACCAGTGTCGACCAAGGCACACCGGAAATTTTAGAACCGGCAGAAGAGACAGTGCAACTTGTGGAAGAAGATGGAAAATTCGTGCCCAGTAACTTACCCACCAAACACACGGTGGCAGCAGGTGAACACTTATGGAGTATCGCCGAGCGCTACTTCGAAAGTGGTTACAACTGGGTGGATATTGCCAGGGAAAACAAACTGGCCCGACCTGATATGGTTACCGTCGGTCAGGAATTAACGATTCCGCGAGCGGCAGTAATTAGACCCCCAAGCGAGGCTCAAGTAGCAGAACCTTTAGCCCCAGCGGCTAATACTATTAGCGGCACGTCGTACACGGTGGTTAAGGGTGACAATTTGTGGAGCATTGCGGTGAGGGCATACCAAGACGGCTACAAGTGGCCAGAGATTGCTAAAGCCAATAGCGAGACAGTGACTAACCCTAACCTGATCGAGGTGGGAATGGTTTTAAAACTGCCTCGATAAGAGACGGTTAAATTTTTGGTAAAAATAATACGTGGCGTCACGTAATAAATTGTGGCACAATTTAAAAGTGACAGCGCGTTGAAATCTGTGATTTCTTACGCTGCGGGATTGGTTCAGTGGCAGAACGTCAGCTTCCCAAGCTGAAGACGCCAGTCCGATTCTGGTATCCCGCTCCACACTTTGCACTGCAAGCAGGCAAGCTGGAGGTGGGGGGTTCCCCGTCTGCAAGCGCTTGATATCGGGTCTTTTTTAGGTTCGAGACAAGCAATTTTCCCATTCATCACTTTTAGGCGGTTTCAATCTTGACACCTAAGATTAATTGGTTTACATTTATACTTGAACATTTGTTCAAACATGCAAGTAAAACACCTCGGGCAAATTTGTGTCGGGCCTACGCTATCAGACAACGATATCCGTAAAGTTAAAACCGCGCTTAAAACTGATAAACGACTAAGTAAACATCTTAAAATTCATCAAGTTTTGTCTGGCGAAACCAGATACAAGTTAGTGAAACTACTTAAAGACTTAAGGGAATTGTGTGTCTGCGATATGGCTGAGATTTTAGCTATGTCCGTCTCTGCTGTATCTCATCAGCTTAGTGCCCTGCGCCAAGCAAAATTGGTAACAACCCGCAGAAACGGTCATACGATTTATTATTCACTCAAAGACAAGGAAATAGCCAAATTATTGTGAAAGAAAGCCCACAAGAAAAAACCACTAATGAAGCGATGACGTGGGGTGTTTTGTCGGCCATCGTTGCTTCGCTCTGTTGTGTAGGCCCGTTGGTGCTTATTTTATTCGGAGTAGGCGGCGCCTCAACCGCTCTTTCTATTGGCTATCGCAAGCCCTATTTTCTGGCTATTGGACTGGTAGTTTTGGGAGTAGCTTTTTATAAAACCTACCGAAAGACTGGCTGTGAAGAACATTTAACCAGAGGGAGGCGGTGGTTAATTTTTGGCGGCTCATTTCTGGCTGCGGCGCTTCTCTATTATTTGCTGACTTTTGTAGTTACGCCTTTGATTGCACCCTTAATTTACCAATGGCGATACGGGAATTGACGTCCTCCCCGGCCGTGGAAGGCCGGGGATTCCGTCCTCCGAGGCTGCCCTACTCCCGCCGAATCGGCGGGGAGCGGCGCCTCATCCCTACCCATGGAAGGGCAGGGAATTCGGCTGGCAGCCGGTGGATTAAGCTTATGAGAAAAATTATCACACTACTAGCAGTTTTAGGGATAACGACTCTGGGGGGTGTCATCTTGAGCCAAAGCGTTTCTGGGACAAGCAACAATAGAGTGGCAGCGGTACTTGGTTCATTAGGGGGAGAGCGGTTGCATAAAGCCACTCTTTCTATTGAGGGTATGTGGTGTGCTACTTGCGCTGTCGCGGCAGAATATAATCTGAAAGCCATCGAGGGGGTGGCAGATGCTTATGTGGGTTTTAACGACAATCTCGACGGAGAGGGCTGGGTCGTTTATGAATTAGGCAAGGTTAGCGATGAGTTAATTATCAAAGCAATTGAGCCTTATCAGGCGACAATTGTGTCCGACACGGTTTATACTGAAACCACAGCAGAGTGGGGCATAGCAAGATGACTAATCATCCGCAGATTAAAGAGCTTGAGTACGATTACATCACCGATGGGATTTACATTGGTACCAACCAATGTTGCCAGACTCATTTTGATGAGAAACTACGAAAAGAAGAGATTGAAGTAGATATCTCGTTGGAAGAAAATAGGGTGGACTCGCCTTTGGGTATCAAATTTTATATTTGGCTACCGGTAAAGGACGATACTGCACCCACTGATGACCAGTTGGGCTTTGGAGTTGCCGTTTTAGAAAAGTTTGTAGATATGAAAAAGAAAATATACGTTCACTGCATGAATGGACATGGACGTTCAACTGTCCTAGTGGCGGCTTATCTGATTAAAAGGGGGCGAACAGTGCAACAAGCGCTTGATTTAATCAAACTAAAAAGGCCGTCAATTCACTTAGAAAAAATCCAAATTCAAGCTTTAGAAAAGTACGCTAGTACTACTAATAACCATAATTGTTGCTAATAAACTTCCCCGGCCTGAGAGGCCTGGGTATTCTCTCTGCGAGAGAAGAAGTATGTTGCGCTGTGTATTCGCTATCGCTCATTCTTTTTAGATCGCCTTCATCCCTGGCCTGAAAGGCCAGGGTTTCCGGCTGTCTTGCAATGAACAAACAATCTCATTTTGACTACATTATCATCGGTGCTGGCTCGGCTGGGTTTGCGGCGGCAATTAAGGCTGACGAGCTGGGAGCAAAAACAGCGCTGGTTAACGCAGGGCTGCCTCTAGGAGGTACGTGCGTCAATGTTGGCTGTGTGCCATCAAAAACGCTGCTTAACATTGCTCAAACTTACTATGACTCAACAAGCAGAATTACTCCCGGCATCCATTTTGAGAAGGTAACGCTTAACTTTCAAGAGGCAATCGATCACGAGCTAAAGTTAGTTGAAGAGATGCAAAAGACCAAATATCAAGATGTGTTGGCTCGGCTGACAAACGTCACTTATTTTGACGGCGAGGCTAAGTTTATCAGCAACCGTGGGATAGCAATAAACGGAGATACATTTTCTAGTGAGAAGTTTTTGATTTGTAATGGTTCAACAGCTATTGCCCCACCGATTTCGGGACTAGATCGCGTTTCGTACATAACCCATACAGAAGCCTTAAAACTTAAAACGTTGCCTACCCATTTACTCGTCGTTGGCGGCGGGCCGGTGGCTTTGGAGTTTGCCCAGATGTATGCCCACTTTGGCAGCCGGGTAACCATTCTTCAACGGAGCCAAATATTAAAAGGGGCCGAACCGGAGATTTCCAAGGGGATAATTGAAATTTTAAAAGAAGAAGGCATTGAAATCCTCGAGGGAGTTGAGTTTCTGGGGGTGGGAGAGAGTGAAGCTGGAAAGTCCGTAAAAGTGAAGATCGGTGCAACTTACAATGAACGGGTCTTTGTGGGGGATGAGCTTCTGGTTGGAACTGGTAAAAGGCCCAACACAGCAGAGCTTGGTTTAAATATGGTAGGAGTCGAAGTTGAAAAAGACGGAGCGGTCAAAATAAATGAGATGATGCAAACCACCAATCAAGCTGTTTACGCTGCGGGTGACGTGATTGACTCACCAAAGCGGCTCGAGACAACGGCGGCTAAAGAAGGCAACATTGCCACCGAAAATGCCTTAGAAGGCGCAAATCGCAAGATGACTTATCACGACGTTCCCTCGGTTGTTTTTACTACTCCGGCTGTTGCTAGCGTGGGTCTAACAGAAAGGGAAGTAGTAAATAAAGATATTAGCTGCAACTGCACTACCATTCCATTTGAGTTTGTGCCAAAAGCTAAAATCATCGGCGATACTAGAGGGGTAATTAAAATGGTAATTGATGATAAAACCAAGAAGATTTTAGGACTGCATATTCTCTCAAGGCATGCTGAAGAATTAATTCATGAAGCAACACTGGCAGTCAAATTTGGCTTAACTCTTGAGGACATTCGCGATACGGTGCACGTATTCCCCACTCTTTCAGAGTCAATAAAACTTATTGCCACTTCTTTTGATAAAGACCTCACTCGGCTTTCCTGTTGCATTGAGTAATTTATGGATCTTAAATAAACTTCCACGGCCTCAGAGGCCGTGGTATTCTCTCTTTGAGAGAAGAAGTATGTTGCGCTTTGAATTCGTTTCACTCATATTATTTATGTCGCCTTCATTCCTGGCCTAGAAGGCCAGGGTTTCAGGCTATCTTGCAATGAAAATTGGTAAAGTGCTGCCGGTGGCAACGAGAAGAGAGTGGCGGGGGTGGCTGCGGAAGAATTTTCAGACTGAAAAAGAAATTTGGTTGGCATACCCTAAAAAACACACGGGTAAAGAACGGATTTCGTATAACGATGCGGTAGAAGAAGCGCTTTGTTTTGGGTGGATTGATAGCATCGCTAAAGGTCTCGATAAAGACACTACGGTGCAGCGGTTTTCGCCTCGAAGGCCAAAGAGCGGGTATTCGCAGCCGAATATTGAGCGGCTGACGCTTTTGGCACGACAGAAGAAACTTCATCCTTCGGTGCGGCCGGTGGTCGAAAACATAATCAAGCAAGCGTTTGTGTTTCCTTCAGATATCATTAAGGAGATTAAGAAGCACAAGCAGGCGTGGAAGCATTATCAACTGTTTTCTGCCGCGTACCGGCGGAT
>JACOWY010000023.1 GCA_016176555.1 Candidatus Chisholmbacteria bacterium | reverse complement strand
GCCTGGTTTGATCATACCGATGATTGTACAGGATTAGTGAGGGTCTTAATGTCGTACAATGTTGACGTCTGATTGCTATTATTGTAGGCTTTAATTAGTTGATTAATTAGTCAGTCAGGAGAGGAGTTTAGGTCAATTAGAAATTAGTAATTAGAAATTTTGCCACTCCCCTCTCCCCCACTCTGGCACATTGCTTTTCACGGGTGAAAAAAATGATGGCTAACGCGTCTTGGAATAGTTACATAGCTGACTACTTAGAATCGTTGACAGTGGAGCGCAACGTATCGCCTTATACAGTACGCAATTATCGGCAGTGGCTCGGGCGATTTACGAGCTGGATACAAAGACAAAAGAACTATATATCGACTAAAAACTTGACTCTTACTGATTTGAGGAAATATCGAGTGTATCTTTCTGGGTTGACGGACAACAAGGGGAAAACGCTGTCGGTGCCAACGCAAGGGTATCACTTGATTGCGCTCAGAGCCTTTTTGAAGTGGCTTTCCAAGAACGACGTTGAAACACTAGCTGCGGACAAGATTGATTTGCCTAAAGCTGAGAGCCGGAGGTTGACGTTTTTGACGCGAGAGCAGGTGGAGCGACTGTTGTCACAGCCTGGGATAAGTGATGAGATGGAATTGCGGGACAAGGCGATTTTAGAGCTGCTATTTTCTACCGGGCTCAGAGTGTCGGAACTGGCGAAACTTGACCGCAACCAGATTGATTTTAACTCAAGAGAAATTGGGGTGATTGGCAAAGGGAGACGGGCACGAGTGGTGTTTTTGAGCGAGCGGGCGGTGCAATGGCTTAAGCGCTATTTGGCGATGCGCCAAGATAGATGGCAGCCGGTGTTTATCCGCTATACGGGCAAGAAACCAGAGGTAGTAAGTAAAGATGGGGAGAAGATGCGCTTTACGGCTCGGGGAATTCAGCGAGTGGTGGAGCGCTATAGACGCAAAGCGGGGCTGGCGCAAAAGATTACCCCGCATGGTTTGCGCCATTCGTTTGCGACTGATCTTTTGCGGGCAGGAGCGGGGTTAAGGGAAGTGCAAGAGATGCTGGGGCATAAAAATGTAGCTACCACGCAGATTTATACCCATGTAACGAACCCCCAACTCAAGCGAGTGCATGACCAATATCACGGGAAACGATAACACCTAAAAGTTCTCCGTTGGTTAGGGGGTTTACAACGTTTCGTACGATAGTGTTACGGAGAGACGAACTTCGGTGGAGCCGGGCTCAAGTTCCGTGGGTTCGGCAATGGCGACGTCAGAGCCCATGGCTTCGAGTGAGCGATAGTACGGCAGGGGCGGTTCGGTACCAGATTCGTAGACGTTGATGATGCGGCCTAGTTTGATGCCAGCGGCAGAGGCTAAGCTCTCGGCTTTAGCTTTTGCCTGGTCTACCGCTTCTTTTATCGCTTCGGTTTCGGCTGCGAGCCTCGCCTCATCTGAGAGGGTGAAGGTAATGCCGCCAACTTGGTTAGCGCCTAAGGAAACAGCGCTATCGATGGCCCCTTCGAGTTTGGCAAAATCGGTGAACTTGACCTCGAGGGTGGCGTTGACCGTGTAGCCAGTTACGCGTTGACCTACAGTAAAATCGTATTGAGGGTTGATGGAGTAGTTTTGGGTCCTCAAGTCCTTCTCCCCTACCCCACTCTCTTTGAGGGCAGCGGTAATACTATTGATAACGCGATTGGCTGCTTCTTGGGCAGAAGCGACGTTTGGTTGGGTGATGGTAATACCGAGTGAGGTGAGGGCAACATCCGGAACGACAGCGGCTTTCCCCTCCCCCGTGGCGTCAAAGGTAGATTGTTTTTGCACCGTGGTTTGATTAACGGAGAGAGGGAGCGGCCCGACGATTTTGAAAAAGAGGGCGGCAAAGAGAAAAGAAGAAGTTGTTTCTCAATCTCATGCACAACTGCTGTTGTGCCAAATGTATCGTGACCTAGTCAGAGGTGTTTGTGACAGCGGATGGTTTAATGCTTAACTTCTAAATACCGGAGCGTGGAAGTAAGGAAGTAGTTGATAAATCGAAAAAATAACTGTATATCCGTCCAAGAAAAGTTGAACTTTGTTTCCTCAAAAACTGGTTGTAAATGCAACATGCATAATACATATACATACATTCAAAGTTTTGTCAGCCGAGAATTTGCTTTTTGTAGACTGTTGGCATAAAATACCCTATAGCTTTTTAGGGAGGTGATGAAATGTGGGTTTAGTAGAAACTTTAGGGGCTGAACAGGCTGGTCAAGGTTACACAGACTGTGCATGTCCCCAACCAGTTGTTGCTTCATTGGAAGCAGGTAGAGCTGCAAGTGTAGCTTCAGATTGTGCTTGTCCAGATCCGGCTACAGCCACTTTAGAACGAGGTGATGGTGTAGATGTCAGAGCGCAAAATAATTGTGCTTGTCCTGAAGTCGTCGCACCTCTGGTGACGGAGAACGTTAAGTAGTTAAAGTCATCTGGGTTATCACAACTCTAAAATTGTTAGAGTTTTAGTTTAAGTACTTAAATATGGCAGCAGAGCAGGAACAAACTATCATAGAAGCACATGATGCGATACCTACTCCTTTAGCTCGCTATCCCCATACCATGGAGGTTCGCCAACTATCCGGATATTCTCCACGCGATGGAGGCATTGAGCCTGTTTGGGACGGTCGCCTTGCCCTCTACCATCCAGTCAAATCTGAACTTACGCGGTTGGGGGACGAAGCTTGGGGCGTTTATGACGCTTTTGCCCAAAGCCCTCAAAACATTGCGCAGGTTGCTGAACAAACTGCCCTGGATGTAGATGGAGTGAGAACTATAACGGACGAGCTTAAGTCTCGATGGATTTTACTGACACCTGGACAGGAGATGAACGTGACCATTCAGCCCAATTTTGGTACGGAAGCGGAATTGTATCTCGAAACCACCGAAGCGTGTAATTTTCGCTGCCCTGGTTGCGCTACCGGGGCGGATAGGTATTTAGCGAGTCAAGCTCGGACAATGAAAAGTGATACTTTAGAGACTTTACTGGAGAGCACCGCTCAATCTGTAGCTGAAAAAGGAATGGAACGCCTGCGAGTTAAATGGGCTGGAGGCGAGGCATTAATGCCAGGCTCTCGACGACTTCTTAGGGTAGGTCAATCAGTTATTGATTCCCTTCGTGACAAACATCCCGACCTCGATATTTCTCAAGTAATTTTGACCAATGGTTCACACCTAAGTGATGACGTTGTATCGGAGCTAAAAGACTGGGGTGCGCACGTGAGTGTAAGTCTCTGGGGAGTCGGCGAGGAAAACGATAGGGCTCGGGGTGTAAGACGAGACCAAGATAAATATCCAAACATCATTAAGGGAGTAGAGCGACTCCACGAGGCAGGAGTAAGTTATAACGTAAACCACGTCGTTACTCCAGGAAACGCTGGCCAGTTTGAAAATTTTGTTCGGGCAATGTGGGACCCTGAAAGTGAAACTTTCGTTGGACGCTATTGGAATTGGGGCGGCGGGGCAAGACCAATCCCTCTGGGCGTGACATTTTTCAGACCTCAAACCGAAGCGCAACTCGAAGCATTAAAGCGATCCGGATATACACAAATGGTTGAGGGCTTACGGGGAGGCTTTGATGTCACACGCGTGCTGATTGAGAGAGGTGTTCCTATTCAACCGCTTGATAAAATCGACTACTTACAACTATTTGGTGTGATTCCGACACCATGTGGGAGCGGATTTAATTATCTGGCAGCAGGCCCAAGAGGAGTAGCCTCGTGTCATGAGGCGCTTTTCTCGATGTCTGACAACATGGGTGAAATAAGAGATGGTGCAAACATGGTAGATTTGGCTAATAGAGAATATGTGGGTAGGAGACATCAGCTCATGGGACCTAATGTCATATTTCAAAGTAACGATCCAACTACAGACCTTGTATTGGCTTTACACGGAGGTGCCGGATGTCCTCGAACAACAAGGGCAGAACATGATGGACAATTAGGATATGCTGCATCAACCGCGCAGGCACTGTATGCACCTATTATTCTTGAGTTGCTTTCGTTAGAAGCAATGAGAAGAATAAGAGTGTTGGGTAATCAATAGTTTTTCTGGTGGCATCTGTCGTAAGTCCGGCTACGTTTCATCGCTTTCCGCTTCAGTTTCCTCGATTTGACTCTTTTTGATTGTTGTTACTGCCGCAACCGAGTCGGCGGGTTTGGCAAAGCGCATCAGGATGACGCCTTGAGTGGCGCGGCCGATGCGTTTGATGTTCTTGATGGGGAGCTTGATGACCTGGGCTTTTTTGGAGGTGATGATAGCTTGGTCGGTGCGGTGAGTAACGAGGCGGGCGGAGACGATGGGGCCGGTGCGGTCAGTAAGATTGGCGGTTCTGACCCCCATACCGCCGCGTTTTTGCATGGGGAACTCTGAGACATCGGTGCGTTTGCCGAAGCCTTTTTCGGTAACGATGAGAACGTCATGGAAAGGGCGGGTACGAGAGCCTGGGGTTTTGACTGGTTTTTCGGGCGCGCTCACGAGGCCGACGACTTTATCCCCAGAGCCCAGCTTGATGCCCCGCACCCCTTTGGTATTGCGACCCATGGGGCGGACGTCGGTTTCTTTAAAGCGGATGGCTTTGCCCTTTTGGGAAACGAGGATGATGTGGTCGTGGCCTTTGGTTTCTCTAACCCAGATGAGGCGGTCATTGGTGCCAAGCTTGAGAGCGATGATGCCTGACGAGCGCATGTTCTTGAAAGCTGACAAGGGTGTTTTTTTGACGGTACCGAGACTCGTGACCATCAGAAGATAACGATCTTTGCTCTCCCCGAGTTCTCCTTTCGTAGCCAGGACGGCTTGGACTTTTTCACCGGGTTCGATGTTGATGAGGTTGATGATGGCTTGGCCTTTGGATTGACGGCTGCCTTCGGGAAGATCAAAAACTTTGAGGGCGAAGGCGCGGCCTTTATCGGTGGTGACGAGTAATGTTTGGTGGGTGTTGGCGGTGAGTAAAAAGGCAATTGAGTCTTCGTCTTTGGTGGTCATACCAGTCACACCTTTACCGCCGCGGCGCTGGGCTCGGTAGGTGGTGGGAGGCAGGCGTTTGATGTAGCCCCCCGCTGTGAGGGTGACGAGGCAATCCTCTTTGGGGACGAGGTCGGTGTCGGATAAATCTTTGAGGCCCCGTTTAAAAACTTGGGTCCGGCGTGGGTCGGCATATTTGGTTTTAAGGTCAGAAAGTTCGTTGTTAATGACACCCAGGACTTTTTCGGGCTCCTTAAGCAGACTGACTAAGTATCTGATAGTTTCTTGGATGAGGTCGTATTCGTCTTTGATTTTTTGCCGTTCTAAGGCTGCAAGGCGCCTGAGCTGCATGTCTAAGATGGCGGTCGCTTGAATTTCGGTGAGCTTGAATTTTTTCATCAAGTTTATCTTGGCAGTATCGGTGTCTTTGGATTTTTTGATGGTGTCGATGACGGCGTCGATGTGATCCAGAGCGATCATTAAGCCTTCGAGGATGTGGGCGCGGGCGCGGGCTTCCCTCAATTCAAATTGAGAGCGGCGGATGACGACCAAAAGCCGGTGTTTGAGGTACTCGGTGAGCACCGTCTTGAGATTCATGAGGTGGGGAGTGCCGGTGGAGTCCAGGGCCACGCAGTTGACGGCGAAGTTAGATTGGAGTTCGGTGTGTTTGAAAAGGTTGTTGAGGATGGCTTTGGGGCGGCCGTCCCGGGCAAGCTCAATGACAACGGAGAGCCCCCGGCGGTCAGATTCGTCGCGGAGATTTTTGATACCGGTGATAGCTTTCTTGCGGACGAGGTGAGCGATTTTGGCGACTAATCTGGCTTTGTTGACTTGGTATGGGAGCTCGGTGATGACGATTTGATGACGACCACCTTTGAGTTCCTTGATTTCGGCGATGGCGCGCATAATGATGCGACCGCGGCCGGTGCGGTAGGTTTCTTCAATTTCTTTTTGATCAAAAATGGTACCGCCGGTGGGAAAATCTGGGCCTTGGATGTGGGTTAAGAGCTCATCAATAGTGGTTTCGGACTCGAACTCGCCGGCAAGAAGCTGAGGGTCGGTGGTGGCAAGGTCGGCTTCTTTGATTTGATTTAGGGCTGTGGCGTCGCGGGTAATTCGGGCTTTTTTGATGATTACGTTTAGGCTAGCGACGACTTCGCCCAGATTATGGGGAGGAATTTTTGTGGCCATACCGACGGCGATGCCATCCGAACCCATTAAAAGGAGATTGGGGAGTTTGGCGGGTAAAACTGCGGGTTCAGTGTAGGAACCGTCAAAGTTATCGATAAAGGGCACCGTGTCTTTTTCCAGATCCCAGAGGAGCTCTTGGGTGATTTTCGCTAATCTGGCTTCGGTGTAGCGCATGGCAGCAGCTGAGTCGCCATCGACTGAACCAAAGTTTCCCTGGCCGTCGATCAATGGATAGCGCATGGAAAACTCTTGGGCCAAACGAACGAGAGCGTCGTAGACGGCTTGGTCGCCGTGGGGGTGGTATTTACCCAACACTTCTCCGACGATCCGAGCGGATTTTTTGTAAGCCGAGGTGTGGGAAAGGTTCAATTCTTTCATGGCGTAGAGGATGCGGCGATGCACGGGTTTTAAGCCATCGCGTACATCCGGCAGAGCCCTTTGGACGATGACGCTCATGGCGTAATCGAGATACGATTTTTGCATCTCGTGAGTGATGGAGGTGGGGGTGATGCGGCCGAAACGAGTTTTTTTGGCGTCGGTTACCTTAGCAAGACTGAGTTCGGCTTGGGGCTGGTTTTTCTTGTCTGCCTTTTTTTCTTGATCACTCATAGATAGAATTTAGCCAGTTAGGCTGCGAAAGACTGCTTGGATCCTGGGGGTTTAGCTGATAAAACCTGCAATCATGAGGGCGACGATATTGGCCACTTTGATCATAGGATTGATGGCTGGACCAGCGGTGTCTTTGTAGGGGTCGCCAACCGTGTCGCCGGTAACTGCGGCTTGATGGGCTGGGGAACCTTTGCCGCCGAAGTGGCCCTCCTCGATGTACTTTTTGGCGTTATCCCAGGCAGCACCGCCCGTGGTCATCGATAGAGCCACGAAAAGTCCGGTGACGATGGTGCCCATGAGGAGCCCCCCCAAAGCGGCAGAACCTAAGGTGAAGCCGACGGCGATGGGGACGCCGACCGGTAAGAGCGCAGGCACGATCATTTCTCGAATAGCCGCTTGGGTGACGATATCGACAGCTCTGCCATACTCGGGTGTGGCTTTGCCTGCCATGATGCCTTTGATCTCCCTAAACTGGCGGCGAACTTCAACTACCACTGCTCCGGCGGCTTTGCCAACTGCTTCCATACTCATCGCGCCAAAGACGTATGGTAAGGACGCGCCGATTAATAGCCCGACGACGACATATGGATCTTGGAGGCTAAATGCTCCGGCGCTCACTTTGAGTTCTTGCGTGTAGGCAGCAAATAGGACTAAGGCGGCGAGTCCTGCCGAGGCGATGGCAAAACCTTTGGTGACCGCTTTGGTGGTGTTGCCAACGCTATCGAGGGCATCGGTAACCCGGCGGATGCTTTGAGGTTGGTTGGTCATTTCGGCAATGCCCCCGGCGTTATCAGTGATCGGGCCAAAGGCGTCGATCGAGACGACAATGCCGGTTAAGGAGAGCATGGCCATGGCAGCGACGGCAATGCCATAGAGGCCCCCGAGTGAAAATGCCCCGAGCATGGCGAGGCCGATCAAAAGGACTGGAGGAAGAGTTGACTTCATGGAGATGGCTAGCCCAGCAATGATGTTGGTGCCATGGCCGGTGTTAGAAGCTGCGGCCAAATGCTTGACTGAGTCATAGGATTTGGAGGTGTAAAATTCGGTGATGGCCACCATGCCGACGGTGACGACGATGCCGATGAGGCTTGTAAAGAGAAGCTGCATTGAGCTCAAAAGTCCGTTACCAGCCATGACATTTTGGGCGATACCCCAATAGAGAAGACCGCTGACTAGAGAGGCGGCGATGAGGCCTTTATAGAGAGCTGGCATGATTTTTTTATCTTTGCCTAAGTGGACAAAATAGGTGCCGATAATTGAGGCGATAATGCCGCCACTACCTACTACTAAGGGGAAAGTGAGGGCGTTGGGAAAATTTGGGAACGTGAGTTGGCCTAAAATCATGGTGGCGACAGCCGTAACCACGTAGGTCTCGAATAGGTCAGCAGCCATGCCAGCATCATCACCCACGTTGTCACCGACGAGGTCAGCAATCACTCCGGGATTTCGGGGGTCATCTTCAGGTATCCCCTTTTCGATTTTGCCGACCATGTCTGTACCCACGTCGGCACCTTTGGTGTAGATACCGCCGCCCAAACGGGCAAAAACGGAAATGAGTGAACCGCCAAAACCCAGCGCTACCAGGTGGGCAAGGTTAGCTCCCTCTCCTCCGATGACCAGAAAGGTGACTGCAACCGATCCCAGGGCAAGGCCGGCAACCATGAGCCCGGTGACGGCACCCCCCTGGAAAGCAGTGGTCAGCGCTGCTGAAAGACCCAGTTTCGCAGCCTGAGCGGTGCGGACGTTGGCCCTCACCGCCACATTCATGCCGATAAACCCGGCGAGAGCCGAGCAGAGCGCGCCGATGGTAAAAGCGATGGCGGAAAGCGACCCGAGGGTTAACCACAGAACGGCAATAATGGCGATAGCGATGAGTCCAATCGTTTGATATTGGCGTTTAAGAAATGCCTGCGCACCCTGGGCTATGGCGTCAGCAATTTTGTTCATGTCAGCGGTGCCCCGAGGAAGCTTGAGAATCTGATAGGTGAGATAAAAACCGTAGAGGACGGCTATTAAACTTGAAGCGAGAGCGAGTTGGAGATACATATTCTTTTATTTTTGTTTCTTATTCATTAACAATATTTCTTGCCTCCGCTAGGGAAAGGGTTTGGAAAGATTTAATAATGGCCCCGGGGTATCTCCGGTCACATTGCAGTGCAGTAGTGGCGTGGACAGGGTCCGCTGGAGATGGTGAGAGTGTTATCAAAACTAAAGAAAGTGCACCTAGGGTAAGCTTTGCTTGTTTTTGCTCTTTCTGCCATGTTGGATGGAGTAAGACTTGGTCTATTCCCCCTAGATGTTCGGTGAGCTCTTGGCTGAAAAGGTTAGCCCAGGCTAGGGCGCCTATTTTATCGAAGCTCAAGAATGGTTGCAGTTTATCCAGCTCTAATTCGTGGTCTCCCCAAGCAAAAAGGGGTTGTAGGCCTTTGAAAACGATCATGGCGGCTTGGGTTAACAGTGAGGTATTTTGGGTAACTGACTCTTTCAAGTCGTCTTCTGTGATAGATAAGTCAGCTATTGCCCCCATCGGGCCCTCGGCAGCACTAGCAAAAAGATTAAGCTCCACCCCCCCCTTTCTTATAATTGCTCCTATTTCTTCCTCTTTCGGCCTAAAGAGGGGTTGGCCTTCTTTAGTTGTTGCTAGTGGAGGTGATCGGAATTCGACTTCGTAGCCGTCTCTTTGAAGAAAGCTAACAGTTCGTGTTAATTCTCCAGGTTCAAAAAACGTTTTGTTTGGTTTGTAGAACGTAAATGCGTAGTCGTACATATTACTTTTTATCTATTTATCTATATTGCCTGAGCAATTGGTTCAGCTCATTTACTCGGCACACCCTTATTTTACGCAAGAGGTGAGGATGTTTCAACCGTAAGTAAGTGTCTACCTCGGTTTGAATTTTTTCCGCATTCTGTTGTTGTGGTACAACGATCACCGTGGCGGAATAGTGGTAATTTTCTCGACTTTGTTTCAGTCGGGTGATAGCTTGCTCGACCCATTTATTGATCCTGCTTCGAGGAACCCAACTTGCAGCATTTTTGCACTCTACAGCAATATTGTTGGTAGTAGCGATATCTACCCTGTTGATGCGACCATTGGGTAGAGTATGCCTTGCTTCAAAGGCCCTAATTCTTGCTTGGCCGATTTCTTCGGCCGCAGCAATGACAAGTGCACCACCATATCTGGTTTCCCATTGAGGAGACATAGCGTTATTGATTGTTTCTTGGTGGCCGGGAGTTTTAGAAAACTGGGTCGCAAATTGTGACACTCGATGATAGTGATCCTTGGCGATTCGTGGCCCAAACAGGGGCAGATTAGGTTCTGGTGGGCCTTGTTTTGACCCAGGCCCCTTTTTTGCTCTGAGGATTTTAGATGTTACATCCCTTAAAAGGGATTCTTGGACAGAGATTATGTAACCAGGAACGCCTGGTTTAGTTGCGCTTAGCGCAGAGTATTCTTGGGCTGCATCGATAAATCTGTTTTCCCGTTGGAGGGAGAATGCCTTTGATGGGCTTGGGTGTGTTTCCCCTGGAGAACCTTGGCGTTTTCCTAAGATGAGTTTCAAATATTCTGCGGCGTTTTCGGGAGAGGGAGTGACGGTAGTTTCACGTTCGCCTGTAAGCATCAGTGAGATATAGTCTTCATATTTTCCACTTTGCTGGGCAAGCATCAGGCGTCTGTATGTTTCGACATTCTGTCTCGTTCTGCGTTTAGATGATGTTGTGCTTAGAAACGTGTGGCCCACTTTTTCTTCTTTTAGGAAGTCATATATATCCAAGGGCATTTTTGCATCTTGTCGGCCGACGACTTTCGACAGTCCTAAAAGATGGGCGTCACCTATAAAAAGGATGGGATTTTGAAGCCTTTGGGTGTGTTCTATTAATGTTTTTGCTATTTGCCTGTTTCTCGCTGCAACACTAACGTTCCACAGTGCCAACTCTTGAGCACTCGGGTTTGCTGGCATGTTGGCCCACATGTCTCTAGAGAGTTGATACAAACTAGGATCTTCCGTTCCTACTATTGGAAGATGGGGATTGAATTTCCAGGCATAAGCTGCATAGCCGGGGATTAAGAACGTTGAAAGAACTTCCCAGATTGTATCTTCGTCTGGATTGGGGATAGCATCGACTAAGGGAGCTAGCGAGAGAGTCTGATTTACTGGAAGGCCTTCAGCCAAAAAGGTGGTCTCTGAGACGAGTTGGGGGGTTTCGGTGAAGAATGTTTCTAGAAGTTTATAGACAGCGAATTGGCCCGTAACGTCAAAGTGTGGTTCGTTAATTATTAGTACCGAAGAGTTGTGTTCATACTCTGATTTCGTTGCTAGACCGACGTATTTTTGAGTTTGTGGTGAAAGTGGATATAAAGAGGTGCCGATCTCGATGAGGATGTCTTTCTTTTGTTCTGGTTCAGGGTCAGGTATTCCTTGCCAGCCAGGGTTAAATGGTTCTTTCATGATGATAGCTAGCGTTGTCTTTTATCATAGGGTAATGTGGCGAGTTGAATGTTCCGCTGAGCGGGATGGCTCAGCAAGCTCTGTTTTTATATATCTAAGGTAGCGAGTTTGAGTATCCCGCTGAGCGGGATGGCTCTAGCCGAGCAACTATTTAATTATCTCTACGTCTCTCCTTCGCAGGCTCAGGATCGGCCGAGGTAATTCGTTGACACTCATTATATATCTAAAGTAGCTAGTTGAGCGTGTGTTTGGATGAATTTGCGTCGGGGAGGGACGTCTTCACCCATTAAAGTCGTAAAGATGTGATCGGCAGCGGAGGCGTCTTCGACGGTGACTTGTTTGAGGGTGCGGTTGGCTGGATCCATGGTGGTTTCCCAGAGTTGCTCGGGGTTCATTTCCCCCAAGCCTTTGTAGCGTTGGATGGCTACTTTTCCGCCTCTGTCGGCGGATCCGCCTTTGGTGGAGGTGTCTTTGGGGAGAGTTTTGAGATAATTATTTTTTTCGGTGTCGGTATAGACATACTGCATTGCCTTGCCATGGGAGATTTTGTAGAGCGGGGGCATGGCGATATAGAGGAATCCTCCTTTGATGATGTCGGGCAGATGGCGGTAGAAGAAAGTCAACAGCAAAGTGGTGATGTGTTCGCCGTCGACGTCGGCGTCGGTCATGATGATAATGCGGTGGTAGCGGAGTTTCTCGGGGCTTTGGGTCTCCCCTATCCCCATGCCGAGAGCCACGATGAGATCTTTGAGTTCTTCAAATTGGACGATTTTATCCAAGCGGGCTCGTTCGGTGTTGAGAATTTTCCCGCCCAGGGGCAAGATGGCTTGGAACTTGCGGTCTCTCCCCTGCTTGGCTGAGCCTCCAGCAGAATCACCCTCGACGATATAGAGCTCGGAATTAGCCGGATCAGACTCTTGGCAGTCGGCTAATTTGCCGGGGAGGGTCAAACCCTCCAGTGCCCCCTTGCGGATGACGGCGTCTTTGGCGGCGCGGGCGGCGAGTCGGGCTCTGGCGGCGAGATAGATTTTTTCTAGGATCTTTTTGGCAGTTTGGGGGTGCTCTTCTAAAAATTCTTCTAAGCGCTCCCTCATGATGGTGTAGACGGCTGATTGAGCTTCGGGGTTGTTGAGCTTGGCTTTGGTTTGGGATTCAAATTGAATCTCATTGGCAGACATTTTGACGAAGATGACGGCGGTTAAGCCTTCTTTGAGGTCTTCGCCGGAAAGGTCACGGCCTAGTTCTTTAAATGATTTGTTGCGGTCAAGATAGTCTTTGATGACCTTGATGAGGGCCATCCTAAAGCCGGTGAGATGCGTTCCGCCGTCCGAGGTGGCGATGACGTTGGCAAAGCTTAAAATGTTCTCGGCGAAACTATCATTGTATTGCAGCGCCACTTCGACTCCCACGGGGATTTTGCCTTCTTCTCGGCCAGCAATATAGATGACGGGATGAAGGGGTTTTTTGTCGTGATTGAGGTGGGTAACCAGTGATTTGATGCCGCCTTCGAAGTAGAAGTTGGTCTCTTCGTCTTTTCTCTCATCAAAGAGATGAAATTTGAGGCCAGCGACCAAATAGGCGCGTTGCCGGAGCATGGTTTTGACTTTTTTACCGGAAAACCTGGTGTCAGACTCAAAAATTTGGGTGTCGGGTTTGAAGGTGACGGCGGTGCCAGATTTGTAGGTTTGGAGCTCTTGGGGGGCGAGGGAAGCGGCTATTTCCTTTACTTTGGTGGTGGGGTGGCCGATTTCGTATTCCTGACGGTAGTATTTGCCTTCACGCTTGACGGTGACTTGCATATTTTCCGAGAGGGCGTTGACTGCTGAAGCCCCCACGCCATGTAAACCGCCAGAAGCTTGATAAGCAGTTTCTTCAAACTTACCTCCGGCGTGGAGTTTTGTCATGGTAACTTCGAGAGCGGAAAGACCAGAGGAGTGTTGGTCGACGGGGATACCCCGGCCGTCGTCGACGACGGTAACCATCGCATTCTTATGAAGGTAGACGGTGACGTTATGGGCGGCTTGGGCAATGGCTTCGTCGACCGAGTTGTCGACTATTTCAGCCAGCAGATGGTGGAGGCCTTTGGTATCGGTGGAGCCAATATACATGCCAGGGCGTTTGCGGACTGGCTCCAAACCTTCGAGAACTTTAATATCTTTAGCACTGTATCGACTATTTGGCATGTTAAAAGACTGTAGATTAAAAAAAGAAAAAACGCCAGTTGAGTGACGCTGCCTGTTTGGATGTGATAGATTTTTAACTTAATTATTACAAGATAGCCGAAAACCGTGGGCTCTCAGCCCACGGCTGAAGGCGATCTAAAAAGAATGATCCGGCGCAGCCGGAGAATACAAAGCGTAACATACTTCTTCTCCCGAAAGGGAGAATCCCGAGGGCTCTTAGCCCTAGGAAGTTTATTTTATCAAGATCAGAGAGGAGAGTAAAGGGATCGAGAGCCCATTTGTTGGCTCTCAGAGCTTTAAGAACAGGTCTTCGACGACTAACTTGGGGTTGACATTTTGGCTGAGGAATTTGAGGGCGCGAGCAGTAGCTTTTAAAATGAGGGGACGAATGGTGTGGTGACGAGCTTCGAATCTAAGGGTGTCTAGGAGTTGACGGCAAAAATCTATGGCAGCGTCTTTTGAGGTAGCCACATTGCGGGCGAGGAGGATTTTTTCTCCGGGAGAGGCGGCGGAGAGTTTTTGCAGCAGGGCGGTAATTTGAGGGTGAGAGGTGGCTTGAGGACTACTTGGCACTCTAGCGAGCTGGCAACGAGAACGGATGGTCGGGAGGAGCAAGTTGGAGTTTGAGGTGGTGAGAATAAACACTGTCGGTGAGGGGGGTTCTTCGAGTGACTTTAAGAGAGCATGCTGAGCCGGAATGGTGAGTAGGTCGGCATCTTCGATGAGGACGACTTTTTGGGGGCATATGAGCGGAGAACGGCTGAGCCAAGTCTTGAGTTCCCGAACCACGGCGATAGTAATGGAGGTGGTTTTATCTTCCGACCCAACTAAAAACGCATCGGGATGATGAGCCAAATTCTGGGGGGAAGTTTTAAGTGTTTGGGTAGCAGTTTGGATGGTTTGGTGGTGGCGGGCTGCGGCGGGGCCACCGAACAAAAGGATGGCGTGCATAGATTTGAGATATCAAATATCAAATATCATAAATCATATATAGCTGCGCTTCGCTTCGCTCAGCCGCTCTTTTTCGCTCCGCTCAAAATAAGATGACAGATAGCAGACATGCATTTAAGCGTGAGAAAGCTTTTGGGGTGTAACTTGTTGGCTTGACGACCGATTGTAGGTTATCATAGATAAAGCAATGTGGAAGCGGACAAATTTATGTGCGCTTCTCCTTGAGTATCAATAGCATGACCACTCCTGCCCCTCAAGCTCAACCTTTGCCGAATTTATCGTCTTCCCAGGGCAGAAGCCTTTTGGATGTGTTGTTGGAGCGAGGGGATTTGACCCAAAGTAATTACGATCAGTTGAAGCTTGAGAGTGCTAATACGGGTAGAGCGGCGGAAGACTTATTGGATGAGCGCCAAGTAGTCTCTCCGGAAAAGCTGGCAGAGGCTAAAGCGACTTACTACAACATTCCGTTGGTGCATTTGGCGGATATGGGGGTAAGCCCAGAGGCGATGAATCGAGTGCCGGAGAATGTGGCACGGCGCTATCATTTGTTTCCATTTGGAATTGATCGAGCGGACAACACCTTGGAAGTGGCGATGCAAGATCCTTTGGATTTGCAGGCGA
Source organism: Candidatus Chisholmbacteria bacterium (assembly GCA_016176555.1). Classification (GTDB taxonomy): domain Bacteria; phylum Patescibacteriota; class Microgenomatia; order UBA1400; family JACOWY01; genus JACOWY01. Next base: position 20,565 of record JACOWY010000023.1, on the reverse strand, counting down.
TTGAATTTGTGGAACAGAAGAGCGGGATGAGATTGAAGCCGGCCTTGGCAACGGCGACAGACATAGAGGCAGCCATCGCAGAGCGTTATGCCCAGAGCCTGTCATCGGAGGTGGTGGCGGCTTTAAAAGATACAGGTGAGGGGCAGCAGACTCGGATAGTGGATGCGACGGAACTCGGGCACGTGATTCGAGAAGCTCCCATTGCCAAAATTGTGAGTACAGTTTTGGAGTTTGCGATTAAAGGCAGAGCATCGGACGTGCACATTGAACCGATGGAGCGCCAGACGAGGGTACGGTATCGCATCGACGGGATTTTGCAGGAAAAACTGGTATTGCCGCGGAACGTCCACGAGGCAGTGGTGTCGCGGATTAAGATCCTCTCGAACATGAAGATCGACGAAAAACGGATACCTCAGGATGGGAGATTTACATTTAAAGCTGGTGACGAGGAGGTAGACTTGCGGATTTCAAGTCTTCCTTCAGTGCACGGCGAAAAGATCGTGATGCGGCTCCTTCAGAAATCGCAGAAAGTACCGACGTTGCCTGAATTAGGCTTGAGGGGACGAGCTCTGACTTTGCTCCAAGAAGCGGTTAAGGTGCCCCACGGGATTATTTTGATTACGGGGCCAACGGGGAGTGGGAAAACGACGACACTTTATGCCATTTTGGCCATCGTGAATACGCCAAGAGTAAATATTGTGACCTTGGAAGACCCGGTGGAGTATGAGGTGCCGGGGGTGAATCAGGTACAAGTGAATCCCAAAGCGGGGTTGACGTTTGCGTCCGGGCTCCGGAGCATGCTGAGGCAAGACCCAAACATTATCATGGTAGGTGAAATTCGCGATAACGAGACGACGGAGCTCTCCATTCAAGCTGCGCTGACGGGCCATCTGGTGTTTTCGACGCTGCACACCAACTCGGCTTCAGGGGCCCTGCCGCGACTCTTGGATCTTAAAGCTGAACCATTCTTACTCGCCAGCACTTTGACGGCGGTGGTGGGGCAACGGGTGGTAAGGCGGGTGTGCACCAGTTGCCGGCGAGCCTATACTCCCCCGCCTGAGGTAGTGGCGGATATTAAGAAAGTCCTGGGGCCTTTGTTTACCGCCTTCTTGCAACAGCAGAATATGCAGGAAAATAGTCTCACGCTCATGCGTGGCCAGGGGTGCAAACAGTGTGGCGATACGGGGTATAGCGGGCGGATTGGGATTTTTGAAGCCCTCTCCGTCTCAGACAAGATCGGCCAGCTCATCTTGGAGCGGGCGAGCGCCGATCAAGTAGAAGAGACAGCGGTAGCGGCGGGGATGATGCTGATGAAGCAAGATGGGTATCTGAAGATTTTGGAAGGTATGACCACTGTGGAGGAGGTCTTAAGGGTAGCGGAGACGTAGCTTTAGAAGGCAAGATCATAAATCATATATAAGAAATCATATATAGGGAGAGGCATAAAGTGGAAATTCAAGAACTGTTGCAACTGACAGTGGAGCGGAAGGCGTCTGATTTACATTTGGTGGTAGGGGTGCCGCCGAGCTTGCGGATCGATGGGGTGATTTCGCAAATCAGCGGTAAAGAAGCATTGACGGCGGAACTCTCAAAGACTTTAGTGATGGCGATCATGACCCCGGAGCAGAAAGATTTGTTTTTGGCTAATAAGGAGATTGACTTTTCTTTTGCGTTTGGAGAGACCGGGAGATTTAGGGTCAATGCCTACCATCAGAAGGGGTCGATGTCGGCGGCTTTACGTTTGATTCCATCTCAAATCTTGACGGTGGAGCAATTGAGGCTGCCGAAGCAAATTCACCAAATTGCGAGTTTAAGGCAAGGGTTGGTGCTCGTCACCGGGCCCACGGGGCACGGTAAAAGCTCGACTCTGGCGGCGATAATCGAAGAGATAAACCAGACGCGGGCGGAGCACATTGTGACGATTGAGGATCCGATTGAGTTTTTACACCAGCCGGCGAAAAGTTTTATTTCCCAGCGGGAGCTCCATGCTGACACCCACTCATGGAAGGTGGCGTTAAGAAGTGTGTTGCGGCAAGATCCGGACGTGGTACTCGTGGGGGAACTAAGGGATTACGAAACGATTGCGGCGGCAATTACCGTGGCAGAAACGGGACACTTGGTGTTGGCGACAGTGCACACCAACAGCGCGGCGCAAACAGTCGATAGGATTATTGATGTGTTTCCTGAGCACCAACAGCAGCAGGTGCGGATGCAGTTTGCCAATTCGATTGAGGTAGTGCTGTCGCAACGCTTGATACCTTCGATCAAGGGAGGGCGGGTGCCGGCGACTGAGGTTTTGCTGGCGACACCTGCGGTAAGAAATACCATTCGCGAAGCCAAGACACATCAGATTGATAATGTGATTCAAACCTCGGCGGAGCTCGGGATGATGACACTCGAAGGGAGTTTGGCTCAATGGGTGAAGGCGGGCGAGATTGCCATGGATGTGGCCCAGAGCTTTAGTTTACGGCCGAATGAGTTGGCTAGATTACTTCAAGGCAGTAAGTAGGGACTGAGTTATTGAGTTAACTCTAGAGAGAAATCATATATCAAATATCATAAATCATAAATAATTTTGAGCGGGGCAAGAAAAGCTCTCTTGGATGATTAGGTTTTCTGATCATGGAAAAATTCTTCTACACCGTCAAAAATGCTGAAGGGAAAACAATCAAAGGACAGATTGAGGCGCGGGATGAAAAGGTGGCGGTGGAGCTCCTGCGCAAACGGGAATTGTTTGTGGTGAAACTCAAGCCTAAGACAGATGGGCGGTCGATAGCTTTTCTGGATCGATTTATTGACCGGGTGACCCACCGGCAGGTGACGACGTTTACCAGGCAGCTGGCGACCATGGTGGTGGCGGGCTTATCGGTGACTGATTCATTGGTAATTTTGGAATCACAAACGGAGAGAAAATTTGGTCGAGTGGTGGCGCAGATTTTAAGGGATGTGGAGGGGGGGCTGAGTTTTGCGGCAGCATTGGAACGGCACCCTCTGGTATTTTCTAAAGTCTATATTGCTTTGGTGAGGGTGGGAGAAGCGGCAGGAGCGTTGGATCAGACTTTGGGGAGGTTGGCGGAGACGATGGAGAAACAAGAAGAGTTTAAGGCTAAAGTGAAGGGAGCGCTCATTTATCCCTCGATTGTGCTCACGGGCATGGTGGTGGTAGCCATCGTGATGTTGGTATTTGTGATTCCCAGGCTCACCAGTCTTTATCAAGACTTTGGGGCAGAGCTACCGGCCACGACCCAAGTTCTCATCAACACCTCAAAGTTTACCAACAGATTTTGGTATCTGTTTCTGGCACTCGTTATCCTTTCGGTCATGGCGTTTAGAAGCTGGCTGCGGACGCCGAGAGGTAAGCATAAGTTCGATTTGTATCTTCTGAGGATTCCCATCGCTGGGCCATTGCGGGGAGAAGTGATTTTGACGGAGTTTACGCGGACGATGGCGCTTCTTGTCAGTGCGGGGATCTCGATTGTGGAGGCTTTGACCATTGTTAAGGAAGCGTTAGATAGCACGGTATTTCAGGATTCTTTGGGCGAAGCGGTGAAGTCGGTGGAAAAAGGCTTTCCTTTAGCGGCGACGTTAGCTAGGGAGCCTTATTTTCCGGCGATAGTGCCGCAGATGATTGCGGTGGGCGAGGAAACCGGGAAACTCGATGAGGTGTTGACTAAGTTATCGCGTTATTTTGAAGAAGAGGCGGAGCAGAAGATCAAGGGCTTGACAACAGCCATAGAACCACTCATTATGATAGTACTGGGTTTTGGAGTCGGATTTTTAGTGATAGCAGTTATCCTGCCAATCTATAACCTAACCAGTCAGTTTTAAAAAAGTACAAAAAGTACAAGAGAAGATCATAAATCATAAATCATATAGACAAGAGATAATCAAGTTTATGAGAAAAGTGCTTCCGAGATTTTCCAAGGGGTTTACGCTGATTGAGATTTTGATTGTCATAATTCTCATTGGGATTTTGGCGATAGCGGTTTTAGCGGCGATTAACCCGGTGGAGTTGGTGCGCAAAGGCAGAGACACGCAGCGGCAGGCAGACGCCAGGGAACTTTTGGGGGCTTACGACCGTTTCTACACCACCTATGGTTGTTATCCGTGGAACGGGACTGATTGCAGCGGAACGACGGTTCGGGCAGGAGTGAACCCGAACTTTGGCACGCCCGCCACAGATGATGAACTGCTGATAGAACAAGGTGAGATAAAGGCGCAGTTTGCCAATCGGGCGTCCATTACTGATGCTGATTTAGATAAAAGACTGTTTGTGAGCGAGGATGCAGCGGGTGTAGTGAGTGTGTGCTTTGAGCCGGAGTCGATAGCTGGCCGGAGTGGGGAAATCGCGGCGTTAACAGAAGTCACCAATACTACTGCCGCAACATGTGGTGCTGGTCCTTATCCTGACACCACTTGTTACATTTGTTTACCCCAGTAGTTTACGTTTCCCGCTTTTTATTTCTTGATTTTTAATTCATACTTCCTACTTCCTACTTCTACTTCTTACTTCCTAATTCGTTTTGCTTGTGCTAGGCTCACGACATGCTCAGTGTGGTTTTCATAGTCTTTTTAATGGGTTTGGCCGTAGGATCGTTTTTGAATGTGGTGGTCTATCGGATGCTCACGGGCGAGAGTTTTTGGCGCGGCCGATCGAAATGCCCGCATTGCCACAGGCAAATTGCTTGGTATGACAACATTCCCCTGCTCTCTTTTTTGATGCTGCGAGGTAAGTGTCGGTGGTGTGGCCAGAAAATTTCCTGGCGCTACCCGGTGTTGGAGTTTTTGACGGCCCTCTTGTTTGTGTGGTGGCTTCAAGTAGGGACGCTTTTTTTTAGGCTAACTCAGCCGCCGTATACGTGGGTGCAACCGACGTTTTGGTTAGTAGTCGGAGTGGCGTTTTTGAGCATGGCAGTGGTTGATCTTTACTATGGCGTGTTGCCGGATGTGTTTACGGTGGGGGTGGCGGTGGTGGCGTTTTTGTATCGGTTTGGGTTAACGGTGATGGGGATTATGAAGCTTGAGGACTTTTTGCTGTATGTGGCTTCGGCCGTGGGGGCGAGTTTTTTCTTTGGGATTTTAATTTTGTTGACAAAAGGTAAAGGTATGGGCTGGGGCGACGTGAAGCTGGCATTTGCCATCGGGTTAGTGCTCGGGTGGCCTAAGACTCTGGTGGCTTTGGTTCTGGCTTTCTTGACAGGGGCAATAGTCGGAATCATACTGATAATAAGCCGGAAACGAAGTTTAAAGCAGACGGTGCCTTTTGGACCTTTTTTAGTAGTCGGCACCCTCTCGGCTTTGGTGTGGGGTGAGAGGATGTGGCAGACGTATATGAGGTATTTGGGGTTTTAATAGTCAACAGATGAAAGCAGATATAGTCACCAGATCTAATCAGATGATAAGCAGATGTAAACAGATAAGAATTTGGAGGCGATGGCGATCTGTTGATACGGGTTTTACCTTGGTAGAAGTGTTGGTAGTGATGGGATTGATTGCGATATTGGGATCGCTCTTGTTTGGTAATTTTCTGAAATCACAGCGGCGGGGGTTTGACGCTCAAAGACAAGGAGATTTGAAAACGATTCAAAACGCTTTTGAGCAGTATTATGTGGCTAATGATGGAGTGTACCCGGTTAACGATACGGAGGGAGGAAGTGAATTTCCGGGAGGAAATTTACCTTTGGATCCACGCGACAAAAATCAGGCGACAGGAGATGCCTATGAGTACATTATTGAGTATGGTGTTGGGGATGGCTATTGTGCTTGTGCGCGCCTTGAAGAGGTTGATGGCAATGCTAGTGATGTGCCTAGCGGATATGAATGTCAATTTGGTGACGGACCGTGGCAATGTGTAGAAAATGTACAGTAATCAACAGATGAAATTAGAAAACAAGCAGAAACAGTCAGATAGCAAAAAGTTCGTCCATCTGCTTCGATCAGTTTTTGATCAGCTTCGATCAGTTGATCTTGGGTTTACCTTGATCGAACTTTTAGTGACGATTACGATCATCGGGCTGCTGACTTCGATTGGGGTGTTTAGCTACCAGTCGACGAATCGAAAAGCGCGAGATGGGAAGCGGATTGCCGATTTGGAGCAGATTAGAACGGCACTAGAGATTTATCGGAGCGATAAGCGGGAGTATCCGCCCGATTTGGATACGCTTGAGGTAGAGGACTATATACAAAGTTTACCTGAAGATCCGAAGCCCACGGATTTTGGTTATGAGTATGTGCCTGATCCGGCAAATCCCACTGACCCTCGCACTTATGAGCTATGTGCTCACCTAGAGCAAGTAGCTGATCCTGATAATGATTTGTATTGTGGACCTGGGAATAACTGTGGAGGCAGCGGAGGAGGCAAGGCGTGTAATTACGCGGTGACAAACCCGTAGACAGCGGATGAAAGCAGATATAGTCACCAGATCTAAACAGATGGTAAGCAGATGTAAACAGATAAGAATTAGGAGGCGATGGCGAAATCTGGTTTTATCTGTTTTTGATCTGCTTCGATCTGATGATCGAGGCTTTACCCTGGTTGAATTGATGGTGGTGGTGGTGATTTCGGCGCTTTTGGTTTCTGGAGGCTTGGCGGCGTATAACCGCTATAACGAGCGGCAGTTGGTGGTGGGGGCGGGCAAAAAACTTTACAACGATATTCGGTTTATTCAAGGTAAAGCAGCAGCGGGGGAAAAACCGGCGGATTGCCAAGAGGGAGGTGCTTATGAGGGAAGTACGTTGGATCGATATGAGCTTCTGGTGGTAAGTAACGACGAATATTCTTTGAAGGTATTCTGCGTGGAGGGGAGTAATGAGTACGAAGTATCTCTGGGGACAGAGACATTAGGCAAAGGGGTGACGTTGGAAACAAGTGGGATTGGGACGCTATTTCGCGTTTTGGCTCAAGGTGGAGTGGCCGAGCAGTTTTGTGTTTCTGGTTACAACTATATATATCGAGTGAGGGTGTCGGAGGTGGGAGAAGTGAACGATGACGGGCTGGTGGAAACGTGCACACCTTAAGAATTGAAAATGGACAATGAATTCGTTTCAAAACTGTCATTCTGAGGCTGAAGGCCGAATAATCTGCTGAGATCCTTCGCTTGCGCTCAGGATGACAAGGTAGCTTTGAAATAGGTTCAATGGATAATTAATAATGGTGAGAGATGAGAAAATTTAGGACTACATTTTCGATTCGTAACGAAAAAGGGCAGTCGCTCGTTGAGGTATTGATTGCCCTAATGATAGTGGCGCTGGTGCTGACGACTGTGGCGGTGGCGGTGATTTTGGCGATCCGCAGTAGCCGATTCTCGCAGCATAAAGCGCGAGCGACGTTTTTAGCCCAAGAAGGGGCGGAGTGGGTGCGCAACCAGCGCAGTGTGTTGGGGTGGGATGGATTTTTAGATAAGGGAGGAGTAACGGCAACCACCTACTGCATTAACGCCTTGACGTTTGATCAATTAGGTGAGTGCCCCCAGGGTGATCTTATAGATGGGGAATACGCCCGGGAAGTGACGATCACGCTCGGAGCGCCTGAACCCCCGCCGCCCGATCCCACCTCGAAAGTAAGAACAACTGATGTGAACGTCACGGTGTTTTGGGAAGAAGGCGCAAAGGAATTTTCAGCCGAGGTGGAGACTAAGCTGACCATGTGGGACATTTCAAATTAAAAGTGTAAAGTTAAAAGTTAAAAATAGCTACGCCTCTCCGGCAAAACGCCGGATCAGCCGCTCTTTTTCGCAAAGCTCAAAATGAAAAATTAAAAATGAAAAAAGGTAATTTTCCCGCCACTCGCTTCGCGGCGACGCAAAATCTCCTATTTCAGCCGATTTGCGAGCCGGAAGCTACGGCGGGCAGGCAATTTGGCTACACGCTGCTTGAGTTGGTGGTGGCGGTGGGGATCTTGGGGGCCTTGGCGGTGGCGGCAACGAGCCTTTTTTTCTCGGCCATTAGAGGGGGAGGTAAGGTAGATGTGACCACAGAGGTGAAGCAGAATGGTCAGTTTGCCCTGTCACGCATCGAGCAGCTAACTCGGAATTCTCTGACTGTGGAGGCGTGTGCGATAAACCAGGTCGATCCTGAGGCAGTGAGTGTGACTTTGACGGCTAGAGATCGGACCCAGCTGACTTTTTCGTGTGAAGTGGATGCCGAAGGGAACGGGTATATAGCCAGTAATACTGAACGGTTGACGTCTGACCGAGTGAATGTGACTTATTGCGCATTTTGGTGTGAGGGGGTGGGCGATAGTTTTAGGCCGCCTTTAGTAAAAGCAGCGTTTACCTTAAGCCAAGCGGGGAGAACTGGTGACGTAACCGAGGCAGCAACGGCTCAGTTTTCTACCTCGGTGGGGTTAAGAAGTTTTTAGGTTTAGTTAGTGGGGTGGAAACGATGGACTTTGGATTTGAGTTCGTTAAATTCCTTTCTCGTGGGGGTGTCGGAAAGGTCGGTCTTGATGTCGTCGATGCGACGGCGATTCTCAAGCACGTCTGCTTTCAATTTATCAAAGTGTTGGTCTATTTTCTTAAAGCGTTGGTCTATTTTCTTAAAGCGTTGGTCTATTTTCTTAAAGCGTTGGTCTATTTTCTTAAAGCGTTGGTCTATTTTCTCCATCCACCCGTCTATGCCTCTCATGATGGTGTCGACTGCATCCATGAGGTGGCCGTGGGTCACAGAAGCGTTGGGATTTGGTTTGGCCATGATATCCAGGGTATCACGCTAGATTAAGACAGATCAATGGTCAAAAGTAGATAGATGGTAAGCAAGCTGATTAGAGTTTTAACGAATATCTTGTTATCATGAGAAGGTTACACTACACCTCGTGAGGTGATGCTGTGCCTGCCTTTGGATTAGATATTGGTTCTTCATCAATTAAGCTCATAGAGCTTACCGGCAATAAGAAGCAGCCGAAGTTGACGGCTTTTGGTTTGGCGGTTAACCCCGTGGGGAACGTAGATACCGATAATGAACAAGAACTGGTACAGATAGCCCAAGCGATTAAAAAGTTGACGACAGATGCAGGCGTTAAGCAGCGAAGAGTAGTGGTGGGTCTCCCAGAGTCGAAGGTGTACACGCGGGTGGTGGAAATGCCCACCCTCTCAGAGTCTGAGCTTGCTTCTGCCATCAATTGGGAGGCAGAACAGTATATTCCTATTCCTATTGCGGAAGTGCAGCTTGATTACAGAATTTTATCTCAACCTCAGGCTATAGGCAGTAACAAGATGCGGGTGTTTCTAGTAGCCGCGCCGGTGGCGGTAGTGAATCGGATGGTGAAAATTTTGGAGCTAGCCAACTTAGAGCTAGAGGCGTTGGAGACGGAAATGCTGGGGGTTGCGAGGGCAATGACCCAACAGCAGAATAACGCCCAACTTTTAGTGCACTTGGGGGCGAGGACAACTGATATAGGTATTGTCCAGGGAGAGACGGTGGTATTTACGCGGTCAATTTCTACCGGGGGGATGGCTTTAACCAGAGCCCTGGCAGCGGATTTGGGTTTGGAAGTAGCTTCGGCGGAGCAATATAAACGGACATACGGTTTGGATAAGAATCAACTTCAAGGTAAAGTGCGAACTTCACTTCTCGGAGTTTTCTCTAGCTTAGTTTCCGAGTTTAAAAAGGCTCAGCACTTTTATGCTAGTACCTACAGTGGCGGGATTCGGAGATTGATCTTAAGCGGCGGAGGGGCTTATTTACCCGAGGTGACGAGTACGCTAGCTTCTGAGCTTGGTGTCGAAGTGGTCATTGGGGATCCGTTTGCAGCTTTGAATTTGACGCCCCAACAGCGGCAGCGGTTAGGAGGAATCGGGGCGGTGTTCACGGTGGCGGTGGGTATGGCTTTAAGGGAGATGTAAATATCTCTACGGTCGCCCGAGGCGACCCGAGGTTGCGCTTATTAGATGATTTAAGGATCTCTTGCAATGGTGAGGCTGGATATAAATCTTTTACCTCGAAAGGGTGCCCGGGAACTTTTTTCCGAGAGGTGGTATCGGCGGGTAAAGCGGGGTAGTTTTTTGATTTTGGGTATCTATGGATTAGGGATATTGGCAATTTTTGGGGCCAGGTTGTTTATGGCTCAGTTAACTCGAGCTAAAGCGGAGGCGATAGAAAATGTCGAGACAAAGTTGCAACAATATGCTGAAGTGGAAAGCCAGCATCTGCTTTTAAAGAAAAAACTCGGGGTGGCGGCGAAAGTGCTGAGGGAGCAGCGGCCTTGGGGTGAGTTTTTGGAGCAATTAGACGCAGTAAGTTTCGATGGGGCAACCATAAGAGAAGTGACATTGCAACCACAAAGTGGGCTCAAAGTGGTGGTGGAGACGACCAGTTTACGGGCGTTGGTGTTGGCCTTTGAGGAATTGATGGCTCTTGAGGCCTCTCAACCTGTAGTGAGTTTAGTCACAGTCGAGACGGTAGAAAAAACGAGCAAGGGATACTACAGCTTTAGCCTTTTGTTTGCTGGCACATGACCCGCCTCACGCGGCGGGCTTAACGCTGATTTAAAGTAAAAGATTTAATGTTATGCAACCCTGCGGTTGCGTTGCGCTTATTAGATTTCTAAGGAATTTCTTGCAATCTCTAAGCTGAGCTCGCGCTCGGCCGAGGTATTTCGCAAGCTCAATATGGCACAAGCATTTGATTTTTTTGGACGAAGACAGGCGTTTCGGCAACTGGTGTTCCCGACGGTAAGTATCGGGCTCGTGGTGGTTTTGACGTTGGTGGTGCTGATTCCTCAAGTGCAAGGATTAATTGAAGACTTTAGAGTAGAAGAGGAAATGAGAGAGAAATTGGTTTTACTTCAGACAAAGGTGGCGGTATTGGGGAGTTTTGACGCGGCGATGTTGCGGGGGAGGACAGAACGAATTAATCAAGCGTTGCCTTCGAGTGAGGAGTTGGGATATTTTATTGGTTCCCTGAGGCAAGTGGCGTTGCGCTCTGGAGTTATTTTTGCGGGGGTTGAAGTGTTGGGGCAGCCGACGAGGACAGTTATGGAAAAGCAATTGTCACAAACCGTGGGGAGAACAAAAAAGGTGACTTTGGAGAAAAATGAAGAGGCGACGGAAATGTTGGTGACGGTGATTGGGGATTTAGCCAAGGCGGGCGCGTTTATAAGCGAGATGCAGAAATCGTTGCCTGTGGTGACGATAGCGGATTTTACCTCGGTGCGGGAGGAGGGAGCGGCGGAGCTCACCAGCAGGATGAAAGTGACGTATTACTATGCGCCTCCACCAGAGACGATTGGAGCCGGGGAAACGCCAATCAAGGAAATTACCGCTGCGGAGGAGCAAACGTATACTGCCTTGACCAGTCTAACTGTACCTGAAGTAGAGGTGTCACCACTGGTACCAACGGGGAAGACCGACTTCATGTCTTTGTAGCTTAAGGAGGCTCACTTTTCAGGCTCGGCCTGAGGGACTGGGGATTCAGCGCCGGGTTCCTCTGGGGAGACTGGAGTGTCTTCCTCTTGGGAGGGCGAGGCATCTTTATCAGCCGGCTTCTCTGTGTTTTTGGTTGAACCTTCGGGCTCGGCTAAGGTGAGGTTGACTCGCTTATTTTGGCGGATGGCCGCTATCTTGAGTACCTGGCGGATGGCGTTGATGACCTTGCCGCTTTTACCGATGACTTTGCCCATGTCTTCTTCAGCGACGGTGGCGGTGAGAAGAACTCCCCCATCTTCGGTAGTTGATTGGGTGATGTTGACTTTATCTGGGTTGTCGACAATGTTTTTAAAAATATATTCGGCGAGGGCTTTCATAAGAGGGTTATCCTTTCTGAGCCTTTAATTTAGTGACTAAACTTTGGACTGTGGGTGAAGGGAGGGCACCTTTGGAGAGCCAATAGTGGTAGCGCTCGACGTTGAGGTGAATAAGGCTGGGGTGAGGCAAGGGGTCGTAGGTACCCAAGATTTCTACCGAGCCTCCATCGCGTTTGGATCTTCTTTCCTTGACCACAACACGATAGCTCGGTTGGCCTCTTTTGCCGGTGCGAGTGAGACGAATTTTGAGCATAGGGTTAATGAGTAATGAGTAAGAAGTAATGAGTAATGTATGGGTTAGCTTCTTCTTGGGAAATAGTTGCTTATATTCATTATTTCTTATTCCCTCTTTCCTACTCATTATTTATTTAAGTTTATCATTTTTTCTCGAGCATGGCTAGGGCATCGCGGGCGGCTTGGGTTTCGGCTCGTTGTTTGCTAGAACCTTTGCCTTCTCCCCACTTTTTATTGCCGACGAGGACTTCAACTACGAAGGTTTTCTGGTGATCGGGTCCCTTTTCAGTGAGGACGTAGTATTCGGGGGTAGGCAGACCTTGCGATTGAACTTTTTCCTGAAGAGTGCTTTTGGAATCGCGGTGCAGGCCCAGATTAATAATGGTAGAAAGTTTCGGAAAGAGGTATCTCTCGACGACGGAGACGACCTGACTAAGACCATGATCGAGGTAGATAGCGCCCAAGAGAGCTTCGGTGGTGTTGGCGAGTAAACTTTTATTGGTTTTGCCGCCTCCCAGTTCTTCGCCTCGACTCATTTTTAGGTATGTCCCAAGATTAAGTTTTGTGGCCACTTGGGCGAGGGTGTCGGTTTTAACTAGGGACGAGCGGAGGCTCGTGAGTTCGCCCTCGGGTTTTCCGGGGAGATGGAGGTAGAGAAATTCTGAGACCGCTAACTCTAAGACCGCGTCGCCTAAAAATTCGAGCCGTTCGTTGGACTCGAGAGATGGGCGGCTGGCTTCGTTGAGATAGGAACGATGGATGAAGGCTTGGGCGAGGAGCGACTTGTCCTTGAAGGAGAAATTTAATTTTTTTTCTAGATCAGTAAAATTAGTGGGGGTAGGATTCATGCTGGTTTTTCGTGACTGAGGAGGCTACCGAGGACGCCATTAACGAAACTGGGACTGGCATCAGAGCCAAAAGTCTTAGCTAGCTCGACGGCTTCGTCGATGACTACTTTTTGGGGGATTTGGCCGGCAAACAGCAGCTCAGAGACGGCGAGCCTGAGGATAGCGAGGTCAATGCGGTTAATTTGATTGAGGGGGCGCTCCCGAGCATGAGTGGCAATAGACGCGTCTATTTGATCGAGCTTAGTAACGACACCTTTGATTTTGGGGTCTATAACTTTTGGAGAAAAGCTATAGGTATAAAGCAATTTTACTTTTTGTTCGCGCTTTTTATGACGGGGGTCGGTGGCAGCCTTCATGCGGTACTGAAGTTAGTTTGAGGAATTGGCTAGGTATCGAGATTTTCTTTCGATATGGGCGACTTTATCGAGGCGAGCTTTGAGTTTGGTGAGGACGATATTTTTGAAGGCGCGGCGGCGGCGCCCTTTTCGATGAGTGGAGATTTTTCGTTTGGGTAAGGCGCCCATACTAGTTAGGAAACAATGAGCAAGAAACAATAACTACGCTTCGTTAGACTCAGCCGTTTTTTTTCGCTGAGCTCAAAATGAACAATGCTTTGATAATTGAACTCATTTTTTCCTGTTTTCTGCTCATTGCTCATTAATCTGTATTTTAGCGTATCCAGAGTGAGAAAGCTAGTTGGGGACGACAGCTTGGTCAAGCAACACGTTGAGTTTTTGTTTGAGCAGCGGGTATTTGGTGAGCGAGGGACTGTGGTGAAGGAGTTTTTCTGCTGCCGTTTTGGTGAGTTTAATTAGTGGGGTGTTAGAGAGCGCTGCAATTTTCAGGCTAAAAAAGCCACTCTGGCTGGTGCCATAGAGCTCTCCGGGGCCTCTTAGTTTGAGGTCAGCTTCGGCCAGTTTCATGCCCGAGGTTTCGGTTTCGAGGAGCTTTAAGCGATGGGTGGTGGGAGGAGCGGAGTCACTCGGGAAAAGAAGACAAAAGCTATCTTGGTTGCGCCGGCCGATGCGGCCACGGAGCTGATGTAAGCTCGCCAGGCCAAAGCGCTCGGCGGCTTCGATGAGCATGATAGAAGCAGCAGGAATATCGAGGCCGACTTCGACCACTGGAGTGGTGACGAGGATGTGGGTTAAACCACGGGAAAAACGGTGAATGATGGCGGTTTTCTCTTTTGCCTTGAGACGGCCGTGCAAAAGGTCAAGAGAGAGCTGCGGAAAAATCTTTTTAAGATTTTGGAATTCGGCGGTGGCTGCCTTGATTTGGAGCATAGATTCTTTAGTTGACGATTCAATCAGGGGACAAACGATAAACACTTGGTCGTGGTGCTTGAGGACTCGATCTTCTATCCAGTGGTAGGCGTTGGGGCGTTTGAAGCGAGGCACTACCCAGGTTTTAGGGAGACGCTTTCCGGGTGGCGACTCATCGAGAAAGGAGAGATCGAGATTGCCGTAAAGGGTGAGAGCCACGGTGCGGGGGATGGGAGTGGCAGTCATGGTGAGTTGGTGGGGGGTGGATTTGAGGTTTTTTAAAGCGGCGCGCTGGGCTACCCCAAAGCGGTGTTGTTCATCAACGATGGTGACGGCGGCGCGTTGCAATAGAAGTTGACGATGGAGTAGGGCGTGGGTGCCGACGAGAATATTAGCCCTTCGACTTCGCTCAGGGTAAACTTTTAGTTTTGAGCCAGAAGTGACGCTGGCTATGCGAGCGCCGAAGGGTTTAAGGATTTCTTTGAGGGTTTGGGCGTGTTGGTGGGCCAAAATTTGAGTGGGGGCCATGATGACCCCAAGCTTTTGGTGGCGGAGGGCGGCAAAAAGGCTGAACGCAGCAATGACTGTTTTGCCAGAGCCGACGTCGCCTTCCAGCAGCCGATTCATGGGGATGACTCGGGACAGATCGTGGCGGATTTCCTCGATGACCCGGTGTTGGGCAGAGGTAAGGGTGAAGGGTAAGGATTTTACAAACAGACTCACCTCTGTGTCAGTGAGAGGCAATGCGGTGGTGGCTGGGCGACGCTGCCACCTTTTTTTGAGGAGGAGACTTTTGAGGTGTAAAAATATTAGCTCATCGAAGGCTAAGCGGGCCCGGGCTTTTAGGGCTTGGGACTCATTTTGGGGGTAATGGAGGGAGCTTAAAGCTTCTTTCCAAGGAATAAGCTCGTGTTTTTGGCGCAGGGTTTCGGGTAAAGGATCGATTGAAGGAAGCAGGGAAAGTAAAGGGGCAAGACGGGATCTTAACCATTTAGAGCTGACGCCTTTGGTTTCAGGGTACTGGGGGATGAGGCGGCCGGTGTGGAGGAGGGGTTGGTTGGGTTTGATGATTTCATATTCAGGAGAAACTAAACCTACTTTACCGCGATGGCTTTCGATGACTCCGGCGAGGCTGACCTCAGTCCCCCGCCTGAGGGTAGAGAGTAAGTAGGGCTGATTGAAGTAGGTGATGTCAATGGAGCCGGTAGTGTCGGTGAAGGTGAATTTTTGGAGAGTAACGCGACTGCGAGTCGGCAGCATAAGACTTTTGGTGATCTCGCCTTGGATAGTAACTGTGTCCCCTACTTTTGCTGTGGCGATGGTAACAATGTGGCTAAAGTCATGATAACGGTGGGGTGGGTGGAGGAGGAGATCTGCGATGGTGAAGATATTGATTTTTTCTAAGCGTTTGGCGGTGGCCGGGCCGATGAGAGGTAAGGAGGCGACAGGCTTTTCGAGATCCTCGAAAGTCAAACGATTAGTGACCATACATTTTGGGTGTTAGAAAGTAGATAAGAATGGGAGCAAAGACGTAAGAACGAGGGCGATGGTGGCGATGGCGACGATGATGGTCCAGATTTTTTGGCGGCGGTGGGTCAGTCTCATTGTTGTTTGATTTCAAACCAACGTCTGCCGACTCTTAAGGTGCCTTTAACTTGGGAGAAAGGGTAGTTGATGTCAGTGATCGGTTGGTCGTTGATAGTGACGGTGCCGGGTTGGGCGATTAACCTTTTGGCCTCTCCCCTACTCTGGGTGATTCCGGCTTGCTCAAAGGCGTCGATGATTGTTGCTCCTGAGTTCGCCGTGAGGGTGATTGTGGGGATGTTGATTGGTGCTTGACGCTGTTGAATCGTGAGCTCAAAGTTTTTGGCAGCGACTTGGGCTTTCGACTCGCCGTGAAACTGACGGGTGACGTCAAAGGCGAGACGTTTTTTATTCTCTAGTGGTTTATGGGGAAGACCCCTGATGTCTTCAAGTGGGATGTCGGTGACGAGTTGGAGATAAGTCGTGATGTGTTCGTCGGGGAGGCGCATCAATTTGCCATACATGTCTTCGGGCGTGTCGGTGAGCCAGACGCAGTTGCCGGAGGTTTTGCTCATTAGCTTCCCGTCGATGCCGACGATCATGGGAGTGGTGAGGACGTATTTTTCTTTTCCCTTCATCTTGCGCATCAGTTCTCTGCCCACGAGCATATTAAATTCTTGGTCGGTGCCACCGATCTCGAGGTCCACGTCCATGGCCACCGAGTCATACCCTTGGAGTAGAGGGTACATGGTTTCGTGATACCAGATCGTATCCCCGGCTTTGATGCGGCGAGTAAAGGATTCGCGTTTGAAAAGTTGGACGGCGGAGATTCTCGAGGCGATGTCGATGATGTCTTTCAACGTCAGCTTGGTCAGCCAGTCGCCATTTTGCATAATCTTGACTCGGTCAAAGTCGACCAAGGCTGCGGCTTGTTTTTTCCAGGTTTTGATGTTGGCATCAATTTCTGCCTGGGTGATGAGGGTGCGGCCGGAGGCGCGCTCGGAAGGATCGCCGACTAAGACAGTGCCAGTGCCAAAGAGGAAGATGACTTCGTGGCCGGCTCCGGCAAACTCCATTAACTTCCTTAGACCAATAGAGTGGCCAAGGTGGAGTCTCGTGCCTGTAGGATCGAAACCTTGATAGAGGCGAATTTTCTTTTGAGAGAGGAGTTTTTGTAAGCCCTCTTTAGAAGGTAACACTTTCGCGACGCGGCGAGAGAGGAGATCTGAAGATGGTTTCATTGCTTGTTTGAAGTTAGTGTAACATACCTCTTGTGAACAGTGAAAATTTAGCCTAGACCGGTTATCTCTACGCTTCTCCTTCGCTAGGCTCAGGATTAGCCGAGGTAGCGCTTATTGGAAGAAATAATGGATCTCTTGCTATACTTAGGACTTGTATGTCTTGGTTGAATGTGTGGCGGAATCGGCGAAGGCGGCAGTTGGTGCGGGGAGATTTTCGTAGACGGCAAAAGGCCAAATTGTGGCGGGCCGTCGCCATATTGGGTTTGGTGGGGGTGGTGGGATTTTTATTGGTGTCGGTCATCTTATTTGCTTGGTACTCGCGGGATTTGCCGGGGCCGGATGGGGTGATCAGGCGGGAAGGGTTTGCGACACGGATTTTTGATCGGGAGGGAGAGCTTCTTTACGACATTTTTGGGGATCAGAATAGAAATCCAGTGGCTTTGGAGCAGATCCCAGAAGACCTCAGGCAGGCAACGATTGCCATTGAAGATAAAGATTTTTACAAACATGAGGGGTTTGATCCGGCGGGGATGACAAGAGGGATCTTGCGGTTGTTTACCCGAGGCAGAGCCCAGGGGGGGTCGACGCTGACGCAGCAATTGGTGAAAAACGTGTTACTGACTTCGGAGCGAAGTTTGGGGCGCAAAATCAAAGAATTTATCTTGGCGGTGCAGATTGAGAGGAGATTCACCAAAGATGAAATTCTGCAGATGTATCTGAATGAAGCGCCTTATGGCGGTACGGCTTGGGGGGTGGGCACGGCGGCGGAAGTGTATTTCAAAAAAGAGGTGGGTGAATTAACGTTAGTGGAGAGTGCCATTTTGGCGGGAATGCCGCAGCTGCCTACCGCTTACTCGCCGTATGGGCCCAATCCTAAGGCCTATATCGGGAGGACTGAGGCGGTGTTAAGAAGGATGCGGGAGGATGGCTATATAACTGCGGAGGAAGAGAAGGCGGCGGCGGAGCTTCTTGCGGACGTGGAGTTTGCGCCGGCGTCCCAAGGGATTAATGCCCCCCATTTTGTGTTTTATGTGCGAGAACAACTGGATGAGATGTTTGGGGAACGCTTGGTGGAGCAAGGGGGGTTACGGGTGACCACGAGTCTTAACTTTGATTTGCAAAGGGAAGCGCAAGAGATTGTAGCTTCGGAGATTGAGAAAGTGGAAGATTTGGATATTACCAATGGGGCGGCGCTGGTGATGGATACCCAGACCGGCGAGATTTTGGCCATGGTGGGGAGCAAAGATTATTTTGCCGAGGATTATGACGGACAAGTGAATGTGGTGCTGTCGCGGCGGCAACCGGGGAGCGCGATTAAGCCGGTGACTTATGTGACGGCGTTTCGCAAAGGTTTGACACCCGCGACAGAGATCGCGGATGTGCGGACAGAGTTTCCGTCGGGGGACCCTAACGACCCTTATGCGCCGACTAACTACGACGGGGAATTTAGGGGCCCAGTACAGCTAAGATACGCTTTGGGCAGCTCTTTAAACCTGCCGGCGGTGAAGGTGCTCGCTTTAGTGGGGGTACAAGACATGCTGGAGGTGGCGTATGACCTGGGGTTTACCACACTTGAACCCACTAACGAGAATGTGAGGCGGTTTGGATTGTCGGTGACTTTAGGTGGCGGTGA
This sequence comes from Candidatus Chisholmbacteria bacterium, assembly GCA_016176555.1. Classification (GTDB taxonomy): domain Bacteria; phylum Patescibacteriota; class Microgenomatia; order UBA1400; family JACOWY01; genus JACOWY01. The sequence continues at coordinate 2,080 of JACOWY010000023.1, read as the reverse complement.
GGTGCGGCTCCTCGACATGGTGACGGCGTATAGTGCGTTTTCCAACGGGGGCGAGACGGTCAAACCAGTGGCGATTCTTAAAGTGGAAGACCGCAATGGCAAAGTTTTGTTTGAGCATCGGCAGGCAAAAGGTAAACGAGTGCTTTCCGAAGAAGAAGCGTTTCTCATCAATCACATTTTGTCGGATAACAATGCTAGGCTGCTGACTTTTGGGGCCAATTCTTTGATTAATATTGCTGGCAGAAGCATTGCAGTTAAGACTGGAACGACCAATGACCAGCGGGATAACTGGACGGTGGGATGGACACGCGACACGGCCGTAGGCGTGTGGGTAGGGAACAACGACAACAGCCAGATGCGGGAGGTGGCGTCGGGAGTGACGGGAGCAGCGCCGATTTGGCGGCGGATTTTCCTGGAAGTATTGAGTGATCGACCAGATGAGGCGTTCAGCGCTCCTGCGGGGGTAGAGGCAAGGTTAGTTGATTCGATCTCTGGATACCCTGAGCACGACGGTTTTCCCTCAAGAAGTGAGTACTTTATTCAAGGCACGGTGCCGACGGGTGATGATCCGATTCACGCCAAACTTAAGGTGTGTAAGTCTTCGGGGAAGTTGGCGACTCCCTTGGACATGGCTAAAGGCGATAGCGAAGAGAAAGAGTTTATTGTGCTTAAGGAAGATGACCCCCTGACTGGCGGCGGGCAAAATATGTGGCAGAAAGGAATTGATGAGTGGCTCGCCACTGTGGATGACAGCCGCTATCACCCGCCCACTGAGCCATGCAGCCAAAATGACGATTTAGTGGTGTCGATGACTGAGCCTTCGAATGAAGAGCGAATCAATGATAACGACGTAACGGTGAAGGTGACAGCGGTGGCCAACTCGGAGATAGAGTGGGTGCGGATTTTGGTGGATGGGAGCGTGGAGGAAGAATTAACTAAGTCACCCTACAACACGACTCTGACACTCGATGACGGGGCGTATACCCTCAAGGCGCGAGTGCGGCTCAAGAACGGCGAGGAACGAGAGAGCAATGGGGTGAAGATTGGGGTGAACCAGGATTGGGATGAGTGAGAGTACTGCTTAGTTGGACCAGGCCTAATAAAATTCTGGGAATCTGGTGGTAAGAAGCTCTTGGACTTGGACGTACTGCTTATATTCTGGACCAAGGTTTAGTTCCATAGCATCGGCCCCGCCAATTATTATTTCCAGTTCGGCAGCCACATTTGCATAATCAAACCTACCTTGTACTCTTTGACTTAGGTAATCCTTTAGTATGCCTCGAAGAGCTGCTTTAGATGGATCAGCTGTGGCTGTCAAGAAAGGTAAGAGCGCGTCGTGGATGAATTTATTGGCGGCCGTTTGAGGATCGACTCCTTCAGCCGGACGAGTTTCGATTTCATCAGGCATATGTTGATTACAAGCGTAATTTTCGGAAGATTATACCAGATGTGTTGAATTATTGTTTTACTTGACCGATGAGTTTGGTGGAGAAGTGTTTGGTGAGATTCTCCACAATCTTTTTGCGGATGGGGGGGATCGCGGAAGTGGATGGTGAAGGTGTAGTTCTGTCTGAAGATTGTCTTTAAATTCGCTCTTTCCACCAATTTGGAAGTAGCCAAGATATCGTCTAAAACATGGCCGATGGGAGTTTTGGGAGGTAGCATAAAAGTGTAGTCTTCGATGAAAGGCGGATAAGGATACTGCGGGGGGTAGCTATGCCCGAGGGACAGATGAGGCATGAGTTTAGTAATATTTAGAGTCAGGCCGTACGCCGGAGGTGTATCTAGCGGTAGGAGAGGAGGAAGGATTTCGCCTAGCTTTCCCACCGGTGATTGTTCCAAGAAAACAGTGGCTTGGTTTTGAGGGTGAAAGAATGGTTGTTTTTTCTTGGCCCTAATCAAAGACACCTCGAGATTCAGTGATTTAAGCAGAAATTCCATTTCGCCTTTAAAATAACGAAAGTCCGAAGGTGTGGCGACTAGGCCAAGCTCAGTCGGTTGGTCAGGCAAGATTGTAGAGGACTGGGTGGGGTAAAAGACAGTGCCGAGTTCGAACAATTTTATGTTTTGGCTATGACCT
>JACOWY010000057.1 GCA_016176555.1 Candidatus Chisholmbacteria bacterium | reverse complement strand
GCCGATCAAATATTGTCACCGACTTATACGATGAATTTGGCCCAGAACGTGGCTGCTTTACTTAAAATTAAAAAATATGGTTTATATCACATGAGCTCAAAAGGGTCGTGTTCGTGGTATGAATTTACCCGAGAAATTTTGCGTTTGACGGGTTTAAAAACAAAGGCAGTCCTAGTTAAAACCGACGATTCTAAAGCGGGAGTAGTTCGCCCGCGTTACTCAGTGTTGAGTAAAGCGAAACTGACCAAGCTAGGATTGAATCAGATGCGACATTGGCGGGAAAATCTCAAAGTCTATCTTCGAGAAAAAGGCTACCTAGCATGAAACCAAAGGTGTTATTTGTGTACCGGACAAGGCGACAGCCGGTTTTGGATAACTGGCTCAAAGGTAAAGAGCCGGATACTAAGTTATTTGGCTTGAACCATTTACAAACCCTGGGCTACCAGGTCGATTTTTTTGACACGGCTTACTCCATTTTCAATCCGCTCCACTGGCTCGCCTACCCACTGGAGCACGCTATTTTAGGCCAAGTGGGGATGGGATTTAAATTGGACCAAGCGTTGACGTTACTGCCGAGGTTAAATCACTATGATGTGATTGTGGGTACGGGCGACTCGGCCGGCTTGCCGCTGGTGTGGCTAAAATCCTTAGGGCTCCTTAAAAAACCGCTGATGCATATGAGTTCAGCTTTGAGTGGGGCTTTGCGGGCACAGCCCCGATCGTGGGTAGTGAGCTTTTACCGAAAAGTGTTCCGAGCGGTGGACCTGGTCACGGCTTACGCCGAAGTAGAGCGAGAATATTTTATTAGGACTTTGAAAGTACCACCTAAAAAAGTAGTCTTCATGCCTTACGGCATAGACTTCAGGTTTTGGGCGAGAAGGAAAAAAGTTAAACGATCGGTGGTGGTAGCTGCAGGGATTGACCTGACTCGCGATTACGGCACTTTTTTTAAAGCCATAAAAGATTTGGACATAAAAGTTGAAATTGCCTGCCATCCCGATAATCTCAAAGGTTTGACAGTGCCTAAAAATGTGAGGGTAAAGTTTTTGATAGATTATTTAACCATGAGGCGGATGTTGCAGCGGGCTTTAGTGGTAGTGGTACCTTTGCGCGAGGCTCACCGGTCAGCGGGACAGATGGTGGCTTTAGAGGCGGCTGCGGCTGGAGCGCCTTTAGTGGTATCGCGAGTGAGGGGCATGACCGAGGCGTTTGACTTAAAGCATGAGCGGGAGCTTCTCTATGCCCCACCAGAAGATTCTTTAGCGATGAGCCGAGCTATACAGCGATTGTTGAAAGATCGTAGACTAGCTCGAGTGATGGCTAAAGCCGCAGGTTCTTTTGTCCGTCGTCACTATACTACAAAACATTTAGCCCAAAACGTGGCCGAGTGTATTGAGCGAGTGTTATGATACATTTTTCAACTGCTATGAGGCTGACACAAAAACATGTGATAAAACCCTTAGCCAAAGATAGGAGGGGTAAAATTGTCAACATTTTGGAAGAGAAAAAGTTTGCTCAAATCGCCAATATTCTGGTGATTGATTCCAAAAAGGGCACGGTGAGAGCTAATCACTATCACAAAAGAGATTCCCACTACATGTATTTGATTTCCGGTAAAATGCGCTACAGCGCCAAAGATATGAGACGAAAAAACGCCCAGCTGCGATCGGTGATCGTTAACGCTGGAGAAATAGTATATACCCCGCCCATGACTGCCCATGCGGTGGAATTTTTGGAAGATAGTTTGTTTCTGGCTCTGGCGACTAAGAGCCGCAGACAAAAGGCATATGAGAAAGACACGGTCAGACTTAAATTGATAGGTGGTTAAGTTTGTGAAAGAGAAACTTTTCAGACGAGTAAAGAGATGTCGGGCGTGTTTAGGGAAGAATTTGATTCGGGTGATGGATTTGGGATCGACGCCAGCGGCGAATGCGTTTCTAAAAAGAGTCGACAAAAAAACGACAAGCCGTGAGCGGTGGTTTCCGTTGAAGGCATTATTTTGTAAGCACTGTGGCTTAGTCCAACTTGAGCACGTGGTGGACGCCCGGTACCTTTTTAAAAATTATGTGTATGTATCTTCGATCTCACCAGCAAATCTAGCTCATTTTAAAAGCTTTGCCGAGTTAGCGGTGAAGCGATTTAACTTAAAACCCAAGACGCTGGTGGTCGATATTGGCAGTAACGATGGCATCTTGCTTAAACCTTTTGCTAGCCTCGGAATGAAGATTTTGGGAGTGGAGCCGGCGACTAATATTGCCCGGCGGGCGATCGCCGACGGAGTACCGACGCTGGCCCGTTTTTTTAATCCCGAGGTGGCGCGATTTATTAGAAGAAGAGAAAAACGAGGGGCGACGATCATCACGGCAGCCAATGTGTTTGCCCATGTCGATGATTTAGATGAATTGATCGAAGGGGTAAAGATTTTACTTAAAGATGAGGGGGTGTTTATTATCGAAGCTCCTTACGTCGTGGATCTTCTGACCAAAAATACTTTTGATCTTATCTATCACGAACATCTGTCTCATTTAGGAGTTCGGCCACTGACCGTTCTGTTTGAACGGTTGGGAATGAAGATTTTTGACGTAGAGCACAATGACTCGCATGGAGGTTCGATTCGAGTATTTGTCAAAAAAACCGCTGCGAACCACAGAGTGCGGCCTACGGTAGCTCGTTTTTTACAAAAAGAAAAACAACTAGGGTTACAGCGGGTGTTAACTTACAGAAAGTTTGCGAAGCGTATCTTGGCCAATAAGCTCAATTTACTGAAACTTCTAAAAAAACTTAAAAAGGAGGGCAAAACGATTGCCGGTTACGGAGCTGCGGCAAAAAGCACGACGCTGCTTCATTACTTTGGCATCGATAATAAGATCGTCGACTATGTGGTGGATGATAGTCCTTATAAGCAAGACTTATTTACTCCAGGAACTCATCTGCCAGTAGTTCCCCCTCAAAGAATTTATACTGATCGACCAGATTATCTACTCTTGTTGACGTGGAATTTTGCTGAGCCGATTATGAAGCAGCACCGGCGTTTCCGGAAACTCGGGGGAAAATTTATTGTGCCCGTACCTCAGCCAAAAATTGTTTAATGTGTTGGACCACAAAGTGAATTTCCTTGTCAGTTAATTCGGGAAACATGGGCAATGAAAGGATCCTTTTGGCAGTTTTTTCAGTTATGGGAAAGTCGCCTCGTTTGTAGCCCAAGTGTTTATAGGCCGGCTGGAGGTGGATGGGAGTGGGATAGTGGATGACGGTGCTAATGCCTTTTTTAGAAAGATACCGTTGTAATTGGTCGCGGTGCGGCACTTCGATGACGTAGAGGTGGTAGTTGTGGTAGGAATATGGAGCTTCTTGGGGGAGGAGGACACCGCTAATTTGGGTTAACAAACGACTATAAAGAGAGGCGTGGCGCCGGCGGAGTTTGTTCCATTGAGTGAGATACTTAAGCTTGGTAGAGAGAACAGCGGCTTGGAGGGTGTCTAGGCGGCTTTTGGAGCCAATGAGTTCGTGATGGTATTTGGTGATGGAGCCGTCGTTGCGTAACTTTTTGATGAGGGTGGCCAGGTGACGGCTGTTGGTGACGAGGGCTCCCCCATCGCCGAAGCCACCGAGATTTTTGCCGGGGTAAAAGCTAAAAGCGCCGATGCCGGAGACAGGGACAGTTTTGCCTTTGTATTTGGTGCCGTGGGCTTGGCAACAATCTTCGATAACTATCAACCTGTGCTTGCGGGCGATGGCCAAAATGGGATCTATGTCGGCGGGTTGACCATACAAGTGGATAGGAATGATGGCTTTGGTTTTTGGGGTAATTTTTTTCTTGATTTGATCGGGATCAATGGTGTAAGTATGGGGGTTAACGTCGGCAAATACTGGCTTAGCGCCAAGTTTACTCACGACCATAGCGGTGGAGAAATAACTGTTCGGCGCAGTGATGACTTCGTCGCCGGGGCCAATATCATGAACCTTCAGGGAAAATTCGATGGCGTCGGTGCCGGAATTTAAGCCGATACAATATTTGGCGCCGACAAAGCGGGCAAAGGCTTTTTCAAATTTTTCGAGGGTTGGACCCAAGCTAAATGAAGCGGCGGCCATAATTTTCTCAATCACCTGCAAAAACTCTTTTCGATGCAGTCGATTTTGACGTTTGAGGTCAACAAATTCTATTTTCATTTACTTTTGCGGTTAACAATTTTGAATAGGTCTTTCAGTCTTTTGGCAAAAGTGTGGTCGCGGAGAATCCGACGGTAGCCGGCAGCGGCGATGGCCTCTCGTTCGCGATTGTGCTTGAGGTAGTAAAGAGCTTTACGGCGAAGATCTTGGGGGTTCTTAAAGGTGATGAGTTCCTGGCCGACTTTAAAATATCGATGCAAATGGGGATAGTCTTGAACGAGAAGAAACGTCTTCAGCCCTAAAGTTTCGAGGGTGCGAATGTTGATTTCTTCAGGTTGGGTTTTGATAGTGCCGGTGAGGAGGTTGACGACAATATGGCTTTGCCTGATGATGTGGTGAGCCTCGGTAACTGACACTGGTCCAGACGCAATGTCTTTTAAGGAACTTTGTTGCCACTGGGCATAGCCCCAAATTTTTAAACCCAGATCCTTGAGGCCTTTAAAATATCGTTCTCTTCTTAAAGTGTGCTGACCCACGAAGGTAAGGGGATAAATTTTTTTTACTTTTTCCTTAAGATCAAAATGCGGCGCCGCATATTCTAAATAATAATTTTTGACGCCGAATTTTGCCAGTTGTTTATAGCTGTCAAGGCCATTGTTGATAAAGAAGCTGTAATGAGAGGCGGTTTTTTTCATCCAGCGCCAATAAAAAAGACCATCGCCAAACCAATTGATAGTGGTGACTTCCAAATTGTTGATGGTGTCGATGGTTTTGGGAGTGATAGTCTCACCCTTAATAACGAGTAAGTATTTTGGTTTTAGTTTTGAGACTAGGTGGATTAAGGCTTGATTCATGAGACGGGCTACTTTATGGCCGGCGGATTTTGGAGAAGCGAGACCCAAAGTGCCAGCAAGGCCGATGAAGCGAGATAAAAAGTTGGGCTTGTAATAGTCAAAGACAGTGACTTCGAAACCAAGTTTTTGAAGAGCCGAGGTGACAGGAGAAGTGAAATACGAATAATCGGTAGTGACAAATAAGATCTGTTTTGGATGGAGGTGTTTCATGGATTTAGGGAAAGTGTGCATCATTGCAAGACAGCTGGAATCCCGCCCTAGGCGGGATGAAAGCGATATAAATAATATGACCCCGCTAAGCGGGAGAATACGAAGCGCAACATGCTTCTTCTCTCGCAGAGAGAATGCCATCGAGTCTTACTCGGTGGAAGCTTATTTTAACATTGAATTCACAGGTAAGTGGTCGGGTAGTTTTCGCCCGTGATACACTGGCTCCATGCTCAAACGGTCGAGAGTACTCTATGCCTCTACAATCGATGCTTTAAGTGGAAGATTAGGGTTGGATGTCGATTATTTGGTCAGGGGTGGCTTTTATGGAGGCTTACAACAAATTGTTGGGCTGACAAGTGGACTGGTTATCGCCTATGTGTTTGGTCACTACGCGTCCATATATCTTTTTGGTGAATATAATTTGTTGCTGTCGATCGTATCCCTTTTTTCACTGCTGTCTATTCCTGGTTTGAATACGGCACTTTTGCGCAGTGTGGGTGAAGGGTTCGACTCTTCGCTATCTACCGCGCTTTGGACTAGATTAAAGTGGTCATTTTTGGCGGTGCCTTTTTTTCTCATTGCCTCCCTCTACTATCAATTTCGAGGGAGTGATGTGCTGCCCTCTCTTTTGATTTTGGCGGCGATCTTCTTCCCTTTTCTTTTCTCCCTGCAAGTATTTCAACCCTTTTTTACAGCCAAAAAAAGATTTGATCTGGGAGCTTTATTTTCGAGCGTGTCGTCGGTGCTGACGGCGACTTTGGTGAGCTTGGCTGTGCTTCTTACAAGTGATTTAACTTTCATTTTGGGCGGCTACTTTCTGGGACTCATCCTGCCTGCCTTAGTGGGCTACTTTAAGGCGGTAACCATGGCTAAATCTATTAAGGTTGATTCGGAATTTCTCCGCTATGGATATTTTTTGACGGGAATTCAACTTTTGCCGACGGCCGTAGGATATTTGAGTAACATTATGCTAGCGACCATGCTGGGGGTTGACGTATTGGCAGTGTATACGGTGGCGACGAAATTTCCCCTGTTGGTGCAAAAGAATTTTGACGTATTTTATCAACCAATTTCGGCGAAACTCGCGAATGCATCTGATCAAGACTACAGCAGAATTATGACGAAACATATAGTAAAGCTGGTCTTATTGGGACTAGCTATGTTCGCCAGCTTATGGTTACTGGCTCCGACACTCATCCAGTTGTTTTACGGCAGGCAGTATGTTGAGGCCATAGGTTTGGCGCGGTGGTATGCGCTGATGATTTTGCCTCTACCCTTGCTTTGGGTTTTTAACGATGTGATTACTTTTCAAAAACAACGGGGGGTGAAGCTCATCTTAAGTACTATTCTGCCCATTGGGACTTTGGTGGCATACTGGATAGCAATTCCAAAGTGGCAGATTGCGGGGCTTATCGCTATAATGCTGGCCGAACGCTACGTGACGCTGCTGACTATGGGAGCTGCCGTATGGCTGAAACCTCGCCATGAAACTACTTAATTGGGCGCGATTAACTGTATTAATTACCGGGGGAACCGGTTCTTTCGGCCAAGCTTTCACCCGACATCTTTTAAGGCTTAAAAAACCGCCGACGACTTCTTGCTGGGTGATGTGAGAGATAAAGAAAGGCTCTTCAGAGCGATGGACGGAGTGGACATCGTGGTGCATGCGGCGGCGTTAAAACATATACCGGCGGCAGAATATAACCCGTTTGAGCCGATTAAAACCAATATCCTGGGAACACAAAATGTAATTGAGGCTTGCCTTAATACGGGGGTGAAAAAAGCGCTACTGATTAGCAGTGACAAGGCGGCCCACCCGGTTAATTTGTATGGGGCGACAAAATTGTGTGCCGAAAAGTTGTTTGTGCAAGGCAATGTTTATGGGGGAAAGAAAAAAACTGTGTTTGCGGTAGTCCGTTACGGCAATGTGCTGGGGAGCCGAGGGAGTGTGGTGCCTTTGTTTAAACAGCAAAAGGCCAACGGCCGGTTGACAATCACGCACAAGGACATGACACGATTTTGGATTACGCTCCAGCAGGCGTGTGAATTTGTCGCTAGGATGGTGACGTTAATGCAGGGAGGAGAAATATTTGTCCCAAAGTTACCGAGCGTTAAGGTGGTGGATGTCGCTCGAGCTATTTCTCCAAGGGCACGGCTTAAGATAACCGGAGTGAGACCAGGGGAAAAACTGCACGAAACCCTGATTACCGAGGAAGAATCTTCTCGGACGATAGCATATAAAGATTATTTTGTGATTCTGCCTGAGTTTCCTTTTTGGCGAATGCGGTTTAGGAGACCACGGTCGACAAAAAAGACATTTTCATACAGTAGTGGGGCTAACACGGTTTGGTTGGATCGGGTAGGGTTAAAACGATTACTTCTCAGTTAATGCTGCCGAGGGAGAATGTGGTGTCGACACAGACTTTTTCTTTTTCTCAAGTGCAAAAAAGAGTGGCTCACGTTTCGGGCAGCACAACCGGCATGGAGAGCAAGCTCCTTTACCACTTAGCTCGGAAGGCAGAAGCAAATGGGGTGGTGGTAGAAATAGGCAGTTTTTTAGGAAAGTCAACGATCTTTTTGGCCAGTGGCAGTAAGGAGGCCAAACAACAAAAAGTGTATGCGATTGACCCCCACGCAGGCGCTCCAGTGATTAACAAGAAATTTTCCGGACCCACGTATCAACGGTTTTTACGGAATATTGAAGGGGCGAGCGTTAGGGATGCAGTGGTGCCGATAAAGAAAACTTCGGATGAGGCTTTTAGAGATTGGCATCGACCAATCAGGCTACTTTTTGTTGACGGCGATCACGCCTATCAAGCAGTTAAGCGCGACCTTAAACAATGGGGAAGTTTTGTGGTAGAAAAAGGGGTTATAGCCTTGCATGATGCCCTTAACCCGGGTGTCGGGCCGCCCCGGGCAATTGTGGAGGTGCTTTTATCCCAAAAAGACTTCTCGCGATTTGGGGTAGTTGATAGCATTTTTTATGGCACAAAGATGCGGCCAAAAACTTTGTTCGACTGGATTAATTGGTATTTTTTTGCTGGGGCGATGAGGCTCACCGCCGCTCTCATTAGTTTCACTTCAGGGAGTAGGCCAAGAAAGATAAAGACGGCGGTGCAGCAGAAACTAGTGAAGACGTGGTTGAAGCGCTGGCTAACAGGAGTAACATTGGCGGTGGCGAGGCCTTTTTAAGAAACAGTTACTATAAACTTCATGACTATCCCCTACTCGACTCAAACAATCCGTAAAAAAGATATCGACTCAGTCGTAAAAGTCTTACAATCGGCGTGGTTGACGACTGGACCCTGGGTGGACCAGTTTGAACAAAAAGTGGCTCGGTTGGTTGGAGCAAAATATGCGGTGGCGGTGGCTAATGGAACGGCGGCATTGCACACGGCTTGTTTTGGCGTCGGGATCAGAGCTGGGGACGAAGTGATTACGACGCCGTATTCTTTTGCGGCGACGGCGAACTGTGTTCTCTATAGTGGAGGGAAAGTTGTGTTTGCAGATATTGATCGAGCAAGTTTTGGGATCAACACTGCCTTAGTTAAAACTAAGGTCACCAAAAAAACTAAGGCCATTATTGGTGTAGATTTCGCTGGCCTACCGTGTGATTGGCAGAGACTCAAGCAGATAGCTACAAAACATGGGCTTACGCTAATTGCAGATGCTGCCCATAGCTTGGGGGCACAGTACCGAGGAAAAGCGGTGGGAACTCTTGCGGATGTGACCTGTTTTTCTTTTCATCCGGTGAAAACGATTACTACTGGTGAGGGGGGAATGGTGGTCACCAACAACAAATCTATCTATGAACGGATGAGGCGATTTCGGACTCATGGAATTTTGAAAGACGTTAGAAAAACAGAACCGTGGTATTACGAAATGAGAGATTTAGGATTTAATTATCGACTGACCGACATGCAAGCGGCTCTGGGGCTGTCGCAACTTTCTCGGGTAAAATCATTTGTAAACACTAGGAGACAGTTGGCACAGAGATATTCCAAAGCCTTTACCGACTTGAAATATCTTCGGTTACCTCAGAATGACACTGATGAAAAAAAGTCTTCGTGGCACCTTTATCCCTTGCGGATAGATTTTGCCCGATTACGCAAATCAAAAGGGAAGCTATTTGCCCAGGCCAAACGGGCAGGAATTTTTCTTCAAGTTCACTATATTCCGATTCACTTACAGCCATACTACCGAAAAATGTTTGGCTATAAACGAGGAGACTTTCCCATCTCAGAGGAGGCTTATAATCAGGAGGTAAGTTTGCCGCTCTACCCGACTTTGACTCGGGCACAACAAGACAAGGTGATTCAGTTTATGCGCTGGTTTTTAATCTCATGAAATACATTCAAGTAGGCAAACGACGAATTGGTGAAGGCTACCCAAGTTTTGTGATCGCAGAGGCGAGTTCAAACCATGGCAGGAGTTTGAAGCGGGCGAAAAAGATGATCGAGGTAGCGGCAAAAGCGGGGGCTGATGCAGTCAAATTCCAAATTTTTACGGCCGAGACGGTGGCCGCCGAGACTGACGATGCGAGAACTATAGTGAGGGCAAAAGAAAAGAGGGTGTTTGTTAATAAAGATACCAAGCTCATCGATCTTTATCGGCCGAACGAGTTGCCCCGATCGTGGCTACCGAAGCTCTCCGCATACGCGCGAAAGCAGGGCATTATGTTTCTAGCCACGCCGTTTGATGAGCGGGCAGTGGATCAGTTGGAGGCGGTCAAGGTGCTTGCTGCGGAAAATTGCCGCGACTAAAAAGCCAATTCTCTTGTCAACGGGGATGGCTGACCTTAAAGACATCGCCGCTTCTTTGACAGTCTTGAGGCAGGCGAAAAGTGGACCAGTTATTCTCTTGCACTGCCGCAGCACATATCCCACTTCCCCTCAGGATGTTGATTTGCGAGCGATCGAAACGATGAGACAAAGATTTAAACTGCCAGTGGGATTTTCGGATCACACGCTGGGTATAGGGGTACCAACTGCGGCGGCGGCGCTAGGAGCGGCAGTGATTGAAAAGCATTTTTACCTTGATGATGGGGTTCATACTGTAGACGATAAGTTTTCTTTAAATCCAGGTGAACTGACAACAATGGTGAAATGGATAAAGCAGGCTGAGGCAGCCGTGGGCAAAGCCAGAAAAAAACCAACGCCAGCTGAATTAAAAGAAAGGATGTGGCGGAGGTCGCTGTGGGTGGTTAGAGAAATTAAAGCGGGTGAGTTGTTTAGCAAGGAGAGCGTCAAAAGTTTACGACCTAATTTGGGCTTATCCCCTTTGTATATCGACCAGGTTTTGGGTAAAAGAGCCAAGAAAAATATTACTAAAAATACTCCATTAACAAGAAAGATGATTAAGGGGTTTAAGTCCTAATGAAAATCTTAATAGTAGCGGCTCACCCAGATGATGAGGTATTAGCCATGGGCGGGACTATAGCCCGGTTAACTAGTCAAGGTAACGAGGTGCAGGTGGTGTTTTTAGCCACAGGGATGCTGGCACGAGGCATATCACAACGGCATCTACAAGGCTTGCAGAAGTTGAGGCAAGACAGCCGGAGAGCTGCGAAACTGCTTAAGACTCGACCGCCAGTATTTGGCAGGCTGCCTGATAATCAATTGGATACGGTGCCACTTTTAAAAGTTATCCAAATAGTGGGGGAGCAGATTAAAAGAGTCGAACCTAGTGTGATTTACACTCATTGGCAAGGAGAGCTGAATGTCGACCACCAAATTGCCCATCGTGCAGTGGTGACGGCGACTCGACCTTTTTTGAGAAACGTGACTGCTGTGTATGCTTTCTCGGTGCCGGAGGCAACTATGTATGTGCCGGAAAATGATTTCCAGCCTAACTACTATGTGGATATTTCTAAGACCCTGAAACTAAAAATTGAAGCGATGAATCTGTACAGTACCGAGCAAAGACAAAAGCCACACGTTAGAAGCAGCGAGGGAATTAAAACGGTGGCCGCATACTATGGTTTTATGAGTGGGCTCGGATATGCGGAGGCATTTAGACTACTGAGAAAGATCGAGTAGTGGCCATCTTATAAACTTTGCCGTCGGAACGAAACACCTGGTGATTTTCAACGCAGAAGGCACCCAAGAAACCTTGGTACCCGGCTCCTAAGTCGATGTTGATATACCCGGGTTTGGTGACTGGCCGACCACTGAGATGAGTGTGACCGGCAACTAACCTATATCTCCCTAGGTACTTTTTGGTTTGATCGATTTTGACAGGTCTTAAAAAATAGTTTAGCTCGGTAAATTTTAACGGCTTCTCTGCAAGCTGATGGGTGGTGATGCCTGCGTGGAGGGCAAGATATTGGTCAACAACAAAATAGTCGACCAGACGAGGTAAGAAGTCTAGATACGGTTTTAAGAGTTTTTTTATCTGATCAACGCGGTTGTCTTTTATGAGTTCGGCTGGGTTAGGACATAATTGACTTAAGGTCGCCAGGCCGCCGAAATTTAGCAAGAATTCTTGGCGGCTTAGCTCTCGGTAAGATAAATATCTTTCCCACACATATTCGTGGTCGCCTTTGATAAAAACACAATCGTAGTTAGAGTCGAGTTCTTCTAGGAGAGCGATGGTTTGGTGAGTGTGCGGGTTTTTATCAATATAGTCGCCGAGAAAAATTAGCAGATCGGCTGGGGCGGGGCGGATAAGCTTCAAGAGCTTTTCAAGCTGAGTGACATTGGCGTGGATATCGCCGATGATGTATTTCATTTTTTAGGTGACAGAGGTGATAGAAATTTCAGACAAAAACATTTTCGTAGTAACGGTAGAGGTATACTCCTGGTTTAAGGTGGGGTGGGTTAATAATTTTTGTTTGATTAAAGTACTTTAGATAAAGTTCTATCTCGTTACCAAAAGCTTTATCAGTTAAAACACTCGTGGTGGAAAGACGCGGATTTATTTCGAAGATGTAGACTTTGCGGCGATAGACTTTTAATTGAACGTTAAAGGGTCCTTGCGGCTTAAGGGTGAAGACTATTTTTTTGCAGGCTTGATTAATAAGTTCATTTTTTTCTGTGACTGCAGCCAGGGTGATACCTTGCTTAATAATAACTTTTTTAGGAACGATGCCAATCAACTCGTTGAGGTTGTTGACGATGACTGAGACAGTGTATTCGGTACCACCGATATACGGGTGAACCAAAATTTGATTGAATTTTTGGTTATAGAGCTTGAGATAACCGGTTAGCTCTCTGGGGGTAGTTATTTTGTGTACTTGGCGAGAACCCCGGCCATAGATGGGTTTGACGATGGCGGGGTAGTGGATTTGGTAGCGTCTAAATGGGCTAAGAAACGAAATTTTGTTATTCGCTAAAAGCTGCATGGTAGATTTTTTGTTTAGACAGGTAACGATGAATTCTGGAGTAGGTATGACAGCTGAAAGGTGAGGGAAAAACTGGCAAAGCCGACTTACTTTTAGTAACTCTTCATCGGCGCCGGGAACGATGCAGTCGATGTGCCATTTTTGAACTAAGGAATTTAACACTGCAAAATATTTAGGACTATTTCCGAATGGGACTTGAGCAAAGGGCAGATTTAATTTAGCGGCAGCTATGTTCGGACTGGCATCAACTAAAAATACGTTGTATTTTCTCTTCAGGACGTTGGCTAGGTACAAAGGGGCGCTACCGCCGGCGCAGGTAATGAGGATGTTCTTTTTCTCTTTTGCTTTGGTCATGGTTTCTTTCGGTGACTAGTTTGGAGAAAGGGCGTAAACCAGACGACGGTTTGTAGTATTATATCTTTTACAAAAACCACCAATGAGAAGGATAAAACGACGACAGAAAAGATTGAGTTTGCGTCTTAAAGATTTTCCGTTTCATATCGGGATGCAAGATTCGCCACGCGTGTTAGATTTTCCGTCATCGTTACCGTTTACATTAGCTTTTGATAATAATCTAGGGGTCATCGGACAACGAGTTACCCCTAAAGTTAACTACTGGCTGAATAAGGGTTATGAGTTTGGAGGACCTGGGTCTACACCTTTGGATAAAGGCACTTTTTCCCAGAAACGATCAGGAGCTATTGTCAACGCTTTGAGTTCAAGTTTGGGATCCGGGGGTGTGGTGGGTCGAAGCTTTTTGGAAATTGGCTGTGGCAGCGGTTATCTGCTTTATCTGTTGAAACAGGGGGGGGCGAAACGATGCCTGGGAATTGAACCGGGTCCTCTAGCTGATTGGGGAAGTAAGAAATACAAGATAGAGATAAAGCGTGAGTTTTACGAGCCCGGTAAGATAACTGAAAAATTCGATGTCGTTTATACTACTTGTGTACTCGAGCACATAAGCAGACCTTTGACATTTTTGAGGGGGCTTAAGGCTTGTGTTAAGCCGGGGGGTATCTTGTTTACGGCAGTGCCGAACTGTGAATTAGGCCTATCACTTGGAGATTTAGGTCTTTTGGCACATCAGCATGTGGCCTACTTTACCCGCCGGAGTCTACGGCAACTTTACCGTAAACTTGGTTTTGAAACTGTAGATTTCACCACGACTGGCTATGGGTGGCTGCTGTATATGAGGGGGAAATTGCCGCTGCGGCGGATGCGATCGGGTCGAGTATTGGCTAAAGATGTAGCGGAGGAGAAAAAATTGTTTCGAAGACTGACGCGGCTTATTCCACTCAATTTGACTGCAATTCAAGAGCGAATCGACCGACTTGAGAATCACGGAAGCCATTTGGGTGTTTATGGGGCTTATCCATTTCTCTTACAGTTTCGTTGGAAACATAAGCCGAGATTTTTTGATACCGATACAGCCAAACATGGGAAATATTTTTTTGGTCACGATATTCCAGTAGAAACACCTGCAGTACTTAAAAAAAAGCCAATCGATGCCTTATTTGTGGCGCCGATTAACCATGATAAGGAAATAAGACAATTCCTCAAAAAAGATTTACGGTTCAATCCAAAGAACATTATTTCTTTAAAATCCCTTTACGAGGCGCAAAGAAGGAAACTTAAGACTTGAGAGAAAGATGGCTAAGTTGATTACCTTGATAGTTGACTTTTTATTGGCACCGTTTTGGTACAACACTAGTCGGCTACCAAAAAAAATTGAGGCGGTGTGGGTGTTAAGCGGTCCCGAACTAAGGGTAAGCGGTAACAACGGAAAGCGGATACGCAAGGGTTTACAAGTCGCTCGCAGACATCGGGCAGCTTACTTTATCTTCAACGGGGTGCGAGAGCAGAATCGCCAGTTGAAACGGTATTTAGCCAAGAGCAAAAAATGGATGTTTCGAATAGTTATTTTTGATAGCAATAAGGGGCGGCGGGGAAATACCCGAGAACAAGTGCAGACTTTGGCAGCGAGGAAAAATTTAGCAGCTTTACAACCGATGGTGATTGTTTCAAACCTGCCTCATTTACCCAGAGTCAAGAGGTACTTAGATTTCTTTCGGATGCTTAAGAATCAGACGTACCTCGTGGGAGTTGGTTCGCTTTTAGATAAAGAGTTGACAATCATTTCTGAGTTGAGGAAGCTAATTCGCTACAGCCAGATAGGTGATTTAAGGTTATGAACAAAAACAAGGTGCAAACGATAAAGGTTAGGAAGAAACGTGTGGTGACCGGCACGTTGCTGCCAGTGCCGGCACGCCCCAGGAAGGAAGCATGGTTGGCGGTAATTGCGAATGATGAAGACATCAGCGCTGTGGTGCGAGCGTTTCAAATGGGAGCAGAGGGAATTGTATTCACTCAAGGCACTGAGGCTTCCCATGGGGCGATTGCGGCCAAGGAATTGGGGTTGCCTGTTGCCTTAACTACGGCAAAAGATAAGCTGCGGATGGGATCACAGATTAGTATTCTCGAGGGTGGTGAAATAACGGCACCGACGAGACCAAAGAGTTTATCAGTCAACCTGAAATTTCCTCCGACTAAATCTCCGGTTAGTATTAACCTCGGTTTTCCAGAAGTACTCCAACGCACCCCCGAGCTTAAAAGTGTGGTTGATGCCATCGGTTTTGTGAGGCTGGAATATATGCTGTTGACAATTCTTCAAGGATTACACCCTCTTTTGTACATCCGCCGTTTCGGAGAAAAACGGTTGGCCGAGGAATTGGCGAGTGAGCTTGAGATTTTAGTAGCGACAGGCTTACCGGTGTGGATTCGGACGGATGATTTTTCACCGCAACTTCTAGTGACCTTAAAGGGTGGCAAGCGGTTTGAAACAATTCCTGAATCTAACCCAATGCTAGGGTACCGAGGTATAGCTCGGTCAATTGCAGAGCCAAAGATGGTGCGTTATCAGTTTAGGGCGATACGAATTTTAGTTAAAAAGGGCTTTGCTACAATAGGCCTATTTCCGCCGATGACGAGGACTGTATCAGAGTACCGACGGTGGTTGAAACTCGCTCGGGAGGAGGGATTAACCAAACAGATGGTTGATTTCGGCCTGATGGTAGAAACGGTAGCGGCGGCAGAAAACTTGGCAGCGTTTGCGAGGCTAATTGAATTTGTGGTTATTGGTTCAAATGATCTGACTCAATTTACTATGGCGATTGATCGATCACACCCTAAACTTAAAGCATTATTCGATGTTAGGCAGCCGAGCGTCAAGAAAATTATTGGCAAGATTATTGTTGAGTGTAAACGACAAGGTATCCCGTGCTTCATTGGCGGCGTGGCTGGCACTGATCCAAGGGTACTACTTAATCTCATGGAAATGGGGCCAATTTATCCATCGGTGGCGCCGCAACTTGAGGTTGTGGCTCGGATGAGAGTGGCTTTAGCCAAGAAGGGCAAATAATGCGGATACTGATTACAGCTGCTGGAGGAGAGTTGGCCCGGCCGACGGCGAAAAGTCTCAAACGCGGGAATCCGAGGGCATTTTTAGTGGGCATTGATGTTGATCCCACGTATTTACCTTTGGCGACGGTAGATAAACGCTATACGGTGCCGAGAGCTTCGAGCCGAGATTACTTTGAGGCGATTGAGCGAATTTGCCGCGAGAATCGGATTGACCTGATCGTGCCGCAAACTGATGTGGAGATTTATCTCCTAGGAAAGAGGCGGGACCACTTGCCAGCTAAGCTGTGGTTGCCTAGACAAGAGGTGATTGAAAAGTGTCGAGATAAATTTACCTGCCAGCAACAGCTAGCATTTACCTGCCAGCAACAGCTAGCTGAAAATAAAGTACCGGTGCCGGAAACTCGGCTAGCGCAACCTTTTGGGGAAGTGAGAGAGATGCTGAGCAAGCACCAGCATGTTTGGTTGCGGGCAAGCATTGGCTCGGGTGGAATCGGGGCTAAATTGGTAGTAACGGTGAAAGAAGCACAAAATTGGTTAGAAAAGTTTGGGCCAGAGACTCAGTTTACGGTAGCTGAATATCTTCCCGGAGCAATCTTTGCTTGGAATAGTGTGTGGCGTAAAGGAAAGCTCGTTTTATATCAAGCGGTGGAAAGGCTCCGTTACCATTTGACCAGTGATTCGGCTACCTCATTGGGGGTGGGGACTTCAGTGATTAGGACGACAGGGAGAAAAGAGGTCGGGCGCATCGGCAGGGCAGCGGTGGCAGCTTTGGACCCAGAACCTGATGGTATTTACGCGGTGGATATGACTGAAAATAAACGAGGGACACCATGTGTAACGGAGATCAATGCGGGTCGATTTGTGACGACGTCGACCATGCTGCTCGAGAAAGCTAACTGCTTTTTTCCGTGGTATGCCATCCAGATTTTCCGCGGTAAACCGATTACTCTGAAAAAACGTTTCAATCCAATTAAACCAAACCTGTATCTGGTGGGGGGGCGGATAGCTGACCCAGTGCTGGTGACGGAGAAAGAAGTTAAGATACCATCATGGCAATCGATTTCCAAGGAGTAAAGCTGACGATTTTTGATCTTGACGACACGTTGATAGATAACCGAGAGGTTGATTATCAATCTTTTGCTCAAGTTTGGCGAAAATACAAAGTTCGACCGCTCGGGCGGAAAAAGTTGGCTACCTATCGTAATCAAGGCATGAAGGCTGACGATATTATCCAAAGAGTATGGGGTAATAGATCTCTCTCGATTGTAGAAAGAGTAAAAAAAGAGCGCCAGGAGCTTTTAGCATCAGGGAATTTGTGGTTGAAATTGGCCCGACCTTTTCCCGGTGTGGCAAACCTTCTTAACAATCTCAAGAAGCAGAAAATTCGCGTGGCAATTGTGACCATTCGAAAAAACCGGGCGTTGATTGAGCAACTACTAAGAAAGCGAGGTTGGTTACGGCGGATAGACTTTTTGTTTTGTGGCGATGACATGTCAGATTCAGGGGGAACTAAAACACATGCCAGTAATGTGTTGAAACTTAAAAAGGCTGGATATGAAAAGGCCATGACATTTTTAAATGTGGCTCGGGAGAAGACGCTCGTAGTTGGTGACGATCCTGAAGACCTACAAGCTGCACTTAATCTAGGGATTATTTGTGCGCGGGTGCGGAATAGCTACAAAGACTCTCTATTTGAAGGAGATGATGACCAAATACCCGTGGTGAGGAGAGTGGCTGATTTAAGAATTACTAACTAGCTGAGGCTTGGACGACGTGGCGATTAATGTGAGAGAGTCTCGGATGGCGTTTGAACAAGTTGAAAATGTCGGTGTAATCAAAATGAGAATTGGCGGGGTAGAAGTGTTTGAAGATGAGGCGGATTAATTTCAGGTCGGCTGGTTGGTCGACAGTGAGGCGGATGCTGGTATTGAAGTGCGGATGGGAGCGAGGAACTGCTTTGAGAGAAAATTTTTGTGGTTTTGAGTAGATGTAGGGGGTGACATGTTCTCTCTGGAAAGCACTGCTAGCGTAACGGTTGGCGGAAGACAGACTTCGAAACGTCATCACTTCGACGTCCATACCTCTGGGGTAGTTCTCGGTCAGGGTCCGGGTGCTGACATAATCGTATTTGCCGCGGTGAAATAATTTAATTGTCTTGTCTATAAGTTCAGGGTCGATGACTGGGCAGTCCGCTGTTAGTCTGACCACGACAGTGGCTTTAAATTTTTTGGCGGCTTGGTAAAAACGATTTAGGACGTTTGGTTCGCTGCCGCGGAAAGAAGAGATATTGAGTGAATCAGTTAATCGAGTGATCGAGTCGTCTTGGATGTTGGTGGTGGTGGCGACGACAACTTGGTCAATTAATTTGGCGCGTTGGACTCGTTCCAACATTCGCTCCAACATGGGTTTGCCTAAGATGAGTTTGAGGACTTTTCCTGGAAAGCGGGTTGAGCCCATGCGGGCTTGGATGATGGCGACTACGTTATTCTTAGTCATAGAAAAATCTCTTATTGATCGCTTTAGCTAAATCTTGACCTAGAGTTTTATTAAGCGGTCCAGTATAGTCTTTAGCTAGGCGTTTTTGGAGGCTGAGATACTGATCTCGATACTTTGGTTGAGTTAGTAATCGGTGAACTCTTTTGGCTGCACGGCTGGCTGAGTTGACTGCGCCAAAAGCTCGATGGTGCCACAGAATTCCTTGAGGAGCCAAGGGTTGAAGAGCCGGAAAATAAATGAGGGGTCGATTTGAAAGAGCGGCTATGAGGATGGCGGTAGAGGTTTGGCTAATGATAACGCTGCATTGGGCAATAAATTCTTCGATAGTAGTACCGAGATCGAGTTTTGCCCCCGCGATGTCATCTAGATATTGGCCCGGGTGAAGTCTGAGCATAATCTTAGGTTGGGGTGATAACTTGAGTAGCTCGTTAATTAAGCTTCTGACGTACTTAACTTGATGGGGTTGGTTAGAGCCATAGCCAGAAATAATGATGCCGATAGTAGGTAGCTCAAACTGAGGCGAATGACGGCGGAAATATTGCTCGTAGCTCAGGAAGATCGGCTGGCCGCCAGGAATTAGTTTTGATTTGGGAATACCCTGATTAGTGAGATACTGTCTGATTAATGGGCCCCAGACTAAGAGGGAATCAGAAAAGAAAAACATCCCTTCACTCGGAATACCATGGAGTAAGACTAAGGTGGGGATGTGTTTAGCTTTGGCAGCCAGGACAAACGCCATAGCACTCGGCCCAGGGTCGTGGGTAGTGATGAGAAGCTTGGGACGAGTGGAAGTAACGAGAGCTTGGGCAGCAGCGTACTTGGGTAAAAACCTAGGTAAAAAAGACTGAATTAGCGCATCTAAGCATGTTTGAAACAGGGATTTAAAATGGCGATGAGTAATCCACTGGGGAAGGTGGAAAGAGGCAGGCAAGGTGATTTTAAGTTGAGCCAGTTTTTGGGTGAGAGCGGAGAGTAATTGGTCATCGGGGGCGACAGGGGTAAGTTTAAGCGCTTCAGGATATAAATCGTATTGGCTAAGATAAAACGCATCCAGGGGATCTTGACGATCGGTGACGAGATGCACTGAGTGGGCACGGTGAAGTGATTTAATGAGGGAAGCGTAACTAGCTAAATGGAGGCCGTTGGAGAAGACCAGAATCTCGGCAGGAACAGTAGCCATTGATGGGGGCAAGAAACGGTGCCCCAACCAGCGGACGACGACTAGCGGGTGGTGAAAAAATAATTTCATCAATTCATAGAGGTACTGAGCTTGATGATTGAAATGATTAACGGGTGGCAGGTTTTTTATCCGAGAGTGAGAATAGACGGCTATTAATTTAGTGGCTAATTGATGACGCAACACCTCGGCACAGGTGACAGCGAAGTTGGTTTTGCCGACGGTGAACGCCTGCCGGACTTGGGGAAGGTTCAACCAAGCAAAGATGAACCTACTAGCTAGTGGTGTCGAATCTCTCATGCTGTCTCCGAATGCTATCATAGCAAGATGAGATATCCCAAGTTATCGATCATTGTGCCGGTCTATGACGAGGCGGCAGCGATAAAAAAGGTACTGGAGAGAATGAGAGGGCAGGATTTAACAGGGATAGGAATAAAAAAGTCTGACATAGAGGTGATTGTAGTTGACGACGGCTCGACAGATGGGACGCGCAAGATTCTCACCCAATTTGGCACTGGCCACACCATACTTTTACATCAGAGAAACCTCGGCCTAACTGCGGCGATGATGACCGGATTAAGAGAAGCTAAGGGAGAGATCATGCTGGTGCAACACGCTGATTTGGAATATCACCCGAAAGATTGGCCTAAACTACTCAGCCCAATCTTGGCCGGCAAAGCAGATATGGTGATGGGGTCAAGGTATTTGCAAAGGCAAGGACAACGGCACTTTAGCGTTAGGTATCAATTAGGGGGTCAAGGTTTAACTATGCTATTTAATTTATTATTTGGCACGAAGTTAACCGATATCTTTACTGCCCATAGAGCTTTTACTCGGCAAGTGCAGCAAAACTTCAAGCCTCAAGGACGAGGCTTTGCTTTTGAAACCGAACTGACGGCTCAAACTGTGAAGCGGGGCTTTAACATTTTGGAAGTACCGATAAGTTATGAGGCGAGGAACTTTCAGCAGGGGAAGAAATTGCATTGGCATGCAGCTTTTGACGTGGTGATGGCGATGCTGAGGACTTGGATGAGCTAAAATCTTCTCAAGAATTCTTTATACGTTTGGAACATATAGTCGAGTTGGGTAGAGGTGAGAGCGTGATGGCAGGGGGAAACAAAACTCCTTTTCATAATCGTGTCGGCGTTGTGGAGGGTGCCGATTTTCCGATGGGGAATGTGTTTATAGGC
>JACOWY010000056.1 GCA_016176555.1 Candidatus Chisholmbacteria bacterium | reverse complement strand
TAAGGTGAGTGGCAAGAAAGGTAAAGAAGGCTAACGAGGACGTAATGACGACGGTGGGAGTGATGTAGCTGCCGGCGGTGACAACAATGGTGAGGGCGGCAAGAAGGAAGTTTTTGACTGTTTTTTTCGTGGTGTACCTGAGGATAACGTAGAGAGTTAGTGGCAGAGCATAAAAACGGTTAGTGAAAGGGATGATGGGAGAGTAGAAAACAGAGAGAGTGCTGAGGTTAAACAGATAAAAGAAGGAGGCGAGAGTGGGAAAGAGGTCAGTTTTTAACAGACGGCTGTGGTTATTTTGAAAAGAGAAGTGTTTGAGCAATAAACGAGCGGTGGCGTACATACTTAGGGTGCCTAACCAGAGACTAAAGAGGTAGTAGAGTTGGTCAAGAAGCTCCCCCGGAGTGACAAAGTGGAAAACCAAGAAGAAGAGTTGGCGGAAGATGTCGGTGACTTCGGCGTCGGAGGGGACGCCGAGGCCGCGGTACTCGCGCCAGGTGGCGAAAAAAGTGCGGAAGAGGTTGGTTTTGAGATTAAAGTAGGAGGAGTAGTTGTCCCAGCCAACAAGATAGAAGTCAGGCTTGATGTTGGTGAGGGTGATGATGGTGAGGAGGATAGTGAGGAGGATTAGGCCTGGGCGTTTAGCCAGCGTCGAGAGAATATTGGCGAGAAGGCTTTTTCTGGGCTGTTGGGTGTTGTCCATGTGAGTCCTTATTATAACTATAAACGTCTTATAAAAGTCATTTATTGTCGGCGCTGAAGAAGTTTACGATCCAGAGGGAGAGGGGAAGTTAGAGGAGTTTAGGGGAGATTAGAGGATTGTAGAGGATTTTAAAGCCTGCCTACCGGCAGGCAGGCGCCAGGCAGGGACTCTGGAGGACCAGGCAGGGACTCTGGAGGATTTCCTCCTTGACAGGGCGGGTTTAGAATGGGACAATAGGGCTGATTTCAGATATTCCCCGAACGAAGTGAACTTTTTTAAGATAATTTGGTAGACTTTCATGTTAGTAGAACATTTTTCCTGGTGATGGTACATCGTTAATACCATGGCAATACGGAGTACTAAGCGTAAGACGAGTTCGGCCACGACCAAGGCCGTCTCTACTGTGCTTTCTCAAGCTAAAACTCAGGTGAAAAGCGGGAATAAGGGGGCATCTCTGGCGGATTTTGTGGGGTCGCCTCAAATGGCGACTCAAGTGGAGCAACAACCGCCTCCATATGGAGGGCCGGTGCAGCCGCCGTTTCGGCCCTTCGGCTCCGCTCAGGGCTTTGGGGGGTCCGCCTCAGCGCCAGGCTACGGCGAGGCCAGGTACCAGGCGGCACCTGGCGAGGCCAGGTACAATACTGCACCTGGCGAGGCCCGCCAAAACTTCGCAGGCTCAGATTTAGGCGGGCAAGCGAGGCCCGTCCGGCAGACGCCGGACTACGGCGAGGCCAGGTACCAGGCGGCACCTGGCGAGGTAAAACCGTTTTCTCACCTGAATGGAAGTAGTGAGCCTTCGAGTGGATCGATTCCAGGGGGACCAAATTTTGATGGCATGGTGGATGACAGGGTCATTCCTGATGCGGGCATGCCCACAGATACGGTAGAAGGTGTGTTGGATACGAGTGTGGAGGGGCATGCGCTGCTGCGGCCCAAATTCATTCCTTCGAACGATGATGTTTATATCTCTAGCTCCCAGACGCGGCGGTTTGGACTAAGGCCTGGAGATATGGTGAGAGGGCCGGCGAGGAGGCCCAAAGAAAATGAGCGGTATTGGGGGCTTCTCAAGATCGATACGGTTAACGGCAAGCGGCCAGTGGACTTGCATAAGCGGCCCCGTTTTTCGGATTTAACGCCGATTTTCCCTGAGGCAAAGATAGCTTTAGAGACGAGTAAGGAGACTTTGTCCAATCGGGTGATTGACTTGGTAGCGCCGATTGGTAAAGGGCAGCGGGGGATGATCGTCTCCCCACCTAAAGCAGGCAAGACGACGATCATGAAAGACATTGCCGAAGGGGTGGCCAAGAATTTCCCCAAGATTCATGTGATGGCGGTTTTAATCGGCGAGCGACCTGAGGAAGTGACGGACATTAGAAGGCATATTGAGAAAGTGACCGCTGGCCGAGGCGAGGTGGCGGCTTCGAACTTTGACGAGCGGGCAGAGCACCAGACAAAAGTGGCAGAAATCGCTTTGGAGCGGGCCAAGCGCTTGGTAGAGACGGGAGAAGATGTGTTTATTCTGCTTGATTCAATTACCAGGCTCGCGAGAGCGTATAACTTGGCGATTCCGACTTCGGGGAGAACGCTTTCCGGGGGGTTTGACCCGGCAGCTTTGTATCCACCTAAACGATTTTTTGGGGCGGCCAGGAATTTTGAAGAAGGGGGCTCACTTACTATCATTGGCACGGCTTTGGTGGATACGGGGAGCCGGATGGATGATTTGGTGTATGAGGAGTTTAAGGGCACGGGGAACATGGAGTTGCATCTGTCCCGAAAACTGGCGGACCGGCGGATTTTCCCGGCTATAGATGTGCAACGATCGGGGACACGGAAAGAGGAGCTACTTTTCTCTAATGCGGAGTACCAAAGTATTGTGATGATGCGGCGGATGCTTGATGTTTTGAATGAGGACGAGCGGACTCAATTACTCATTGATCGAATGAGGAAAACGAAAAGCAATAAGGAGTTTCTGGCATCCCTCAAGGAGGGATAGAAGGACACGGGAATAACGGGAAGTAGACAGGAGAACGCAGGAAATTTCCAGTGTTATCCCGTATTAATCCTGTTTCTCCTGTGTCCTTTTGACCTTTTTTAACTTGATTTTCTTGGCTTTTTTGCTAGGATGAGTAGGTTTGCCTACGTATGTCTGACGAGCCGTGGTGGCGAGAAATTGGCACATTTTTGGCTTTCGTTTATCTTTACGCGCGCAAGCGCGCTTTTAGGGCATGGCGGCGATTTGAATTTGGCAAAGGCATCTTGGTCGAAGGTTTGTATCAGCAAAGAGGTAAGTATGCCAGACCTTTTACCCACTCAGGGATGGTGGGGTTGGTGATGGTGGGGATAACTATGGGGCCTTTGATCATTAACCAATTCCCTGATGCGGCGGCCACCGAAGGAGAGAGAAGTAGTCTTATTTTAGGGCAGACGGCGATACAAGCGCAGACGGTTTTGTCGGAAAAACCTCGGGCTGAGGTGGTGGATTACACGGTTGCCGAAGGGGATACGCTCTCTTCCGTGGCAGAGAAGTTTGGGGTGAGTTTGGAAACGGTGCTTTGGGCCAATGATTTAACGGCCAAAAGCACCATTAAACCTGGAACTACGCTGGCGATTCCACCGGTGACGGGGGTAGTGCACAAGGTAGGCAGGGGAGAGACGATTTACTCGATTGCCAAAAAATATGATGTGGAGGCGCAGAATATCGTCAACTGGCCATATAACTCTTATGCTAACGATGAGACATTTGCTTTGGCTGTCGGCCAAGTAGTGGTGGTGCCTGATGGGGTGATGCCTGAGGCAGCTCCGCCCACGAGCCCGCGGTACATTGCGCGTAAGACTCCTGATGCCGGGGCAGTCACAGCCACGGGGCAATTTGTGTGGCCGACGCAAGGAACGATTTCACAGCAGCCAGTGTGGTACCACATGGCTTTGGATATTTCTAACCGGGGAGCGCCGGATATTTTGGCGGCAGATTCGGGGACGGTGATTTTGGCGGGCTGGCCAGATGGCGGGGGTTATGGAAACCGGATCATCATTGACCACGGGAATGGCTACGAGACCCTGTATGCCCACCTGTCAGGGGTTTATGTATCTTCAGGCCAAACCGTGAGCCGGGGGACGGCCATTGGCAAGATGGGGAGCACGGGCCGGAGTACAGGGACCCACCTGCACTTTGAAGTGAGGAAAGATGGGGTATTGATGAATCCTTGGGGGTATTTGCAGTAGGCGAAGGCTAAAGGACACAGGATAAACAGGAACATTACGGGAAAACACAGGAATCAAAATCCCGTCTTATCCTGTTGTCATCCTGCTTAATCCTGTGGTCTTTTTTATTGGTACAATTAGCTGACTGGGCCTATAGGTAAGTGGCATACCGGGTCATTCGCATAAAATTGGGCCGTTAGCACAGTGGTAATGCGCTGCATTCGGCCCGAATAAATTGGGCCCGTAGTTCAATGGTAGAACACAGCATTCGCATTGCTGAGATCCGAGTTCGATTCTCGGTGGGTCCACCGTAAATTTCTGAGGAAATTTACGGTGTAAACACCTTTAACAATCTGACGAAATTTAAGGTGTAAACACCTTTAACAATCTGACGAAATTTAAGGGGTAACACCTTGTTTTGGTACAATCAGGGATTACGGGCCCGTGGTATACCGGTAACACGCTTCCATGGCATGGAAGAGTAGGGGGTTCGATTCCCCCCGGGTCCACAAGACTTGTCAATTTCTTTGCGTGCCCAAAGAAATTGACGAAAGAAAGGGCACCCATTGAACATGTTTTCAGGATTTCGCGCTGCTCATGTTTTGCACTCAAAAGCTGCCTGATCCTACGGAGTTCAGGCTCGCTTGAGCGCTTTAGGAATTCACAGCGCTTATCTTGAGCACATTGTTCAAAAGGGGATTTGAATGCCTCGGTACTGTCTCTGGTTTTATGTTAAAAATAGTGTATACTA
Organism: Candidatus Chisholmbacteria bacterium; assembly: GCA_016176555.1. Classification (GTDB taxonomy): domain Bacteria; phylum Patescibacteriota; class Microgenomatia; order UBA1400; family JACOWY01; genus JACOWY01. Next base: position 3,172 of record JACOWY010000056.1, on the reverse strand, counting down.
GTGGTATCGTTTTTCCTCACGTAGAACCACGTAGAACGTGGCAAGCGTTGATAAACCACGTAAAACGTGGTAAACCCCAGGTTAGATCGGGTTGGAGAAGAGGTATAGAATAGAGACGATATCATAAATCATATATCATATAGAGGGTGCGGGATATCATTTATTTACTGGTTTGAAAGGAGATAAACAGCATGGTAGCTGATGATTCTTTTGGTGCTTCCCAGCCCTTGTCAGGCGGAAGTGGCAGTTACACGGACAAAACGCTCATCTGCCGCGATTGCGGTAACGAGTTTGTATGGACGGCTGGAGAGCAGGAGTTTTATGCCCAAAAAGGGTTTGAGAAGCCCCCAGCTCGGTGCCAAGTCGATCGGGCTAAGTACAAGGCCGCTCGAGAGCAGTTTGGCAGAGTAGAAAGCAAGATCACTTGCCGTAATTGTGGCAAGGAAAGCACGGTGCCGTTTGTGCCCCGTGATCCTTCAACGGTCCTTTGTCGCGAGTGCTTCTTGAGGGAGCGGCAGCAAGGGCAGCGGAGTTTCTAAGGTAAAGAAGGACACGGGAGAAACCGGATGACAACAGGATAACACGGGAAAATTTCCTGTATATTCCTGTCTTTTTCCTGTTATTCCTGTGTGCTTGGGGATGGGGAGACTGAGGGTTCGGGGATGGCTGACTCGGTCGCCTCTAGGCCTGCCTCAGCCGGCAGGTCGATTTGTTCGTTTTCTGGAGCGGCAGTGGGCAGAGGCTCGGGGGCGGTGAGTTCACCTGAGGCTTCTGGAGTAGGTTGAGTAGCTTGTCCAAGGCGGGCTTGGAGGTCACGGAGTTCTTGTTGGGCTTTGGCGTAGTCGGCGGCGGCGGGATCGAGGTAAGTGAGGACTAGGCGCATTTCTTCGATGGCGGCTTCGAGGTTATTCTTCTCTCTATAGGCCGCGGAGAGGTTGTAGTGGGCGTTGGCCCAGTCGGGCTTTAAGAGCACGGCTTGCTCGAAGAAGCGGATGGCTTGGTCGAAATTACTCACGCCATAGTAGATGCCCCCGAGTTGGAGCCTCAAGCGCGGGTCGTTGGGATTGGTTTGGATGGCCTGGACTAGACTGGCGATCGTCCATTGATCGGCGCCTTCGGCCACGCCGATGAGGTTGCGGTAGATGGTGGCCAGGGTTTCCCAGTTTGAAGTGTTTTGGGGGTCGAGCTCGGCGGCGATTTTAGCCTCCCTGATGGCTTGTTGGATGAGTTGAGAGATGTTTTGCCGGTCAGTTTGAGACAGTTCTTCCCTTGAGGCAAGGGCGTTGGCTAGCGCCAAGTTAGTGAGGGCGTAGGCGGTGCGGTAGGTGTCGTCATGGGGGTTTCTGGCGATAGCCTTGATTTGGAGGTTATAGGTGTCGGTGCCGCGATTTTGGGCGGCTGCCTCGAGCGACTGCTTAAAGCTCACTTCAGCGGCGTAGATTTTGGCTCCCCCCAGGTAAAGGCCGACTAGGACGGCAATGATCAGGGGAGCGCCTAAAACCCAAGGCAGGATTTCTTCTTGATGCGGTGGTTGGTCTTTGGCTTCACCTGGTTTGACTAGGGTAACGGCAAATAATCTTAAGAGGACGTCGCGGACCGAGGTGTTGGCGGCCAGTTTGCGGTGAGCGGCGTGGAGCATTAAAAGCAGAGTGAGGAGATAAAGAGAGAGGGTGCCGGTGGGAAAGAGAAGTTCAAGGACGAGGGTAGAGATAAGCCCCAGAGTAAGGGCTCGGTCGACGCTGTCCCGGGAGGACAGGCCGATTTTAGCGGCTTTAGCGACGACATATAAAAGCCAGATGAAGGCCGCGAAACCAAAAAGGCCTAAAGTGGTCAGAAGGTGTAAAGGTTCCGACCTTGAGACGGTGAAGCGGAAATTCCAATTAGGGGTGAGGTTGAAGGCTACACTCTTGTGGGCGGTGAAGGCATTGCCGAATTCCTCTGGGCCCACGCCCACCAGCGCTGCAGTGGGGTCTTTGAAGTTTTCTACGGCGATAGACCATGATTCCCTAAAGGGAAGAAGGATAATGCCTCCATCTTTGACCTGAAACAGGGTGACGCCCAAGCCCACGGCGATGAGGATAGTCGAGACGAGGGAGAGGAAGCGAGACAGGGGGGCTGGGTTTTTGCGAAGACTCAAGGGCAAGGAGATGAAGAGGAGGGGGCCAAGAAAGAGGAGGAGGCTTAGGGGGGAGCCGGTGGGACTGAAGGTGGGGTTTTGCATAAACTGAGGCAGCGATGGCATGAGCTGGTTAATGAGCCCAGTGAAGGCGATGATGGCGATGAGGCCTAAGAGAGAGCCCGAGGCAAGGAGGGCAGTGAGGAGGCGCGTGATGGTGGCATGACTGCTAAGGGTGGTGGTAGTGACGAGATAAAAGAGCAAAAGAGAGATAAAGAGGAGGGGTTGGCCGATAAAAGCCTGGGTTTTTTGGGGGCTTTGGACAAAGAGGGAGACGAGGCTTGAGGCAGCCAGGAGGCTTAAGGCGATGAGCCCCGGGGTGAGGGTGAGGCGGACGGATTTAGCCAGAATATGACGCACCGCCCAAGTGATGACCATTATGGCTACAGCTGCCGCCAAGAGAGCTTTTTTGTTAAACTCGAAAAACTCGGGGGTAGAGGTCAAGAAGAAGAGGGGGAGAAGGAAAGTGAGCGAGATGGCTACCCACTCAATTATTTTATCGGCTACTTTTTTAGAACTTACTTCATCCATGTTTATCCATTTAAAACCCTTTTAATTGGGGTTGTCAAGGGCCAGTTTTATTAATTTACTCTGGTGGTTTTGTTCCATAGATATACCTTTCTACATACTAGGATGCAGATTGTTCTTTAAATGATGGTAGACTTTCTTATGACTTAATCTTGGTTTTTATCTATAGGATATTATTTTTGCTAATTTCAATTTTGATTTTGGTCCAGAATGCTTAATTTATTTGCGGGCCGCAAAATCATTTTGTTCGTTCTTTTGCTCACCCAAAAGAACGAACCAAGAAAAGGGTGCCCCTTGAAAGCTTGCCGGAAAGATTTGCCTCGGCTGGCGGAAGCTCTCGGGCTGACACTCGAGAGCACTGCCGTTCCTTCCGGAATTCCCTCCGGTCAGTTCCGGCTTTCCGCACAGTCTCAGCTACATCTTTCTGCGGCGCAGCTTTCAAAAGGGTTTTTAAGAGCTGGCGTTCAA
>JACOWY010000055.1 GCA_016176555.1 Candidatus Chisholmbacteria bacterium | reverse complement strand
CCTCACCAGCCAGTATGACCTTGTTTGCAATGGCCTCGAGGTCTCCGGCGGCAGCATTCGCTCCCACGCTCGCGAAGTTCTCCAAGCAGTCTTTGAAATAATGGGATATACGAAAAAAGACATTGAAGCAAAATTTGGTCACATGCTCACTGCTTTCGATTACGGCGCTCCGCCACACGGTGGTTGCGCCCAGGGTTTTGAGCGCTTACTCATGGCTCACTTTGACGAAGAATATCTGAGAGAAGTCCAAGCCTTCCCCCAAACCGGTAAAGGTCGAACCTCTGTGATGGACGCACCATCCGAGATCGAAGCATCTCAACTCAGCGAATTAGGTCTCAAACTCGCAGCCAAATCAGCCAAAAGAGACGTCTACCAAGAGATCATCGACGTACTAGAAAAAAATAAAATCGCCTTTCAAACCTACGAGCATAAAGCAGTTTTTACTTCCGAAGAAGCAGCCAAAGTCAGGGGCACGTCCATCCATCAAGGTGCTAAAGCCCTCGTCATGTATGGAGACAGAAAGCCCTTGATGCTCGTCCTTCCCGCCGACCTCAAAGTTGATACCCATAAAGTGAAAGAGTTGTATCACATCAGTGATCTGCGCATGGCCACTGTCGATGAAGTAGAAAGACTAACCGGAGTCCAAATCGGCGCCGTTCCCCCATTTGGCAATATGTTTGATCTCCCCACCTACATGGAAGAAAGCCTGCGCGACAACGATGAAGTAGCGTTTAACGCTGGTTCGCATACGCATTCCCTCAAATTAAAAGAGAAAGATTTCGAAAAAGTGGCTAAGCCCAAAGTTGCCATCTTTGCCAAAGCCATCTAGTTATCGTACCGACTGGATATCTCCCCATGCTTGCCTTTCTCAAAAGTTTTTCCAAAACCAATTTCCGCATTAAAGTCTCGTTTGCCGCCCTTCTCGCCGTCTTTACTCTTACCCCCGGCATGAGCGTCTATGAAAACCTCACCCCTCACCCCCAAGCCCCGCCGGTAAAAACCGCGGGCCTCACTTTGCCCACCCCTGCTCCCTACCCGGTCGCCCAAGGAGAACTCGCCCCAGCGCTTTCCGCCGAAGCCGCCATCGTTATTGACACCAACTCCGCCGCCGTTCTCTACGAAAAAAATGCCGACGCGCTGCTTCTTCCCGCCTCGACTACCAAAATCATGACCGCTTTCGTCGCGCTCGAACACTATAACCTTACTGACGTCATCACCGTTACCCAAGCCTCAAGCTCCATCGGCCAGTCCATGAGGCTCGTCCGTGGCGAAACCATCACCGTCGAAAACCTCCTCTATGGGCTCCTCGTCGCCTCAGGCAACGACGCCGCCTTTGCCTTGGCTCAAAGCTACCCCGGTGGCTACACCGCCTTTGTCGATAAGATGAATCAAAAAGCCCAAGAGTTACATTTGACTAATACCACCTTTCGCAACGTCTCCGGTGTCGAAAGCTACGGCCACGTCACTACGGTCAGAGACCTCAGTATCCTCGCCCGCGAAGCCATGAAAAACCCCACCTTTGCCCAAATGGTCGCCACTCCGAGTATCACCGTCCGAAGTAGTGACGGCACCATAGTTCATAACTTGTACACCATCAACGAACTCTTGGGTAAAGTCGAAGGCCTCAAAGGCATCAAAACCGGTTGGACCGAAAATGCCGGTGAGTGCCTCGTCACCGCGACCGAAAGAAATGGACATGAAATCATTACCGTCATGCTGGGTAGTGAAGATAGGTTTGACGAATCCCAACGGCTGATTGAATGGGCCTTTGCCAATGTAAGTTGGGAAAATTTTGAGCTTCGCGAAAAACCTCGGCCGTAGGCGTAGAGATTTTGCTATCCCCCTCACTCACTCTTGAGCTACGTCAACCCATTGGGTAGGGATAGCCGGCACATAGGCGACAAAATTATTATCTCCTTCAAACACATAGATAGGTTGCAGGTAATTTTGGGGAATAGCCGAATCGTAGTACCCTAACGCGACTCTGCGCACCGTCGCTCGAGTTACCCCACTATCCACATTGGCAATATAGCCTTGTCCCGCTTGTAATTCTTGCCATGCTACTTGAGCCGTCTTCAGGGGATACGTGGCTGATTGCTCGTAATCCACCGGGAAATAATTGTACTTAATGTCGATAATCCGCTTGCCGCTGACCGGATTGCCCGAAAAAATCATTGCCACCACTCCTCGCTGCGGGTTTGAGGGGTAAACGACCCATTCTTCTACTGGAGTGCGGAAGAAGTCCACCCGCACAAAATCAGCCTCCGACAAACTCACCGCCGACACCAAATTGGCAATATCCGCTCTTAAAAATGACACTTTGGTTTCGCCCGCCGCCAAATCAGAAGGCAAAAGCCCAGCGTTATCCAAAAACCGCCTTGCCTCTTGCACAGCTGCATCCGAGTTGGGTAGCGTGCCACTATCTAAAATCGTCGGATCCAGCTGCCACTCCACTTCAAGGGTAAAACTTGCCGATACAATATCGGCGGTCAAAGTCGCCGGCAGTGGCGAGTCGCGCCGCCACCGGTATTCGCGGCTAGACACTTGTTCCGGCTCATTGGTAAACCCTAATTTGGCTGCTTGATCGCTCATCCGTTCCAAAGCCAGGAGGTTCGCTTGCCTCACCGGCATGAAAAAGATGGTCGCCCGATCACTAATTTCCGCTACCCCGCCACTCACTGTTTCCAAAAGAAAACTCTCCACCGCCCGAGTTTTTTCCGGAAAAACTAATTGGGGCAATCTACCAAATGCCACCGTTGGCGGCGGTGGGGGAGGCGGATGCAACAGGCGCCAATAATCAACAGCCATAAAAAAGAAAAACCGCCCGATGATAAACACCACCAACCCAATCCCGCCGAATTTAATGATCCGCCGGGCATAATACGCCGTTTCCGTCAAAGTGGCCATATCTTCAGTATACAATCAACGCAGCTTCATTTTTGAACCTCTTGTACATTTTGTACCTTTTGTACCTTACGTACTTCAGGCCAATCCCATGCTAAAATGCCTTAAATATCACTATTTGCTATTCGCCATTTGCCATACTCTAACTTATGGTCCGCACTCGCATCGCCCCTTCCCCCACCGGCATCGCTCATTTAGGCACTGCCTACACCGCTTTACGTAACTGGGCTCTCGCCCGCCGAGAGAAGGGCCAATTTATCATCCGTATCGAAGACACCGATAGAGACCGCTATGTCGAGGGCGCCGAAAAGATTATCTTCGAGGCGCTCGAATGGCTTGGGCTCGATAACGACGAAGGCCCTAACGTCGGCGGCCCTCATGCCCCCTACACCCAATCCCAGCGCCTCGATCTTTATAAAAAACATGCGCAAAAGCTAGTCAAAAAAGACAAGGCCTACTACTGCTTTTGCACCAAAGATCGCTTAGAAAAAATCAGGCTCGAGCAACAAGCGAGAAAAGAGTTACCCCGCTACGACCGTCACTGTCGCCATCTCTCCCCAGCCGAAATTAAAAAACATCTTAGCGCCAATGACCCCTATGTCGTCAGGCTCAAAGTGCCCCAAAAAGGCGTCACCGTTGCCCACGATGTTATCCGCGGCGAAGTTAAGTTTGAAAATTCTGGCCTCGACGATCAAGTGCTTCTCAAATCCGATGTCTACCCCACCTATCATCTCGCCGTCGTTGTCGACGACCACTTGATGAAAATTACCCACATCATCCGGGGCGAAGAGTGGCTCTCTTCTACCCCCAAGCACATTCTTTTATATCAAGCGTTTGGCTGGAAGCTCCCTATCTTTGCTCACCTCCCCATCATCCGCAATCAAGATCACAGCAAAATGAGTAAAAGGCATAACGACGTTTCCATTCTCTCCTACCGCGATCGCGGCTACTTGCCCGAGGCTTTAAATAATTTCCTCGCCCTCATGGGCTGGTCGCATCCAGCCAAAAAAGAAGTTTTCGATCTCCAAGATTTTGTCACTCACTTTTCGCTGGAGCGCGTCCAACTCACCGCCCCAGTCTTTGATCTGACTAAACTCAACTGGCTCAACGGCATCTATATTCGGAAGCTCCCGGATGCCGACTTGGCCCTCCGTCTCCAGCCGTTCATTCCCCCAGGTTGCCCCGACGATATATTCAAAAAAATAATTCCGCTCGTTAAAGAACGTCTCGTGACGTTGGCAGACTTCGAGTCTTTGACCGAATTTTTCTATCGCGATATTAAACTCACTACCAAAGATCTCACGGAGCAAAGTCGCCATTCAGCCCCCGACACTGCCAAAGCTCTTAAACAGTTTACTCATGATCTAGAAAAATTAAGTTCCAGCGCATGGCAGACGCAAAAGCTCGACGCCGTCGGCCACGCAATCCTCAAGAGTCTTAGCTGGTCACCCCGTGAATTATTCATGACTATTCGTGTGGCTGTGACCGGTAAAGAAGCTACGCCGCCACTTTTTGAGACAATGGAAGTACTCGGTAAAAAGGAAGTTATCAAGCGTCTTAATTATGCGTCGTCTCGCCTTAGGCGGGACTTCCGGTAATCTCATCAGCTTCGCTGTTTCGATTATGCCCAAACACTCCTCGTTCGCTAGCTATTCCCGGCGTTTCGTCCCGGGCGTTAAGGCACAAAATTGGGCCCGAAGAAATGTGGTAGACGTCGATAAACTCACCCAAAGACTTCGCCATCATCGCGACAAGGCCCGGGAAAGATTCGCCCAAAACCATCCCCATGCGAGTTTGTGGCTAGCCAAACGTAATCTTGAGTTAGGCAAAATCCGCCTTCACTCGCAAAAGCTTTTGGTCGGTAGCGGCATTTCCGCGGCGCTGATGCTTTCTGCCCCTGCCTCTCCCAAACTGCTGCCCGAAAAACCTGCCGCAGTCCGCCTCGCCGCAGCCGGCTTCAATCCCACTTCGACCACCACTAGTCGCTTTCTCGGAATGCTTACCCCTCTCATTCCCCAACGCATTGGTCACCTCGATCCCGCCGTCGAAACTCAAGTATCTCAAATCATCAGCGCCTCCTTTGGCATTAACGCCTCTGCCTCGCTCGACCATCAACGCCTCAACCATAGCCTCGGCTGGATTGGCTACGAGCAGCACCTCCGCCGCTACCCCGGAGATTCACTTGGTCAGCACGATGAAGAAATTCAAGCCGGCATCGCTCCCGGCCTCGGCGGCTGGGGTTATTTCGCTTCAGCAGAGAAGGGCCTTGATGCCGAAGCCATCCTCAGAGAAAAATATTACCTGGCCGTCCCCGTCATGTATCTGCCTAACTGGAAACAAGATCTGGCTTTCTTAAGAGATTGGTATAAATTCCGCAAAATGCTCGTCGTTAATGTGGAAACCGGCGCAGCTGTCGTGGCCGTGATTGGCGACGCCGGCCCGGCTGCCTGGACAGGCAAACAATTCGGCGGCTCCCCCGAAGTCATGCGCGCTTTGGACCTCACCGGCAAAAAATCCAAAGGCAAAGTCCTCATCTACTTTATCGACGACCCAAATAACCAAGTCCCTTTAGGCCCAGTCAAAGAAAACATCAGCCAGGCAGTACAATTGACCTAAAGCTCTTTCAAATTCTAAACCCTAAACCCTAAATTCTAAATAAGCACCAATGACCCAAATTAAAGTTTCCAAACATTACTATATATAGAGGCAGGTAAGTGCCTTGAGTTTGAGATTTATAATTTTAAATTATTTAGAGTTTAGAAATTAGAATTTAGGATTTGAAAACAATGAAATTGTTTTATGACCACCTCATCATCGATCTTGACGACGTCTACGCCGAAATCGAGCATTTAGAAGTGGACGGCAAAACCCGCCGCCGCCTCATCCGTATCGTCGACGACACTACTCATCACACCGTCCTCGATACTATTTTGTCTCATCTTGCCAAAGATAAGCATGAGCAATTTTTAGATCGTTTCCACCGTGCCCCTCACGATCCCGAGCACTTAAGCTTTCTCAAAGAGCACATCGCCGACATCGAGGAAAAAATCACTGCCAAAGTAAAAAAAGTCAAAGAGAAATTACTGCGAGAGTTTAGAAACCTCGGTCATTAGTCGCTTCATCAGAGCCTTCAGCAGTTCCGGCTTTTCTATAGAGGAAGGAACAGGGTCTTTAGCCAACTTTTTCAAGATAGCAAGCTTGGCTTCAACTTCTTTAGGTGAAACTAAATCCACTTTAGTCAAAACGACCAGCTCCTGCTTTTCCACTAACCGTTTATCAAACGCCTCAAGTTCTCCTCTGACGATGCGGTAATCTCGCTCCAAATCATCCGCCTCCACGCTCAGGCAATGCACCAAAAGCTTGGTCCGCCGTACGTGCCGCAAGAAAGCGTGGCCTAATCCCTTGCCTCTCGCCGCTCCCTCTATGAGCCCCGGTATATCGGCTAACACTCTGCCATCGGCCACCCCCAAGTTTGGCTCAAGGGTGGTAAACGGGTAATTAGCCACCGGCGCCTTTGCCCGCGTCAGGGCATTTAAAAGACTCGACTTACCCGCGTTAGGCAAACCAATCAGCCCCACATCAGCCAAAAGTTGCAACTCCAGTTTGAGCGTCCGCTTTTGGCCCAAACCTCCTCGTTCAAATTGCCGTGGCGTCGTGTTCGTGCTCGATTTAAAGTGCGTGTTACCCTGTCCGCCCTTCCCCCCATTTGCCATTAGCCACCGATCGCCAGCACCCACTAGCTCAAATGTTTCCCCAGTCGCAGTATCAGTTACCACCGTCCCCATCGGTACCCGCAGTACCAAATCTTTTCCCGCCTCTCCCGATTTGTTTTTCTGTAAACCCCGCTGGCCATTTTCTGCCTCAAAGTGTTTTCGGTGCCGAAAATACCTTAGCGCTGCCAAGTCAGTCACTGCCTCCACCAAGAGGTCGCCCCCATCTCCGCCCTTCCCCCCATCCGGCCCGCCTTTGGGTACATACTTCTCCCGCCGAAAACTCACACAACCGTCTCCGCCGTTACCGGCCTTAACTGTGATCTGTACTTTACCCCGTATACACGCTCTTCGACTGCGTGGACGGCACAGTCAAACGTGCCAGTCGCGTTATACGCGACGTAGACCACGAGGCGAAGTAAGTGTTGTACGGGGCATCAATAAACATACCCCGATTGTAGCTCATGAGAGACCGAATTAAGAATCATGAATTACGAAGTACGGAAAGTATGGAAGGTACGGAAAGTATCAAAAATTACAAGAGGTACAAAAAGTATGGAAAGTATGAAAAAACTCGCTTTTGGTCGCCAGCATAAATGTCATTTGTTGTCATTCAATTGTCATTAATAGTCATTCATCGCTTACAAAACAATGACTACATATGACGCGAGCACTCGCTCGCAAGTGACCACGAATGACTCCTTTGCGCCACGCAAAGAAATGAACAACACAATTTGTTTAAACAAAAAAAAGCCATCGACTTAGTTCTGGTACAATGGTGCCTCCTATGACTAAGTTGTGGGCAAGTCTACTCCTGAGCCTCATGCTTTTGGCTATATCGGCAGGAAAAATTTCCGCCGCCCAACCCTCCACCGGCAT
>JACOWY010000054.1 GCA_016176555.1 Candidatus Chisholmbacteria bacterium | reverse complement strand
GCCCAGGCCTTCTCCCCCAACCAAAAATATCTCTCTGATGGGCTGGCTGGATATTGGAAAGCAGATGAGACATCTGGGAACATGGCCGACTCATCAGGTAATGCGACAACGCTTACCGACACCAACACCGTTACTTTCTCAGCTGGCAAATTTGCCAATGGCGGTGATTTTGAAAGTGGCAGTTCCGAATATCAATTTGCCGCTGACAACGCCTATCTATCCGTAACTAGCAGCCTGACCATTTCTGCCTGGATCAAACCCGAGTCGGTCACTGCCTCGACTAGTTTTGACATCGCCGGCAAATGGGATGGGGCCAATGAAAGCTATCTTTTGGAACAATTTGGCGACGAAATCCGCCTTTCCGTCGACTCTTCCAGCAACTACGCCACCACCGACGCCGCTAACTTGGCCACCGGCACTTTTTATCACGTCGTCGGAGTCTATGATTCCACTAGCGCCACTGTCAGACTTTACGTTAATGGGGTCTTGTCCGCCTCTACGGTCACTGGGACTATTCCTTCCTCCATCGGCGATGACGCCGGCCGTTTCCACATCGGCGCCGAGGATTCCACCACCACTGCTGCCAACTTTTACGACGGCTTCATCGACGACATCCGGGTCTATAACAGAGCCCTTTCCAAATTTGACGTCGAGTCCCTCTCCAACTGGGCCCCCGGGCCAGTGGGCTATTGGAAAATGGACGAAAACACCGGCACCTCCGCCAATGACTCCTCAACCAGTGGCAACGGGGGCACCACCACCGGTGAAACCTGGGTACCAGGAAAATATGGCAGCTCTTTATCCTTTAACGCTACCACCTCCAGATACGTCACCCTGCCTAGCTCGAGTGTCTACAATTCCTCTCTCCAAAGTGTTTCCCTTTGGGTATATCTCAACAGACAAGTTGCCAACACGGGGGGCACTGAATTCTGGACTTTCGTTACCACTGCCCCCTCTGACGAGAGCAAGGGTTGGGCCATCCAATATTGGGATAATAATGTCGCCTGTGGCGGAAATAAATGCCTTAGCGGTCGCAAATGGACACCAGAGGTAACTCCAACAGTAACCTATACAATTCCGGTTCAGACCTGGACGCATCTTGAAGCTACTTGGGACGGGACTAACGTCTATATGTATGTCAACGGTGTCCTGATTAGCACCACCTCATCGGCCGCCCCTACCACGGGTGCTTCCGCCGGCTGCATCGGTGGCGACTCTCGAAGTGCTAACTGCGGCGCTCAAAACCCAGATGCACTGATTGACGACGTCAAAGTCTACAACTACACCCGCACCTCAAAGCAAGTCGTCGAAGACATGAACGCCGGCCACCCGACCGGGGGTTCACCGGTAGGATCACAGGTCATCTACTACAAATTCGACGAACAGCAAGGCACCACCATCAATAACTCCATTGCCTCCCAGTCTTTCACCGAAACCGTGACGGGGACGACCTGGAAAGTCGCCGGTAGCTCTAATTGCAAAATCAATGGTTGTCTGGTTGTCTGGACTTTGACGGCACGGACGACGTGGTCACCGTCACCAACGCCGATGCTATCGACCTTAACGTGGGACTAGCCGCCGGCTTTACCATCTCCTCCTGGATCTATGCCGACACTGACGGCGAGGGCGACGTGGGCCAAATCTGGCAAAAAGGCACCACCAGCTATTGTCGGGTGGATTCCCAGGTCGGCAGCAATTTGGACGTGGAATGTAGCCTAGACTTGGCGACGACTGATGCCACTCTCAATATCTCCGCCCCCATTACCACCGCAGCCTGGAACCATATTGCCGTGACTTGGTCTGATGACGCTGACGATGAAATTACTATCTGGATAAATGGCTACAACCGCGGCTCCTCGACCAATGGAGACGGCGCTCCGGCCGCGGATACGAACAATCTTTTGATTGGCGGCACCACCACGGCTAACTTCGACGGCAAGATTGATGAGTTTAGAGTCTATAGCGCCGAGCTCTCCGCTTCCGAAATCCTCATCGACGCAAACGCCGGCTCAGCTAGCGCCATGGGCGGAGTATTGGGTACTCAAGACTCCGAAGGCTCTGGAGGCAACCCCCCCATTGCCTGGTGGAAAATAGATGAAAATACCGGCACTTCGATCGCAGATACGAGCGGTAATGGTAATACGGTGACCGCTTCTGGCGCTACCTGGACATCCGGAAAAGTAGGCCAAGCCTTGAGTTTTGATGGCTCCAACGACTATATGAACACCTCTTCCACCATCAGTTTCGGCGTCAAAGTCATCACCCTTACCTTTTGGTTAAAGTGGGACGCTTTTGCTGACGACAATAAATTAGCTTTTGAACTCAGCACTAACTATAACAACAATGACGGTTCTATTATTGTCAATCCCGACAACTCATCTAATCCTTCAACCTTTAACTTGTCTATTCAAGATAGTGTCACCACCTCAAAATATAGGCAGGAAAACTTCACCCGGCCGTCAGCGGGAGAGTGGCACCACTATGCCGCTGTTTTTGATAATAGTACTGTCACCGGAGATATTAAGTTATACCTTGATGGGGTAGAACAGTCATCCACTCTCGCTACTAATGACAAGGATCAGAGCAGTAACATAAGGACCGACACTTTGTACTTCATGTCTCGAGCCGGAACTTCTCTTTTTGGCGCCGGCGACCTAGACGATGTCAAAATCTATGACTACGAGAGAACTGCCGCTCAAATTGCCTACGACTATAACCGCGGCGGCCCCTTAGCCTGGTGGAAATTCGACGAGTGCCAAGGCAACGCTGCCTATAGCTCCGGGTCACTAAACTTATCAGGTGGCATTATTACTCCTGGGACTGCGGGCAACACCACCGTCGGCACCTGCTCTTCAGGCACTACCACCGAAATGTGGGACGATGGCACGACCGGCAAACTCAATAGTGCTATCGGTACGGACGGCAGTGACGACTACGTCAGCGTCACCGACACGGCTAACTTACGCTTTGATGATTCTACGGCAGATTTTTCCCTCTTCGCCTGGGTCAAGCGCACCACCACCGGCACCGAATACATTATTTCCAAAGAAGACGCCGACAACGACGGCTGGCGTTTACAGTTTAATTCCTCCAATCAGGTCCTCTGCTCCGAAGATGCCACCGACGTCACCGGCTCCCTAGCCATTTCCGACACCAACTGGCACCATATCGGCTGCACCATTGATCGCGACGGCAACGGCCAAGTCTATGTGGATGGCCGTGCCGATGGCACTGCTACCTCTATTTCAGCCGACGCCATGGCCACCACCTCTAATGTCGTCATCGCTACCCGCTCCTACACCCCCACGAGCTATTTCTCAGGCCTCATCGACGACGTCAGGCTCTACAACTACGTCCTCACCGCCGACCAAGTCAAGCGCGTCATGCTCGGCTCCGACCACGGCTCTGCCCAAAGATTCGGCCCAGACACAGGATCTCCATAAGCTTTTTACCCCGTAAATCCGGCGTCACGCAGGGATTTACGGGGCGGCCCCGACACTGGTTCTCCCTAACCTATGAAAAACCCCCAATCTCCCTTATCTCCCCGATCACCCCAATCTAAGGCGGGCTACGAGTACCTCCTCGCCTACAAGATTACGGTGCCAATCTATGACTATACGGTAATGTTTTGTAAACGCTTCCGCAGATTTCTTTCTTCTAAAAGAACCTACGACCAAATGGTCCAGGCGGCCAGATCGGGTACGACCAATATCGCCGAAGGCAATCAACAAGCCAGCCTCGAAGGCTACATTAAGTTAATATGCGTTAACAAAGCTTCACTTGAGGAGCTCCTCAAAGATTTTCTCTCCATCGCCAGGCAACACCGAATCCCAATCTGGGAAAAAGACAAAGCGGTCAGGGAAATTAGGGAAATCAGGGAAATATGGGAAATCATCAGGAAGACCCCCACCCTCCCCCATCACCCCAATTTCCCTCATCTCCCCGATAACTCTGAGGTAGCCCTCAATCTGATGCTGACTCTTCTTCACCAAGCCATCTATCTTCAGCAAAAACTCAAATCATCACTCGAGCAGAAATTCGTCAGAGAAGGCGGCTTTAGGGAAAATTTATTTAGGGCTCGCCTCGCCTACCGCCGAGTACCAGGCGGTACCCGGCAAGCCAGGCGCCGCATGGTGCTTGACCGCCGCCGAAACTCCCGTCACCCCTAATTTCCCCTATCCCCCCTATCTCCCCTATCTCCCCTATCTCCCTTTCCCCTATTTCCCCTACCTCCCCTATCTCCCTTATGCTATCTTAATCCCATGCTCCGCTGGCTCCTCATCTCTCTCCTCGGTCTCCTCTTTAGCTTCCTCCTCCTCCGCCCCGACCCTAATCTTCACCTCGTGGCCTGCGACATCGGCCAAGGCGACGCCATTTTGATCACCCATGGTGATCAACAGGTGTTAATCGACGGCGGCCCCAATGATTCGGTTTTATCCTGTTTGAGCCAATATATACCATTTTGGGATCGCACTATTGAGCTCATCGTCCTCACCAATGGCGACGCCGACCACGTCACTGGCCTGATTGATGTTTTAGGCCACTACCAGGTCGAAAAGCTGGTCACTAATCATTTAGTCAAAGATACCGCCCGCTTCAAAGCCTTCAGAGAAGTCGTCGCCAAGGAAAACATCGCCGTCTACGCCCCCAAGGCTGGCGATCAAATCAAGCTGGGCGCCCTCACCTTCAACGTCCTCTGGCCCGAAAATCGCCTCGGCCAAACCTTAGTCTGGCAAAAAGACGTTGACCCTAAAGTCCTCGGCGCCAACACCTATAGTCAAACCTCCGCCAACGAGCAATCCATAGTCCTCAAGCTCGAGTATGGTGACTTCGACGCCATTTTAACCGGCGACATCGGCACTCCTACCGAAAAGACTCTGGTTGACGCGGGAGCCTTAACCGACGTGGAAGTTCTCAAGGTCGGCCACCACGGCAGCCGCTACTCAAGCTCAGAGACGTTTTTAACCACCCTCTCCCCCGAGCTCGCCCTCATCTCTGTCGGTAAAAACACCTACGGCCACCCCACCCCCGAAGCCCTCCAAAGGCTCAAAGCCTCAGGCGCGGAAACTCTCACCACTCAAGAGTCAGGCAACATCGAAGTCATCACCAACGGCCATTCCTTCTGGCTGCGCTAGTTATCTCTTAAAACCCTTTGCGGAGTCGGTGCAGCTCCAACCGCTTTTTGTGAGGGGAAAGCCGGAACTGACCGAAGGGAATTCCGGAAGGATTTCCCGAAACAAAAAGAGCTGGTGGAGCCACCGACGGAAGCAGGGGCGCCCTTTTCTCGCCACTCTTTTGGGCGCGCAAAAGAGTGGCAAATCCTCTTGCTGCAAGCGAGAAAATCGCATTTATAATGTAAGTTCCGATCTCCCAAGGAGGTCCCTATACGCCCTCATCGCTTTTCCTCTGGCAAACCCCTCCGGCAAAAGCTCTGGGGGCAAAAGCGGATCCCCAAACACCAATCTAGAGAACATCTGCTTATGAGTACTCGTCACTTTCTCTCCTCGCTCACACTCCACGGCAAACCCCTCATATTTTTGCCCTAGCTCCGAAAGTCCCCACACTTTGTCAGCCAGCCTCTTCGATTCTAAAGCATAAATCTTCTCTATCTCAAGTAAAAATGCCATCTGATCTAAGCGTGAGGCCTCAATAAAGGCCCTAATTTCCCGAGTCATCGCCAACGGCGTCACCCACAGCGATCGCTGCCACGCCCCCGCCCCCACGCTGGAGAGAAACCGCCGCAACACCGCCCTCATCCCCCGATATCGCTCTGGAATATCAAACACCACCACTCGCCACTTTCTATCCCACTTAGCCCCGGCTAGATAAGGTCTCATCTCGAGTAATCGACCCATTCCTTCTCTGGTCACGCGATAGTGGGCCCGGTCTCTTCTGCCTTGTACTGCCACTTCCCCGCGAATTTTTAGCCTGGCCAAAGCCCGGTGCACCGCTCTTCCATTTTTGGGCAATAATGAACTATATTGATACGGTTTGTTCAATAATTCCCCGAGCTCAGGAAAATACTTCCTGCCATAACCCATGAGAAACAAAATCTGCTCCGAAAGCCGCATCATACCACAATAGCCAATAGCCTATGGCACATAGCATAGAGCAAATAGTTTATGGTGGGAAGATGGAGTTTTTAAGATTAAAACGTCAATTCCTCCTTTTTTAAGCGGAGCCGCTTTTGAACGCTTCTCCCAAAAACCCTTTTGCAGCCTGTGCAACCGGACCGGAACTAACCGAAAAAAACGCTTTTGGTCGAAGGCATAAATGTCATTTGTCGTCATTCAGTCGTCATTAATAGTCACTCATCGCTTATAAAACAATGACTAAACATGACGCGAGCCCTTGCTCGCATATGACTACGAATGACTTTCTTGGCCCGCAAAATGATTATCTCCGAAATCACCTTCCCTAGATACATTTTGATCTCTTATATATGATTTATAGCTACGCTTCGTTTCACTCAGCCGCTCTTTTTCGCTCCGCTCAAAATGATATATGATTTATGATATATGATTTATGATTTCGGCCATCCAATTCAAATAAAACTTCGTCACCTCGAAGTGTTAGCAGATTTGCTCTTTATCCGCCAGATTACCCAAGCGATGATCAAGTAGTACCCCAAAACCATTAAAGTCGGCACCTCCCCTGCCTCGCCGGCGGGCGGGGTCACCTCCACTGCCCCAAACCATCGCCCAAAAGCTTCCACCACTCTCACAAAGTACTCCAAAAACACCCACGCCCCCCACGCCACGACTTGCGGCAGCCAGGTTAGGCTTGGGCCCAAAGCCTGCGACACTAGCCCAAAGACAGCCACCACTCCACCCCAGAGCATCAACACCGGCACCACTGGCGCCAGAAGCACATTCACCACCGGCGAACTGAAGCTCACTATCCCAAAATGCCACACGATCAAGGGTAACGTCAAAGTTTGGGCACTCAAAGTCACCGCCAGCTCCTCCGCCGCCCATCGCTGGGCGGAATGACCAAATCCCAAATTCCAAATTCCAAACCTTCCGCCCGATTTTGAGATTTGATGCTTGGTGCTTGGTGCTTGACTCCTTACCTCCCCAATCTCCCTTATCTTCCTTAAAAATTTTATCAAAAGGAATCAAAATATATCTTTTTACTGGTGCTTGGAGCAAAATGATGCCCAAAGTTGCTGCCACCGACAGTTGCCACCCCACATCAACCAGATAAAAAGGCCTAATCAAAAGCATCGCCGCTGCCACCCAAGATAATCCTATCAAACCATCTCTTTCTCTACCAAAAACCATAGAGAGATATGCTATTGTACCCATCAATGCCGCTCTCACTACCGGAGGCGATAATCCAGCCAAAAAGGCATAAAAAACCACTCCCAATAGCGCAAATATGATCGCTTTTCTTCGAGACATGACTAAAACAAGCGAATTTATGAGAATTCCCGCAATGATAGTCACATTCATCCCCGATACCGCGATAATATGCAATGATCCGGTTTCGCGCAGTCGCGTGTAGAAAGTTTCGGGCATGGTCGCTCTCTCCCCCAACACAATTCCCGAAAGCAGGCTCGCATGCGGCTCGGGCAGTACTTTTCCATAATCATCTACAATTGTCTTCCTAAAGCTATAGACCAACCCCAACCCTCGCTCCCATGATAGAAAAGAGCGTTGCTTCGAAGCTTCAGTTTCGGTCACGACATCGATGTTTGGATAAATCAACCAAAAATCCGGAGCTGAAAATCCTAGCAGTCTAAACGATCGTTTGCTATCGCTTCTCTGAACTACCCCCTCCACGCGCAACACTGATCCCAAACTATAGGCTGGGAAGTCTGGTGCCAAGATACGCAGTCCCTTAAGCCTAAAATATTGCCCTGACCGACTTTGATAGGGTTGTTCGGTTAGTCTTTCGGTTATTACTATTCTCTCTCCTAGAAGATAATTGCGTGAAAAACGTAAAGAAAACCAAACTCGAAGTACCGAAACAAAGATTACAATCAAGATCAAAAGCCAGTATTTAAACCGCACAATTGCAATTTTTAGCTTCAGAATATTACAGAGTCAATTGATTTCTGATTTCTTCAAACACACGCTGCGGAATCCCGGCCTTTTCTTTCACTTCCTCAACCGAACTATAGGGTCTATTATTTATGATCGCCTCCGCCCGCTTCTCCCCAATTCCCACCAATTCTTCCAGCTCCGCTTGGCTCGCTGAATTCACGCTCACCAATCCCGCCTCCCCACTCTCAACTCCTAACACCCCACCCATGGTGATTCCTGTACTACCTGTACTACCTGTACTACTTTTACTACTTGTGCTACCTGTATTATAGGATTCTCCCTCACTGGGAATATATACTTTCGCCCCATCAGGCACTACTTGAGCCAAATTCACATACCGGCTTACCCACACTCGATCTGCGGCTTCTGAAAATCCCCCCGCTGCAGTCAGGGCATCGGTCAGCCTCGCTCCGGAATCCAGATTATAAACTCCCGGCCTCTCTACCGCCCCGGAAACATCCACCACAATCCCGTTTGATGAATTGATCCCTTCATCGCTCGAAATGATTTCTACGGGGCTTGTAGCTTGTCTCCCTCCTATAAGCATGGCTACTCCACCCCCCACCAAGAGCACTACCCCGAGAACTAGCAAACCAGCTTGCCACGGGTTACCAATAATTTCTCGCCAACTTTTTGGCTTTTTCTCTGAAACATCGTCAAAAGAAAACGTCTCACTAGTCATCATAAATTACTTAAGACTCCTAAGATACTTAAGCCTCCTAATTCTCTTCTGGAAAAGGTTCTCGGTATAACCACCCTTCCGGACAAAACTAGCCTCGGCCGCCTTAATTTGTCGGTGCAAAAGATATGTTTCAATGTGACACAAGGTCAGGAGGAAGTTAGCTGCATCAGTGGGATTATCTGGTAAAGTAGGCTTTTCTCTTAAGTGACCTAAGCTACTTAAGTTACTTAAGCTACTTAATCGATAGGCCTCTTGACGCCAAGCCGTCACTTTTGGGTGGTCTTTAGGGTAAATCAACAGTTGATGTTGGCGTAGATAGTCCTCGAAATCCGCCCCGAGCTCTTCAAAAGAGGCTTTGGCCACTCCCAAAAGTTTTATCTCCCCCTTTTTTGAAGTCTGGCTCTGGCCCACTCCTTCCACAATATTCTGTTTCCCCGAACGGGCGGCTTGAATCATCTGGTCGACATTGCGCTTACTTAAGTGACTTAAGCTTCTTAAGTATCTTAAGCAAAACTGGTGCGTCAAGTCATGGATAATTTCCGCGTAACGATAGGTCAGGAGTCTCTTGACGGGATTCATAATCAACTTAAGTCTCTTAAGTATCTTAAGTTTCTTAAATATTTTAAGCAATTTAACCCACCACAAAATTGATCAGTTTCCCCGGCACCCAAATCGTCTTTCTAATCTCCTTCCCCTCAAGCCAAGGCACCACTTTCTGATTCCTCTTCGCCTCTTCAACAACTTCTTCTCTTGAATTTTTCATTTTTAATTTTTCATTTTTAATTTCAATGGTCGCCCTCACGCGACCATTGACCTGCACCACCACCGTCACCATCTCGCTCTTCAGGGCATCCTCCTCATACCTCGGCCACGCCTGCGTATGGATACTCTCCATCCCTTCCATACTTTCCGTACTTTTTGTACTTCTTGTACCTCTTGTACCTCTTGTACCTCTTGTACTTTTTGTACTTTGTAGCCGTTGCCACAGTTCTTCGGCCATATGCGGCGCAAAAGGCGCCAAAAGCTTGAGCACCCTCCCCGCATCTTCATAGGATAAAACTCCGTGATCACTACTTGATCTACCTGCACTACTTGGACTACTTGCACTACTTGGACTACCTGTTCTACCTTTCCCTCCGATACCTTCCATACTTTCCATACCCTCCGTACTTTGTCTATATGATTTATGATTTATGATATCTGATATCTGGTTTCCCTTTTGTACTTCTTGTACCTTTTGTACCTCTTGTACCTCGTTTCTCGTTTGCCTCCACTTATTAGTCAACTCCATCACCGCCGCAATTGCCGTGTTGTACTTGAGGTGCTCCATCCCATCTGTCGCCCGCTTCACTGCCCAGTTGAGTTTCCGCTTAAGCTCCGGCGTAGTCTTAATACCTATATACTTCAGTCTCGGAAAACTCGGATTACTCAGAGAGCCAGACAGTCGGAGATTCGGAGAATCAGAACCTCCCACCTTCTGATCCTCTGACCTTCTGACTTTCAGATCCTCTGAGTCTTCTGAGTATTCTGAGGGCTCTGTATACATCCTCCACACTTTTTCCAGGAAGCGGTACATCCCGGCAATCCCCGTGTCCCGAAAATCTCCTCCTTGCCGCAACGGCCCCAAAAACATGAGGTACATCCTTAGCGTATCCGCCCCAAATTTTTCAATATACTCATCAGGAGTCACCACATTGCCCTTGCTTTTACTCATCTTAGCCCCGTCTTTAATGATCAAGCCATGCGCCCTGAACTTAGTGAAAGGCTCCTCCCAGCCCAAGGCTGGTCCCTGCCCGTCCGGGAGGCGGGCGCCGTTAGAGGCGGAAAAATCAAAATAACCCATGTCATACAAAGCCATCCAAAGAAACCTAGAGTACAAAAGATGTAACACCGAGTGCTCCGCCCCGCCAATGTACATATCGACCGGCAACCACCGCCGGGTCACCTCTGGCTGCCACGGAAGCTCTTTCCCCTCATCTCCCTTATCTCCCTTATTTCCCTTATCTCCCCCTATACTCGGGTATCGTAGGAAGTACCAAGCACTGTCCAAAAAGGTATCAGAAACATCCGTCTCCCGCCGCGCTCTCGCCCCACACCCCGGGCACTTCACTTCCAAAAACTCTTTGCCCGCTTTCTCAAGTGGCGCCTTGCCTTCACCTCGAGGTTGGTAATCCTCCACATAGGGCAATTTGACCGGCAAATCTTCCTCAGCCACCGGCCACCAGCCGGCCATACTGGCCGGAAATTCCAAATCCCAAATCCTAAATCCTAAATCTTTTGACTTTTGCGCATTTGAATTTAGATTTTGTTTAGAGTTTAGTGCTTGGTGCTTAGAATTTGCTTGAATTTGACTCGCTTCATCAGAAGTAAACCATGAAAGACCTTTACTGGCACATTCTTTGCAGTAGATCATCGGTATCGGCGGCCCCCAGTACCTTTGCCTCGATATCAGCCAATCACGCAAGTGGTAGGTAAAAGTCCGCTCACCCCACCTTTTTTTTTCAAGGTAATCCATCATCGCCGTGATCGCTTTCTGTATCTCCATTCCATCGAGAAAACCTGAGTTAACCATGGTACCCGCTTCTTCTTGAACTTGAGAAATTTTGGTGATCTCAGATCGGTCACCATCTGGACCCACGACCACTCGCTTCACTGGCAGCCTGACAGCCTGCGCAAATTCAAAGTCTCGTTTATCGTGGCCCGGCACACCAACTACCGCCCCCGTCCCTACCCCCATGAGCACAAAGTCAGAAATCCAGATCGGCAAAGACTCGTTGTTGACCTGATTCACTGCGTAAAAACCGGTAAACACTCCCGTCTTTTTGGTTCCTTCTTGCTGACGCTCCTGCGCTGTCTTCTTGAGCGACTTAGCCAAATAATCCTGAATCTGCTTCTTTTGTTTGTCATCCTGAGCGTAGCGAAGGATCTTCTGCAACAGTGGATGCTCTGGCGCTATCACGATAAACGTTGCTCCAAAATTAGTATCTGGCCGCGTCGTAAAACACTCAATGTAATCACTTTCATTTTTGCTATTTGCTATTTGATATTTGATAACTATCCCCGCCTTCTTCCCAATCCAATTCCGCTGCGCCGCCTTCACTTTCTCGTCCCAATCTATCTTGGCTAAATTCTCAAGCAGCCTATCCGCATACTGCGTGATTCTAAAAAACCACTGCTTGAGTTTCCTGATCTCAACGGGCGTCTCACACCTCTCACACACCCCCACTGTCTCCTTTTGCATCCTTTGTACATTCGTGTCCTCCTTACCCTCCTCACTTGACGACGCTGATACGCTCTTTAAATCAGCGTTGTCATCCTGAGCGCTTCTGGTGGTGCGGGATCCGCCAGAAAGTCGAAGGATCTCTTTCCGTACCTCTTGTACCTCTTGTACCTTTTGTACCTTTTGTACTTCTTTCTGCAGCACTTGCTCATCGGCCAGCACAGTTTTGCAGCTTGGGCACCAATTCACTGGCGCCTCCTGGCGGTAAGCTAACCCCGCCTTAAAAAGCTGCACAAAAATCCACTGCGTCCACCGGTAATACTCAGGGTTGTACGTCTCGAGCCGATTTTCCCAGGCAAAACCATTGCCAATTGCCCCTAGCTGCCGATAAAAGTTCTCCTGGCTCTTTTTAGCCTGCAAAGCGGGGTGTTGGCCCACTTTTATTGCATAATTCTCGCTATGAATCCCAAATCCGTCCAGGCCAATCGGCTCAAATACGTCAAATCCCCGCATCCGCATGTATCTGCCCCACACGTCAGAGCCCGTAAACGCATACATGTTCCCGACATGCAGCCCCTCCGCCGATGGATACGGAAACATCATTAAGTTGTAATAGGGTTTGCCCCGTCGTAAAGAATTATTACTGGGCTTGCCGCGTGGCGTAGCTATTTCGCCAGAAACAGCGGCCGAGCCTACGCGAGGCGTAGCTATACGCGGCTGATAAAGTCGCGCCCTCGCCCATTGCTCCCGCCAGCGCCGTTCAATCTTTTTATGGTCGTAAACTATCATCTTCTTTTTGCTATTTTATATTTGCTATTTTATATATGATATATGATATGTATTCGGCTTTCTACCCACCTCCAAATCACATAATACTATAAGTCTCATGAATAATTAACCTAAATTTTTTTGACCCAGTCTGATCTACTTTAAAATTATAAGACATTGATCTACTAATCACTCTATAATTAACCTTATTAATACCGAATAAAGCCCTCTCCTAAATAACACATCGTTCACATTTTGTCACCACTATTTATCGAGGTTAACAAAAAATCTATATGATATTTGATATATGATATTTAATTTTGTCCTCATCCTCCCCCACTCCTCCCCACTAAAAACCGAATCATACAAACATATACCGTAAGGACTTCTTTTGGAACTGCCATTTTCGCTTAAAACTTACCCGTCAAAAAATCTCTCTATAGGTTTATGATATATGATATATGATTTATGATTTACTTCCTCCCCCTTCTTCCAACTCCCGCAGATAAAAAGCTATCTTAGCCATCAGTTTCCCCGCCTCCAGGCGCGGCCAATCACTTTGGATCAAGGCCTTAGGTAGTCCGGGATCAATTTTAAGAAGACCAAACCAGTCAAAAAGAAGTTTCTGATAAGCATCTTCTACTTGATAAGTCAATCCTTTTTCTCTCTTTACCGTGTGTAGCACTCCCAAAGCCTGAGTGATAAGTTCCCGGTACTTATTATATATAGTATTAAGCTCCCATACTTGAGTAGCAAACGTTCGATCATCTCCGAGCAAAAAACGTTGGGTCTTAAGGAGCCTCAGCTCTCCCAAAACTCCCATCTTGGCCACAAGTTTTGTTAATTCTTTTTCTGTTGGGAAAGGCGAAACATACACCCCTCGCTCCAATCTCCCAAAACCCAAATCCGCCAGTACTATTAGCAACTGTCTCAACTCTTTTCTTCTTAGTCCCCCGCGCCTCAATGTCAGCATGCGCCACGATCGATCCCAGCGCTCTCTCCCAAAACGGGCCGAAGGAATAAAAGCTCTCAGCTGCTCCTTTCCCACCGTCGTCATATTGAAAAAGGCTTGTCGACCGCGCGTCATCCTCCCCACCATTCCGCTCACTATAAGCTCATTTATCGCCCCTCTCACACTCACTGCCTTATAGCCTCTTAAACGCCATTCCAGCATCTTATAGGACTTATAAAAAAACGCCTCTTTCGGCTCTGAGAATGCCACCCCGTCACAAAGACAAAAAAGGATCTTCTGTTTCAACTGCCTCATAGCAAGAGATCCATAAAAATTCTAATGAAGCGCTACCTCGGCTAAGATGTTTCCTTAAAAAATCTAATATGCGCTACGCAACCGCAGGTTGCATAACAAGTTCTTTATCATCTATTCAGCCTAGCTGTCGATTTATGTTCTGTTTTTATTGTTTATAACCCATTAAAACACAACAATATCTCTTCAGTCAAGCCCCACCTTTCACTAGTCCCTAGTCCCTAGTGCCTAGTCCCTAGTGCCTAACTAGTGATCCACAAAGATACAGATAAGGTATAGTGAAAATAACGTGAAAACATAGGTTACTCCTCTTTTATTCCCCGCACCCAACCAGTTCCTCGAGAATTAAAGGGAGAATCGCCAAAAAACTGATAGCTTGCGCGCGAATCGTACTTCACTCCACAATTAGCCTAGTCTAAATCGTCTAATGTGAAGCTAAAACCCTAACTTAAATCCTATGCAAGAAAAACCGAAACACCACAAAACTAAAATAACACAGATCTAACAGATGACTACAGATCAAACACATCGCCAGATCACCAGCGCCGACATTCTGGTTGATTTTGAAAGGCTTACCCAAAATCAAAGCCAGGTATCTGTTACATCTGTAGAGAAATATGTTCTATCTGTGTTCTTAAAATACCTCAATCAAAAAAAACTATCGGCCAAAAGCAAAAAGAACTATCTTTCCGACACTCGCCTGTTTTTAAAGTGGTTAAACTCCCCCCCAACAAAAGCCCAAGATTTCATTGACTACGCCCTCTATCTCCAGACCCAAAAAACCCCTGATTCCACCTTCAACCGCAAACTCGCCTCGCTGCGGCACCTCAGCCGCTGCCTTACCCACCATTTTGCCATCGAATCCGCCGCCACCTACCTCACAACTATCCCCCAAGACCCCTTTGACAGCCTGCTTCTGAGCTTTAAGCGTCACCTTAAAAACTCTGGCTACAAAGGCAAAACTATCGTGAACTATCTCTCGGACCTCAAACATTACCTAGGATGGGTTCAAAGGACACCGGAAAAACAGGATGGCAACAGGAAAACACAGGAAAATACTTCCCGCGTTCTCCCGTCTTAATCCCGTTACTCCTGTGTGCTTCAACTCATATGGACTTAAGTCAAATCCTCCATCCCAAAACTCAAGGCGACTACGCCTCTCACCTCGACTCCGAGGGCTACTCCTCTAGCACCATCAA
>JACOWY010000022.1 GCA_016176555.1 Candidatus Chisholmbacteria bacterium | reverse complement strand
GTTTTTCGGGGGTGAAGACGGGGAGGCCATGCTTTTCAGCCCACGCGTGGGTGTGGGTTGGGGTGAGAGTTTTTTTGCGGCCTGCGGGGCGAGGAGGGGTGGTGACGACGGCAAGGACTTTTACACGTCCGGGTCGTGTAAGTGCCTCAAGGACTTTGGTGGAGTAGTGTTGAAACGAGCCGAAGAAGATAACTGATGACATAACCTCATTATACGTCGTCCGGATGGGCCGGACTTCCGATAATCTTATTCGTTATCGCTCAAACGATTATACTTAGAGGAGAACCATTATGGATGCCGTTAGGTGTTGACTTCTTGGCCAGGTGGGGGAAAAGGCAGAGAGTTCAGATAGCGGCGGAAGAGAACCAGTTGGTTCGTATCAATAAGGGTAAGCATTAAAGCTGTAAACCTTTCGGGAACTTGTCTGCCTTGGCGATTCAGGAGGATATCGAGACTGGCGGCGAAGGCCAGAGATTGACTGTAGAAATAAAGATTAGCGATGGCCTCCGGTCTGATTCCGGCTGCTTGCAATAAGCTCAGGAGCGCGCCCATTTTTTGGGCAGTTGGCTCACCGAAGACAGTCGTGACGTATTGGTTAGCGGCGTCTAAGGGTATTTCCGGGTCAATAGTGATAGCGAGGAGGGCGGCCGTGGCAGCATCCACGTTTTCCCAGAGGATGGTTTTATTGCCAGTGACGTCTAGTGTGATTCTTTTGAAGCCGTGATTGAAGAGGCTTGAGCCGTCGCTGGTTGCCTCGCCATAAGGATATGGGGTGGCGGCGTAGACGAGTTGGTGCTCGAGGAGGAGGCGAAGTTGGGTTAACCGATCTAGGTCGGGTACTAGTGGCGGGAACTGATCTGAGATGAGAATTTCGGCTGTGCCGTTAGTGCTCGTAATGGTTCTGGCATGAACGCCACTAATTTGGACTGGTGGGACCAGGCGGGGGGTGGTGTGAATTTGGTGAAGAGCCAGAGAGTGGGGGTAGGTCGTTTGTAGGAGACGGCTGAGGAGTTCGGCATGTTGGGCGACAAGGTTTTCGTCGATTGGGTCGTTGGTGTGGACTTGCTCAAATTCTTTGATGGCTTGAAAAGCTTGGTGGCGTTGGGCTTCGGGGGTTTCAGTTTGTAGGGCGTTGAGGGTTTCAACTAATTCGGCGTTGGTTTGCCACTGTCCCCCCAGTTGGTCCAGGACCGTGTCGAGTTCTTCTCGGGCGGCAGCGAGTTGTTGTTCGGTAGCTTTAAGCGCCGCTGTTAAAAGAGCGAATCTTTCGGCTTCTTGCTCTTGATGCTGACCAAATAGCAATAGTCCGGTGCCTGTTGTTCCGAGTATGCCTGCGGTAGCACCTAAAACTGCGGCAAATAACTGTCTTTTACCTAGACCTTCTACTGGATCTTGCTCTTCTGGTAGGTCTTCTGAGGCAGGTTGAGGGGCTTCTGCCATAAATATTTTTTAGGAGGCAGAAAGTTACTTTTAAGCTAATTCGATACTTTCGAGCTTGCCGTTGATTTCTTCATAGATGGGGAGTTTTTGTTTAAGGGCGCGGTCGGTAAAGAGGATGCCGTCGAGGTGGTCGAGCTCGTGTTGGATGACGCGGGCGGTGAAGCCTGAAAAAACTTCGACTTTGGTTTTCACCTCGGAGGAGTCCTTTCGGCCACCATCCGAGGAGAAAATTTGATATTCGAGCTTTATCCACTGGTGGCGTTTGACCGGGCCGTAGATGCCGGGGATGGAGAGGCAGCCTTCGAGGATGGGTTTCGAGCTTTTAGCTTTTAGCTTTGAGCTTTTAGGTTGTGATTTTCCACCTAGGGTTAATTGCTTTGAAAGCCTGGTGATTTGTGGGTTTACGAAAATGCGCAGAATCTGGGTTTTACCCTCTAGATCGGCGCGGTCGGAGAGGTCGATGTCTGGAAGATAGGTGGCGAAGACGCGCAAGGGCGTGCCGATTTGGACGGCGGAAAGGCCAACGCCCTGGGGATTTTTCTTTTTAGTAAGGGTTTCCTCAATTTCTTTGATCAGCTTCTCGAGCTTGGAGTCGAATTTGAGGACGGGTTTGGATTTTTGCCTTAAGATGGGATTGGGGACGGTGAGGATGGGATGCATAATGAGTGTCTATTTTACCAGAGGAGTTTGACGTTGACTTGATTCGTGTTACTTTTGGGGTATAATTCGGCCTATAATTTTAACTATGGCCGAACAAGATGATCAGACTTTCATTGTGCCTCAAGATGAGCCGAACCCGGGTACTTTTGCGCACTGGTTGTGGTCTTTGCATAATAATCCGGAGCCTGTGGGGGGTTGGAGCATGGCTGAAACTCCGCAGGGGCGAGTGAGTGGGTTCTTGAGTTATGAGTCTGTAGGGGGGAAGATGACATATTGTTGGAATAGAGAGCCTATTGATGTGAAAACAGCGATGGGGATTATCGGGGCAACGAAAGAGGTATTTATCGACGTGGGTACACCATTAGAGTAAGGTATTTGTTGGGGATGGATTTTTTGAAGGCTATCTGTGTTACTGGGGTTTCGTAGACTTAGGGATTTTTGGCCGATTGAGTGGCGAGGAATTCCAGGTGGTCAGTTGCCGACTGGTTTTGGGGGTTGATGTGGTCGAGAATGAATTGGAAGTGGGTAACGGCTGCGGTGTATTTCTCCTGGTCTTCTAAGAATGTAGCGTAGGCAAAACGGGCGGCTTCGTAGTCGGGTTTGAGGTCGAGGGTTTTTTGCAAAGCGCCTTCAGCCGAAGCGGTGTGGCCCACTTTGAGCTCGAGCAGCGCCAAGTTGTAGTAGAGTTTGGGGTCAGTGGGGGCGAGTTTTAGCCCACGGTCGAGGGTGGCCCGAGCTTCTGCGGTCAGCTCTGGTTTGAAGGTGTTGAGGGTCAGAAGCACCCGGATGCGGGCCTTGATGAGGTTGAGGTGGACGGGGTTGAGCTTTTGGACCAGGTCGCTGTGCGCCAGCGAAATATCGGCCATGGTGGCGGCACTCTCGGTAGCGCCTTGGAGATAAAAGAGGTAAGCGAGGTCGGCGGTGGCTTTGGAGAGCTCGGCGCGGAAGTTGGGCTCTTGGGGCATGAGGCGGACACTTTCCGCCAGCAACGGATAAGCTTCGCTTGGGAGCGAGGCGTCTTCGTACTGCTTACCCAAAGCATAGCGAGTGTCGGCGTACCACCACTTAGAAATAGCCAATAGCACATAGCCAATAGCCAATAGAACCAGAATAAAAAGACCCAGCTGAAGGCGATGGTTTAGCTCGTAGCCCCGTAAAGCTACGCCACGGGGTAAACTTTTAGCCCCGTATAACTTCGTCACGGGGTAAACTTTTAGCTGATAGCTTTTGGAGGTTAGGGTTACGGCGAGGGCCGGCCAGATGAAGGAAAGCCAGCCGACGGTGACGGTGGATAGCTTATAGCCTAAGATTTGCTTGAGGCAGTAGATGACAAACCAACTTTGGAGAAGGAGATATGTGCCGAGGCCGGCGAGGCCGGTGGTGGCGAGGAAATTGAGATATTCATTGTGGGCTTTGTTGTAGAGAAAGTCCCATTCGGAGACGAGGTTATGCTCCGGGGGCCTAAAGTTGTAGTAGCTATAGGCAAATGTTTCTACCCCCGAGCCGAGGATGGGGTAGTGACGCCAGACGTCGATGGCGCCCTGCCAGACGATTTGGCGGATGACCCCGGAATCCGAGCCGCCGGTTTCCACTAAGGGGGGAGGGGTAGGTTTGGGGGTGGCGAGGGCGGAGGGCCCTTTTTGGCTAAGGGTGGCTTGGAGATTATTAATAGTAGGGATCCAGGAAAGGCCATCGATGGCGCTAAGGATAAGAACTAAAGAGCTAAAAAGAATAAAGATTTTTTTGGGGAAAGAATGGAGCTTGGATTTGAGGAAAACGAGGCCCCAAAAGAGGACAAAGGAGAGGGCAAAGCCCAAAAGCCCGGAGCGGGATTTGGTATATAACAACGTGAGATAAAAGATGGCAAATAAGATGTAATAGATCGTTGGAGGAGATCCTTCGACTGCCAGGCTCGCCACACCTCGCTTGGCGCGCTCAGGATGACGAGCTCGCTCTGAAGAGTTTAGCGACCTCGTCAAGGAGAGAGCCCATGACAGAGGAATTACCATGAGGAGGAAGGCGGCGAGCCAGTTGGGTTGGCCAAGCGAGGAGAAGACGCGGCGTTGCACATCCTGGACCCAAAAGCGGGCGTCGATGCCGAAGTGTTGGGCAATCGCGTAAAACGCGACGAGTGCCGTAGAGGTGAGCAGAAGGTTGAGAATGGTGGTGAGGTGTTTTCTTTTGACAAAGGTGGCGAAGGCGTAGAAAAGGATGAGGTAGCTTAAGGTCGAGAAGAGGCCGCCATGGAAGCGGGAGTAGTAGCCGATGAGGGAGGTACGCGGTTCGATGGAGAGGACGGTGGAGAGAGTTTGGGAAAGGAGAAGAAGTGCCAAGGGAATATCGAAGGGGGTGCGGCGCAAGGTGAAAGTTTTGGTGGCAACGGCGTGGATGAGCCAACTGCCGGTAATAATAGTAGTCAGGGCGTAGACAAACATCATTTTGTTGAATTCAAATAGCTCAAAGGTGCAGGGGATGATTTTGAAGGGGAGAAAAGTGCAGGGAGTGAAGATGAGGGGGGTGAAGAGAAAAAGAGCGTAGAAGCAGAGATGAATGAGTCGGACGGTTTTTTCTTCGAGATTTTGCATGGTTTGGATAGTAGCATGAGGGTTGCCATCAGGCAACGATGGATGTGATATAGTAACGCCAATTTTCGCCATCATTGATATATTAAGGAGGTTTTGTATGAGCAGCGGAGCAGAACAAAGGGGGGAAGGTGCTGGTTTGGCAGATGTTGGTCAGCAGCCTGGACCAGATACTCTGGCGTACGTACCTGCAGAACAGTTTGACCCGTTGTGGCAACGAGCTTTTGCTGAAGCTGGGGACGAAGCGGGGGCAAATGTTTTATATGAACTTTGGACGGCGGACCCTTCGGGACCCCGCATTAGTCCGAGAGCAGCTAGTCCTAAAGTGGCCTTTAGGAGAGCGGCCATGAGAGGGTAGAGAATCGAATTCGTACAAGGACAAAGGTTTTCCTGTTTTGGTCGAGACTGTGTTATCATGCCGCCGGAGAGCTAGCATACGATTATGCTGGACAAATTCTTTGGCCTGTTCAGTCACGACCCCGTAAAGTCCGATGAGTCGGACAACGGGGCAAGCGGGGCGAGGTGTTATGTTAGATAAGTTTTTTGGTTTGTTCTCGCATGACGTTGCCATAGATTTGGGGCCCGCCTGCGCATTGGCGGCTTCGCGCAAACTGCGTATTCTGCCGTTTCGCGAGCCGAATGCTGCGGTCGGGCGAGCTGGATTGGGAGGCTTGTATGCTTGATAAATTCTTTGGCCTGTTTAGTCATGATGTGGCTATAGACTTGGGGACGGCGAATACGGTGGTGCACGTACGAGGCAAAGGGATCGTGATTCGGGAGCCGTCGGTGGTGGCGCGGCACCGCAAAACTAAGGAGGTCTTGGCGATTGGCACGGAAGCTAAAAGAATGGTTGGTAAAACGCCCGCGACGATTGAGGCTTTGAGACCCTTGCGGCACGGAGTGATTGCGGATTTTGACGCGGCTGAAGCGATGCTAACTCATTACATTCGGCAGGTGCACTCTGGGCCGTCGATGTTCCCCAAGCTGCCGCGGCCGCGGGTCGTCGTCGGCATCCCTTCGGGGGTGACTGAGGTAGAGCGGCGGGCGGTGCAAGAAGCGGCCATTATGGCAGGGGCGCGCGAGGCACACCTCATCGAGGAGCCGATGGCGGCGGCGATTGGAGCTGGGATTCCTGTGGAGGAGCCAGAAGGGCATTTGGTGGTGGATATTGGCGGGGGGACGACGGAAATTGCGGTGATTAGTCTCGGCGGCATTGTGGTGGAGCACTCAATTCGGGTGGCGGGAGATGAGCTGGATGAAGCGGTGATTGGGTTTGCCAGATCCAAGTATGGGCTCTTGGTGGGTGAGAGTACGGCCGAGGAGGTAAAGATTGGGATTGGCAGTGCCTATCCTTTAAAGGAGGAGCTGAAGACAGTGATTCGGGGCAGAGATTTAGGGACGGGATTGCCTAAGTCGATCAAGATCTCCAGTGTGGAGATTCGGGAGGCTTTGTCGGGGGTAGTACGGCAGATAGTGACGGCGATTTCTGAGGCGATTGAGGAGACGCCGCCGGAGCTAGTGGCCGACATTTTGGCGCATGGGTTGACGATGGCAGGAGGAGGGAGTCAGCTGCGGGGGATTGATACGCTCATTGCCGAGGAGGTAAAGATGCCGGTGTGGGTGACGGACGATCCGCAGACGGCGGTGGTGCGAGGCGGGGGAATAGTGTTGGAGAATCCGCGGCTTCTTAAGAAAGTGAAGGTGGTAGGAGGACTTCGATGAGGTGGCCCGCCTTTGCTGGCTACGGCGAGGTGAAAGGGTTGCGGTAGTGATAGTCCTATAGGAGTGTTATACTACTGCAGGTAGCTTGAGTATGGGTGATGACAGAATAGATCGTCTTACTGAACCTGGCCATCTTCGTGATACGGCCTACCATGATGAATCTTTGATAAGAAAAAGGCAGGCCCTTTACGAGTTTACCTTTCCTCGTTACGTTGTTGACGATGAAGCGATTACGTTATTGGAGCTGTCAAAAGCTCGGAGCTTGCTGGATGTCGGTTGTGGTGGAGGAAGGCTAGTAATGAAAGTTGCCGATCATTTTCCCTCCGTTAACGTTTTGGGTGTAGATATTGCTTCGGGAATGTTTGAAGCAGCCCAGGTTGAGGCAGAGAAAAGGCAACTTTCAGTTAAATTTCAAGTTGAAGATGTTCAGCAACTTTCATTCCCAGACAACTCCTTTGATCGCGTGTCTGCACTTCATATGATTTATCATGCGCCCGACATTCCTTCTGCTTTAGCTGAATTGAAGAGGGTGGTTATTCCTCACGGGTTGGTTCTATTAACGGTCAACAGCGTCAGGAGTAAACCAGCGTTGAGAGAAATGAAAAAAGAGGTTGCAGCTTTTTTGGGAGGGGCGGACTATCCGGATACCACATCCCGGTTCAATCTCGAAAATGGGGTGGAAGCCTTAAGGAGATTTTTCTCAAGGGTGGAAGTTATTCCATTCGAAAGCAGGCTAAGGTTAAGTCATTCGCAACCTTATGTTGATTACTTTGATTCAACTAGAGACTTTTGGAGTCCTTACCCTTCTGATGAATCCTGGCGAAAAGCACTTGCTCATGTTCAGCAGAGAGTAGACAAAGAGATTGTTGCAAAAGGTCGTTTCGATGAAACAAATCTCTTTGGGGCTCTCTTAGCATTTCCTTAGCAAACGTTGTACTGGCTCTTGGCTACAGAGCGGAAGACATAAAAAATTCCTACGGCTCAAGATATAGAAACTTAAATCTCCAATATGTAGCCGACCCCCAACCGCTTGAGACAAAAAGACGATTATTGTTGGCAAAAGACAGATTATCAACTAGCTTCCTTTTTTTGGCTGGAGATGTGATTTGTCATCATGAGCAGCTGCTCAAGGTTGTCGAAGCTCAAAAAGTGGTGCAGCCCTATTCACATTACGGCACAATTTCTGGTGCAAATGACCATCAGCCGGCTTTAAGCCATGCATTGATTTCAACATATAATGGCAGAGTAACGCAGCTTAACTTTCCACCTCCAGCTAGTTGGGGTAGTGGAGAACTAAGAGAGATGCATGTTGCTTGTTATACCCAGAATTTTATGGCACTGCTTGAGGCCGCTCCTGAGGACATGCTGTACATAAGTAAGATAATCTCCCAGGCAGTAGCGGTAGGATGCGAGTTTCAAGCTGTACCCCTACGTGGGTGCTTGGTATCACATCGTTGAACCGCAGGATCTCCATCAACCTGTACTTTTTAATCAAGGTTAGGATGTCTAGCTATGAACAGAATTGAGACACTACCGTTTGAGCCACTAGCTCAAGAAGCGATAAGCGGAGAGATAGCAGAAAAATTAGCTGAAATTGATTTTACTGGTAAAAACATACTATTTATTTGCGAAGACGGAACGCGGAGAGCTCCAGTAGCTACATTTTTTCCGGAATTATTTTCTGTGGTATCTGATGCAGCCAATCAAGTAACTGTACTAATTGCTAATGGCACTCATCGAGCAATGACCGAAGATGAATTAATCAGAAAAATTGGGATCGACACAAATGGAGTAAGAGTTTTTAATCACGATGCTTATGATGAAACTAGATTAACAAGGATCGGAGAGATTGATGGTCAAGAAGTAAAAGTCAACACCTTGCTTTCTGAGCACGACATTATTATCGGCATAGGGTCAATTACTCCTCATCGAGTAATGGGATTTTCTGGAGGAGCCAAGTTATTGCTTCCTGGAATTGCAGATGCTGCAAGTGTGGCGTTCACGCATTGGAAAAGCAATCAGTACGCCGAGAATTTAATTGTAGGTAACATTTCAAATCCTGTGAGGGAAGTGATAGATAGAGTACCCTCTATGATTGAGAAACTGTTTGGTGTGCGTTGTTTGCTGATCAATTGCGTGGTTTCAGGGAGTGATATAGCTGGGATTTTTGTAGGTTCTTTCGATGATGTCTATAAAAAGGGGGCCGCACTCACAGAGAGATTATTTGTGCGCAGGGTAGAGCCATGTTCATCGATTTTAGCTCTAGTGCCTCCCAGCGCTGTGGATTTTTGGCAGGCTGCTAAAGCAGTTTACAACTGCGCTAGAGTTATTAACCAAGGAGGGAAAATTGTTGTTTCTGGCGAAATGCCTGAAGGGATATCTGCTCAACATCCGGAAATAGAGCAATTTGGATACTCTAGTCGAGGAACTATAGAAGCTTTGGTGAAGAGTGGCTTGATTACAGACGTTCTGGCAGCGAGTCACATGGTACGAGTTAGCGAACGCCTAGAGCGGGTAAGAATTTATTTGTCTTCTCCAAACATCAATCCAGAAACCTGTAGGACAGGAGGTTTGGACTATGTATCTCCTGGCTCTTTTCAGGCCGATGATTTTGACTATGTGGTAGAAAATGCCATAGATACTTTATTGGTCACGTAGTGTGCATGAGTATGCTGAGAGAAAAAAGTATTTTAGTTACGGGAGCGGCGGGATTTATTGGATCGCATTTGGCAGAGGTCCTACTAAACCAGGGGAACGAGGTAGTAGGAGTAGACAATTTTATAACTGGCTCACGAGAAAATATTGACCATCTGCAAAGTGTATACCCAAAATTTACTTTCTTAGAACGAGACATTTCCCAACCGTTAGATGTAGACGAAGAACTAGATTATATTTTTCATTTTGCTTGCCCTGCAAGTCCGGCCGATTTTGAGCGGCTTCGTTTCAACATTTTAACTACTGGCTGTTTTGGGACGTTTTATTTACTTCAGCTGGCGCAAAGTAAAGAGGCAACTTTCGTTTTTGCCTCCTCTAGCGAAGTTTACGGTGATCCCGAACAGCATCCACAAAGAGAAAAATATCGTGGAAATGTTAACACAACTGGGCCAAGAGCTGTGTATGACGAAAGTAAACGGTATGGTGAAACAATGCTCACCGTATTTCACGACGAATTTGGTCTCGATACAAGAATGGTACGAATTTTCAACACTTATGGCGAGCGGATGAGGCTACATGATGGCAGAGCTATTCCTGCGTTTATCACTCAGGCGTTGTTAGATGAAGATTTAACTGTTTTTGGCGATGGTTCCCAGACCAGAAGTATTCAATACATTTCAGATTTGATAGGAGGAGTTCTTTTGTTGGCAGAAAGCGATGTTATTGAACCAGTTAACATCGGTAACCCTCAAGAAATTACCATGAAATTACTTGCCGAAGAAATTATAATTTTATCAAAAAGCAAAAGTAAAATAGTTTACCGTCCATTACCAAAAGATGATCCAAAGAGAAGACAGCCAGATATTTCCACTGCGAAACAACTACTGGATTGGGAACCAAGAGTTATGCCCGAAGAAGGACTACTACGTACCATCGATTGGTTTCGACGAAAATTGAAGAGATGAGTAGACCATGACTCAAAAATCTTTAAGACAGCTAGAAGAGTCAGTTACACTACTCGTATTTCGATGCGCGATTGTGTTGGAGAACCCCCAGCTTTTGAAAAAAGTGAAAGTCGTGAGAGGGTTAAGGTAGAGAAGTATCTTACTGGTGTTGGCTGTGGATTAAATTGGTTGTTCCTGGTATGATGTTTTGCCCAGAGGAGGCCCGTTGGTAACATGATGGGTAAATATGGAGCAATTTGGCTACATTCCCGAAGAGTCAGTAGCTAGAGGCGACACTCTCGCTCCCAGTGCCATATTCGATGGGGCGCGAATAAATCCTGCGGTTATTGCTGCGGAGGAAAGGTTGGGGCAATTTAGACTGATGAGGGTGATACTTCCCGTCTTGACAGTGGCGACGTTGGCAATTGCTGCAGCTAGTGAAGGAAGTGTTTCTGTAGCTTGGACTGTGGCGGAGATCAACTCTCAAGCTACTCGGCCTGTGCCAACTGCAATTGCAGGCGGGGATGAGGGCGGATTTGATGGCGAGGCTGCGGGAGAGAATGACGGAGGTATTTTTACTCACAGTTGGCGGAGGAGCTGTAGTGCTTGGTATGAAGGATTGAGATATTGCGTTTATATTCTTGAAAACGGGGTCGTGCGTGGGAGATGGGAAACCCCTGAGATGACTCTGCCTACTGCACCTGCGCCAAAGTGATTTTTGACTGAGGAAGGTAAAGAGTCGAGGGTTGTGGTAGAACACATGGGACTTGACAGCTATTATAGATACCCACGCGTAAACGCGTGGTTCTCTGTAACGCTTGGACCCGCCTCAGTCGGCGGGACTATATTATAGCTTAACCACGGCTAAAGCCGTGGTTTGCTTTCTTGTTATCAAACCAATATAATTATCTTTAATATGAGCAAGAGTTTACTGCAAGTTCCAGTCGAGACGAACTTGCGAGAGCAAGCAGCCCGGGCAGCGGCAGATATGGGTTTTTCTTCATTGCAGGAATCGGTGCGGGTGTTTTTGAAGCAGCTGGCCGAGAGGTCTGTGAGAGTGAAGTTTGAACCCAGCGTACGTCTTTCAGCGAAAAATGACCGGCGGTATGCCAAGATGATTGCTGAGGTTAAGTCTGGTAAAGTAAAGACCAAGAGTTTTGACAACGTTGACTCCCTTCTTGAGTACTTGAACTCATGAACATTAGGCTTCACTCCGTTTATAAGAAGTCATATAAAAAACGGGTGGCTTATAATCAGAAGCTAGTTGCGAAAGTTTCCGAGAAGATACTGTTGTTTGCTAAAGATCCGACGAATCCCTTACTCAAAGATCATTCCTTGAGAGGGAAAATGGCTAACGTCCGAGCATTTTGGGTGACAGGAGATATGCGAATTGTGTATGTGTTTTTGGGAGAAGATGAGGTGTTTTTTATTGATATCGGCTCGCATAACCAGGTGTATTAAAGAGTTTTTTTAGAGAAACGGTACAATAAGAGCATGTTAGACATTGAACTAACCTCTGGTTTTTATGGGGTGGGGTGGGAAGATTCGTTGGCGCCGAGGCCGTTTGAGGGGGCGATTACCGGTGCGCTTTTGGCGCCGGAACAATGGTTAGGTAGGTATATGGCGAGGATGGGACTAGTCGGGAGTTTGGTGGTGGCAGCGTGTGTACCACGTTCGCCTTTGGCTTTGGGTTGTGATGAGGTAGATAAAGGGTTGGCAAAGAGAGTAGTGGTGGTGTTTCAGTGTGACGGGGAGAATTGGCAATTGGTGCTGTCAGACCCTAGATTGAGGCATGCTGTGGGATTACCTACAGATCTTGAATTTCCGGAGATTTTGAAAGTAACCGGCACGATTGGAGAGCCACATGTAGTTTCGGGCTATGAGCATTTGGGCCCGTTAGTGGAGGTGTGTGTTGGCAGCACAGAAGGATCGGCTTGCGGGGTGTTTGTGCCGGTGCAAGATTTGGCGAAGGAACTGCCTTGATTGCTTTTTTGGGGAGTGTGTGTGTACAGTAGTTAAGACAGGAAACTTTTTTGATGATGAAGCGATTATTGTTACCTCTCTTTATTGCTTTGGCCGTAACTGTGCTGGTGGTGGGGGTACTCTTGTGGCTACTTAAGATCCCGGTGTTTAGGGGGAGCATCGTGGGTCGGATAGCGGATGGAGTGCTATCAGGCTTCCAATACACAGTGGTGCCGGAGTCGTTTCGCACCAAGATATATGCTCGGAACGATATCAAGACGCTATATCCAGGCTCGGGAGAGGTACGGGTGAATAGGCAGGAGAGACTTTTGGTGATCGGGCAGGGGGAGGGAGCGAGAATGGAGGAAGTACCGCTCGAGGGGCAGGAACAAATTAACGAACTTCTCAGCCAAGGACATCAGGTGGAGTCGTTGCGGGCAAACCCAGAGTATCTTTTATACACCGTCGGGGTGTTTCAGCGCTGGGAAGAGCTGATAGCTCTTGAAGAGGGAGAAGATGAGGAAGATTTGCCTGAAGCAAGAGGCAGATTGCTTATTTTAGGCGATCCTACCGATGGGGCGAAGGTGTACACGTTTCATGTGGTGGCAAAGCCGGTGGCGAATGTGAAGTGGTGAGTAGCGATACGGTGCCGACTAGGGTAGACGTGGAGAAACCTGGTTTTTTGTGGGGCAAGAATCGCGTCGAAACAGTTGGTTTTGCCAATGAAATCTCAGCTGCGGCACTCGATACGCTCATACAAGTGGGAGATACAGTGATGGTGACGCCTACCCCGCCATATCCGGGGCTGGCTACGGCCGATTTGGATGATAATCCATATGCCCAAGTGGTGACGGTGAGGCGGGTGAATGTGCCGAAATTGTGATTTGAAGGGTCTTGGAATTGCTGTTAAAGATTGACTTTGTATAACTACCGTACACTGTAGTGTGGGAGTTACGGGGAGAGGAAGGTTATCGATTGAGGAAAATTTTGGGTTGACTTTGAAGGTGAAATGAGGTTTACTGAAACTACCTAAGAAGTGATGATGAAACTTTGGTTTTGGCCGCTAGATGTTAGAGTGAAAGGATCTGAAGTTTAGACCCCAGAAGGGGTCTTTTTTTGACAAACTAAACTTTAACTGTTACATTATAGGGCACTATGAATCACGAACGATTAATTCCTGATGCAGTGAGGGGTGTACTTGAAGAATATAGGTTTCCGATGGGAAGAGATGAAGGGCTTTTTCCAGGTTTCGTCAGCCCAGACTTGAACCCACCAATTCCGGGGGTTGAATTAAGAACAGGCGTGTCACGGAGAGATCGAAACCTCCTTTACTTTTATCTCGCAGTGTTAGCTATTAGTGCAGGTTATGTGGGGGCTACTGGACCCTCAGTTGTAAAGTGGGCTAATGGAATTACTAGTGGAGGTCAAGTTCAGACTCAGGGGGTACTACAAGAAACTGGGGGAGTTTATTTTGTTGATATAGAGAGGGGCGAGGGTGTTGACGCAGGAGACTTATCTGGTTTTGCATGTTTTGATGAAGGTACTGGGTTTATTGACCCCCCACCCCAAGGGAAGGCGAGGAGTGTACCGTTGCCTGATGGTGGAATTGTTATATATCAAAGTGCTGATCCGAAGGTTTGTGTCGATGATGAGCACCCGCAAGGTGCAGACCAAGCTGTATTTGTTGTGGAGGATACGAATCCTGATGTTAGCCCTGGATTTTCTGTTTCTCCTTGAGGCAATCCTGTGACTTTGGATTTGATCTCAGCTTGTAGTAGCTTATTAAGTACATGAGTGAACCGAAACCCCCTCATCTTAGTCGGAGGGACTTTTTAAAGTTGGCTGGTGCAGGTCTTGCTGCTCCAGCTTTTAATCCTGACTTTCAAATTACCGCTAAGCCTTCCATCTATGCTGATACTGATTCTTCCCGTCTTGCTGAAATGTACCCGGTAGGTGGCGAAAGAACTTATCAGACGCCACAAGGGAAAGTTCCGTTTGTAGGCTATAGGGTTAACGAAGGTGACAGTGTGGGTAGAATTGCTAGATTTTTTAGTACAGATTCGGACCTAATCATCGAAGCCAACAATTTACAGGGACGGGGTGTTCACCCTGGTGACGAGATTAACATTCCAGCTTTTACCAAAGTCCCCTGGGCCTATTTACCTGAAGTGGGTATCATACGCCACAAGTTGGAGTGGCCCTATAACACGCCAATATCAATCGCTGAACTTTATCGACTCAATCCCGAAATTGTCCAAGCCTCATTTAATGAACCTCAAAACCTCATTCGTGATACTGATGGAAGGTGGGTAATAAT
The DNA here is from genome assembly GCA_016176555.1 of Candidatus Chisholmbacteria bacterium. GTDB lineage: Bacteria > Patescibacteriota > Microgenomatia > UBA1400 > JACOWY01 > JACOWY01. The sequence continues at coordinate 5,820 of JACOWY010000022.1, read as the reverse complement.
TCTCAGGGGTGCAGAGCCCGGACATGTTACGCCTGTTGAGATTGGTTATGCAGGCAAAAACTTGTTGGATAGAAGAGTGGTAGCGAGCTTAGTAGATCTTTATGCAAATATAATTTTGAGTAGGACAGGAGAGGGTCCAAGTGTTTTAGCATACTTAAAACAACCAGTGAAGATAGTATCGAGCGCTCCGGGTTTTGGCCCTCCAAATACCGTCGGATTCCAAGCAGATGATCTTGTTGGTGAAGGTTCCGCCAGACGACAGCTAGGCCATGAATTGACTCATTGGCTGCCGTTTCCTTGGTGGAGCACGGGAGCGGATGAGGGCTCTGCCGGATTCGTGGCGATCAAATGGGCTACCAACTTGGACGTGAGTATGGAGATCCATCGAGTGATTATGCGTATGGTACTTATTATTATGATTCAAATAATAAACCGGAATTACGAAATAGAAATTTTGGAGATCGGCCGGTAGAAAATCGAATACTGGCCACAGAAGCATGGAAGAGAATTGACAAGCGTTACTCAGGAGTTGTTGGATACTTACTTACTTTGGGGGCTCAAGAAGTGACAGAGACACATCGGGACCCTCATGCTATTTGGCCTGTTGACATGATTAAAGGGTGGGTTTCAGAGAAATATGGCGATGGGGCGTGGAAATATATTGAGAGTCAACACATTTTGTTTACCGGTTAAATACAGGGAACAAAGTCAAATTACCACCTAGTCAGCGAGAGAACTTTTCCCAGCCTTTTGGCTCACACATAGATGATTGACAAGGCTTTTAAGTGGTCATACGATTAACTTGGTGTGAAATCTGCCGGAATAGAGAAGATTGCTCAGTTACTCAGATATTTTTTAGGTGTAATTTTTTTAGTGGTAATTGTTTTTTCTTTTAAAAACACCAACAAGGTTTTTGCTTGTCATAATACTTTATGTAGCTACACTGACACATTTTGTAACGCTTGCTACAACAATTTAACAGTTTGCAATTACTTTGGGATCAGCTGTAGTGGACAACCCCCTGGTACGGTGACTGCTTGTGCGCATTGGGAGGCGTGTGGGACGAGTGAGCCCCCGCCGCCGCCGGCGCCCCCGCCACCGACGTGTGGCAATGGGAACATCGATGCGGGGGAGGATTGTGCTAACTGCAGCGTGGACGTGGGGGCGTGCCCGGCAGCCCCGGTGGGGTGTTCGATCTGTGGCAATAGTGCGGGAGGGAGTTGCGGCGATGGCTTTGGCGCAGCCTGCTGTGCCGCTGATAACCCACCCTGGTGCTCGGGAGGTGGAGGCGGAGAAGGAGATGGAAGCCCCGTAACGGTGTGTTACGGGGTAAACGGTTAGCGGTAGGCTTGGTCGTGATAGGCAATACGAAGGAGAAAAAGGCAGTCTTTTTCGATGTGAGTGATGAGGCGAATATTTTTGGTGACAGAGAGGGAGTAGTTGCTCGTGCCTTCAAGTTTATGTAGTCTGAGTGAAGGGTGTTTAATGTTGACGCGAGCGAGCTTTAATGTTTTGATGACTCTGGCTTTGTTTTTGGGGTTAGCTTTTAGGAATTTTTTAAGTTGTCGATCGAAGGCAGAAGAGAGAATAAGCTGGTACATGAGCTAGAGGTTTTTTGAGTAGGTGTCGATATCTTTGGTTGACTTGAGGACAATTGCCTTGCCTTTCTTGAGGTCTTTTTTGGACTCTTCAGCCCAAAGATCGTACTGGTTTTTTTGGAGCGTGGTGCGAATAGAGTCACGAACGAGGTCACTAAAAGAAGCGTAGAGGCCTTGGCTAATGAGGCCTTGAGCTTGGGTTTTGAGTTTTTCTGGAAGAGAAATGTTGATGGTATTCATACATTAATCATACAATAAATATATACTATGTCAATTGTAACTCCCACGCTACCAGCCGCAGCTAAAGCTATGGTTTGGCAAGGCAGTGTGTGGGAGTTGCGGAGAGAGAAAGAAGGGGAGAAGGTTAGGGATGGGGTTAGGTTCGGGTTGACTTTGAAGGGGAAATGAGGTTTACTGAAAATAGCTAAAAGTGATGATGAAACTTTGGTTTTGGCCTCTAGAGGTTAGAGTGAAAGGATCTTGATGTTAGACCCCAGCAGGGGTCTTTTTTTGACAAAGGACAACGGAATTGATATATTATGGGATATTAGATAAGGTGGTGTAAAGAGCGAACGCAGCAGTTGAACAACTGGACCTCTCGTTGGAACCTAAAGGAGCACTTCAGGAAAAACCAGATAGATTATGTTTCCCCAATAGTCAACAGAGTAAAATCTTGCTATGGAAAATTTGGGGCTAGATATGAGTTCTCCAGAATCACCTTTGCGGTTGATACATTTTATCCCGAGAGATAATATAGGGATCCAGACTGGGGCGGGAAGAATTGATTTGAGCGTCGACACTAATACCCTGGAAGCCGATATTGCCAGTCGCCTACCAGCCCAGTTACGTAGTCCACATGATGTTAACGTTTATTTTGGGGCAAGACTATTGGCTGAGGTGCTGGTAGAGAACTTTGGAGGAGACAGAGAGGATGTTCGTTTGAGGCAGGAAGTGGAAGACTTTTTATTTGGGGCAACTGTTGGTCTTTTTACTAGAGGTGACGGGAGGAGTTTGCTTTATTTCAATACCCCAAAATTGTATGAGCAGGTTGCAGCCACACCACAGGCCGGTGGCAGTCTCGGAGTTTTTCCCAGGGTTATGGCAGAAGCCTGGGCTCACGAGGCGACCCATTTGCTTCAAGCTCTGGATCCGGATCCGGATAAAGATGTCCTGCGGCAACAGGGAATGAAGGAAGAGCATTTTTTTATTGGCGGGGCAGCTATTTCCAGCCTGGTTTTGGGTGGCTTAGCAGGTGTTGGTTTGGGGAGAAATGCCAAGAGTCACCGGCGCGATGAGGGCGTGAGGTCACCTAGTAGGCGAAGATTTTTAAGATTAATGGCTGGAACTTTTGCAGGGTTAGCCTCGGCGCCTTTGGCGGGGGGAGCAGCGGGAAGCGCTCACTATCAGTGGTTTAACGAGGCGGAGAAGGAGGCGAGGGAGGCGGCAAAAGATCAACAGCGGATTGATTTTCTTCGGCGGGCATTTACCGTTTCAAGGAGCGGAACTTAAGAGCGTTACGAGTTAACTTAAAGTTGCAAATTGTAGACAAAGTGCGGTATATTACAGAAGAATTACCTTGATATCAATAGGCAAATATGGTATGACAGGACGAGGAACCCCTGAATTCAGTGGAGCGCGGAGGAGATTATTGGAAGATAGTTTAAGAGCTGGGTGGGGCTTTGTAGTAGGTGCGGTTACTGCTGGTGTGCTTGGTTCCGTGACCGAGGCTGCTGAGCCACAGCAGAAAGATGAACCCCTTGATTCACAAATAGGCAGAGCTGTAGAAAGTAATACTGGAAATACGGAATTGATGATAGCTCACGTAGCTTATTTGGTGGGGACAACAGTTACACGGCTGTTAGAGCCGCATTTAGGAAAATTTGGTATTGCCGCGGGTTGGGGCACCGCCAACGAAACGGGGGCAAACTACTTTGTAGGCACCAGTGACTTACTGAGAGAGAGAGAAGCCTTTGAATTTGGTTTCAGGGATGGGACGAGGGAAAATGTGTGGTTTACGATTAGCGGGGGGAAGGGTGGACCGGATGAATATTGGTTTAGAGTATGGCAGAATACTTTTCCCTTAGAACTAGGGAGCCCTATTGAAAACAGACCTGTTTTGAAAATTGGCGAAAATCCCAACGGATTATAGATACCCACGCGTAAACGCTGGGTTCTCCTTCGATTTCTCTCAGGACAAGTCTGTGACGCTTTGTACGCGGCTTGCGCGCGACTTATTTATACCGGCTTCATCCAACCCGTCAGACGGGTTTGGTTTTCGCCTTTCTTGTAATAAAGTAAAGTATTGTGGTATGAAATTTTTTCAGGCCCTTCGGGGATCTTTTTTTGCGGATTTTTCACTAGTCGTCTTTTTTGTTGGTTTTGTTGACTCTTTTCTTGGAATCTAATAGGCTGTTTCGTAGAGGAGGTTATTGGTGTGCGTTGGCTTCTAATCGTTTTCTCATTAGGGTTGTTTTTTTGGTTCGCGAAACCAAGTATTGTTTCTGCATGCCACGGTAATTTTCCTTGCGGATGGGACTACACCTCTTCTAGTGCTTGTTACAACAATTTGAGATGGACAAATTATTGTATGAACCAGCAGTGTGGCGCTGTTTCAGGTGTTTGCTGCCAACATTGGGAGACGTGTGGGAGTGCGCCCACGCCGCCGCCAGCTCCACCACCCCCGACGTGTGGCAATGGGAACATCGATGCGGGGGAGGATTGTGCTAACTGCAGCGTGGACGTGGGGGCGTGTCCGGCAGCACCGGTGGGGTGTGAGATTTGTGGTGATAGTGCGGGAGGGGCGTGTGGCGATGGGACGTGTGGGGCGGGTGAAGGGTCGTGGAACTGCTGCTCTGATTGTGGTTCCAAGTCGTGTAGTAGTGGGGGTGGAGGTGGCCCCGCGTGTAAGGAGGAGGGCCAGAGCTGTGGAAACTCAGCCATCCCCTGCTGCGGGGATTTGCAGTGCCGGGATGATGCGGCCAACGCTGGCGGTAGAGTCACCTGCCAAAGCCCCATTTGCCAGGTGCAGTGGTTCTATGCTTTCCAGGAGCCGAAGACTTTCGGCTACTGGGTGGATGAGTTTTCGATGACGGTGGGGGAGGAAGTGGACTTGGAGGCAGCGGTGGTCAAAGCCGCCGATAATGCTTTTCCGGTTCGAGCCCACTATAACCTGACTGACGGGAGTAAGGCCGACATCATCTTGGATGGAGTCAATGTCGGTGATGAGGCGAATGACTTGACCCCGCCGTACCTCGTCACCCTAGTGGCCCAACAAACGGGGAACTTTTCCCTCAGGGTGACGATGACCTATGCGGCGTACCAAGGCAGTTACTTTGAGTACAGCTGTGACGAGCCGGTCAGAGTAACGGTGGGTGAGCCGACTGGGATCTCGGGGACTTTCTTTGACGCGGGGGCAGGGGGGACGTGCTCTAACCTGACGCCCCCAATTGAGGGAGTGGAGGTGACGGTGAGGCGAGCCGGCGGGGGGGCAATGTGTTTTTCTCAAACGACGGACGCTACGGGTCTCTACGCTGGCTCGTGCCAAGGTAACGCTACCTGGGAGGTGGTCATCAACAGCGCCCCCGGGGGCTACTCCACTACCCCGACGTTGCTGTGCAACGGCTCCTCGGTGTTTCTGGCTCCAGGCCAGGTGGCTCGGCTGGACTTTGGTTTAACTAAAGGGGAAGCTAGTTGGTTTCAGCTGGAGGGCTCGGGGGGCTTGCAAGCCTTGGGTTCTCTCGCCAACCCCATTCCCTCAAGCTGCACGGGGGCGTGTACCAGGAGCCTGGTTAAGCTGGTCTCGGGGCAAGACCCGGGGGTCATGGCCTATGGCAGCGGGGTGAGCTTGGGCTCAGGGACGGTGACCTCAGACCCCACCAAGCAGTGGCTAGTCAACTCCGCTTTTTCGGGGAAAAGGTTTGACTACGATCTTTATTTTAACCAGCTGGGGTTTAGGGAAGCTTCAGAGTCGGACTTTGACGTGGGAGAGCTCATTAACCTGCCCAAACCCCCCGCCAAGAGCGACGGGGCCTATTTGGCCCGGGGTGACACCCGGATCCAAGGTGGGTGGAACGTCTCAGCGGGGGAAACCAGCGTTGTTTTGGTAGACGGGGATTTGAGTCTTGAAGACGACATGCAAGTGGCTTCCGGGGGCTTTGTAGCTTTCTTGGTTAAGGGCAACATTTCAGTTGATCCAGCAGTGGCAAACCTCGAAGGCGTCTAT
>JACOWY010000021.1 GCA_016176555.1 Candidatus Chisholmbacteria bacterium | reverse complement strand
GTGGCAGCTTCTCAAATTAAAAAATTTGAAAATTGAAAATTGGAATTTGAAAATTCCAATCCTAATGATGCTAATCATTGGATTGGCTGACCACTACCCTCTCACGCTACAAACAGGGCAGTTGATAGTCGTTCTCTCGCTCTCGCTTGCCACAACCAAAGACTAAGAAAACGGCCCTATCTGAATAATGTGAGCCCCATAGGAGTTCCCCACCCCCAACCCCAAAAGTAAGTGCACCGACCCCGGTCTAAAGTTACCCATCTGGGCCATCACTCCCATACAGTCAAGAGGTGTCCCCGCGCTGGTGTTGTTTTTACCCGCCACTTTCATCGTCCACCGAAATTGAGGCACTACAACTCCATGAGCCTCAAGAAAAACATCCAACCCGTCTATGTTGGCCTTTAGTGTTCCTCTAATCCTCGCTCGATCCCAACCCAAACTTTCTAAGGCCAGCCGAGCTAGCATCTGGTTAAAGCCCCCAATCAACACCTCGTAACTGGGTTGGTGTCCCGTCGGGTAACCCAAAGGGTGGCTGCGACCAAATTCGCTCTGGGCATAAGCTTTAGCTGTCTGGTAGGCGTACTCCACTGCCCCAAGCAAAACAAAATAACGATACGTCCCCACGGGATTCATGTGTAACCTCCCGTCTTCACTTTGGGGAATCGTCAAAAAGACCCCATCCGGAGTGACCGCAAAATGTGCCGCGGTTTCTACACCTTTCAGCCTGTAACCTTCTGGGGGCTGCACCGTAGACACAAAACCCTCTGGTAAACCCCTTCCTGTTTTTACCGTCAAAATCGGCTCTGTATCATGCTCAATCACCGTTCCCCCAAACGCCCCCCCCTCATCGCCGACCAACCTCATATCCTTGCCTGGCACCAAAGCCAAGGCTCCACCCCCATTGCCAAAAGTGGCATACGTCACTGGATCATCAGTCCCAGCTACCGAACCAGACAAAGTATCGAGTCCCACGATCACCACGTTTTTTCCTGGCAAAGTATGAGCATCTCTCAGCGCTTGAGTAGCACTGTTGCAAGCCAGGCTATAATGCACTACTTCATCTACCCCCACACCAATACTCGAAAGCAGTCGCCCTACCTGCTCAATCATACCCTCGGTCGCCGTCGACGACCCCACGTACAGTCGATCGACGTGGTCCCAGTCGTTTTCACCTCGACTCCTTCGCGCCCCCACCACCCGCCCCGCCAATCGGGCCGCATAACCTGCCATGTAACCCTGCACCTCATCTGAATAAACGTCTACTCCTTGACTCGGGAATCGGAACCCGCCAGCAAACCCCAAACCCTTAATTCGATCCTGAGTCCCCTCGTCCAGAACTCCCTCCCGCCCTAACGCTTCAAAGATTCCCTCACTGGGCAAATAGGTCCCCCACGCAGCTCTAGCTACAGGAATACCCCCCATCCAAGATAACCTCTCCGACCCCGGGGCAAATTCTGGACCAGGGAGCCGCAATCGCGCATCCAAACTCAAAAGCGCCCTCTCCGCCTCCTGCCCCACATGTTCTGGTTCACTAGCCATAAGTCCCCGAATTCTACCCTAATCCTCGCCCCTTTGTCCAAAAATTGAAAAAACATTCTTAATAACCTATAATGACTCCGCTCCGCCTTGACGGAGCCGTCGTTACGCGCTCTGCGCCTAATTTGAGCACGCGAAGCGGGCGAGAATTATCGGAAGTCTCGATTTTTAATCGGACGACGCATAATAACCCCATGCCTCAAGACCAAGAACCTCCCAAAGCTCCTCTCCGCTGGCACGAAAAAATCTGGGCAAGCAGAGGGTCGTCAAGCGCAAATCGACGTCGGTGCTGCAATTGAACTGTTGCCTACAGGTAAAACCATGGGCTCTGATACAGTCATTGAAATTGCCCCCGCTTCCCCTTCAAGAGCCCAAGAAGTTTTTCAACAGCAAATGAAGCCTGGTGGATTCTTTGATATCAGACGGGTTTAAAAAATTCAGGCGTCTAGGGTAGGCGTCTAGAGGTCGGACCTCTTGACGCTCTCGGACACATAGCTACACGTCCCGGACGTGTCATCACCCGCTACATTTTTTCCGGGGCCGCAATCCCCAAAAGCCCCAGTCCCGTCTTTAGTACCTGCGCCACGCCCACGGTGAGAGCGAGCCTGAAGGCCACTAGGTCCTGAGCTTGTCGAAGGGCGCGAGTTGATTGAGGTAATTGGTTAATTGAGGTAACTGAGCCCTCTTCTCCTTGCTCACCTTGTTTACCTTGCTTACCTTGCTTCCCTTCCTCGGCTCTGCCGAGGATACTGTGCTTGTTATAAAAGGTATTAAACCTCCCCGCCAACTCATAAAGGTAACTGCAGACTGTATTGGGCGCATACTCCAAAGCCGCTATCTCGACGACCTCGGGGAAACGGTCTAAATATCTCAGAACTTGAAGTTCTTCTCTATTGAGATCGAAATTTTCAATTTTCAATTTTCGAATTTTCAATGAATTTTCAATTTTCGAATTTTCAAACTGTTTGGAATTTGAATCATTGGAGCTTGATTGGTCCTTGGAGCTTGAAAATTGGTTATTCGCTCGGCGCAAAACACTTTTTGCCCGAGCGTAAGCATACTGCACATACGGCCCCGAGTTGCCCTCAAAACTCACCGACTCTTTAAAGTCAAAAGCCACATCCCGGCCAATATTGCCCCGCAGCAGCGCGTATTTGACCGCCCCCATCCCGACTATCTCCGCCACATGGTCTCGTTCTTTCTTAGTTAACTTAGTATCTAAGTTACTCAGTATCTCAGTAACTCGTTTCTTCGCCTCATCCAAAAGCCACTCGCCAGAGAGAATCTTCCCTGTCCGGCTACTCATCTTGCCCTCCTTAAGCTTCACCATGCCGTGCCCCAAATGCTCCGTCTTCTCCCCGAGCTCTGGCTCTACTTCCTTCATCGCCGCGATCACCACCTTAAAGTAAGCGTCAATCTCGTTGCCCGTAACGATCAGCGATTTGTCATATTTAAAATCGTTATATTTCATCAAGGGGTTACCGATATCTTTCGTCTCGTAGGTCGGCAACCCCAGTTTGTTGATAAACACTCGAGTATGCAACCCCTTCTTCTCCCCCTTGTACACCACAGCCCCATCGCTCCTAGTGAACACTCCCTTTTTCAAACCATCCATGACTACCTGATAGCCCCACTCTCCCGTCAAAGACTCAGGGTAATAGCCATCAAACTTCGTCCCCAACCTCGCATAAATCTCCTCAAAGTAGTCCAAGCTCCAAGTTCTCCCCTTCACCCACAGCTCCCGCACCTCCGCTAGCTCCTCCTCGTCTATTTTCCCGATGTGGCTGCGGTAATCCACTCTTGGCTTCCATCCTTTCTCCTTTTGCCAGTATTCTTGGCTGGCCACAAAAGCCAAAAGGTTGAGTTTTTTCATCTCCCGAGCCGCCTTAGGCTCATCTTCATAAGCTTGCGAGCCCAACGTATACGCTTGGCCCAAAACCTTCACCCTCTCAGCCAACGACTTCTTTTCTAAATCTCGAAACTTCCTCCAGTCAATTTGGAATTTGGCATTTGCTTGCCCTGAGCTTTGTCGCAGGGGAATTTGGAATTTCCGCCACAGGCCATATAGGGCCTTGGCGGTATGCATCCCCACATCGCCAAAAAAGTCCGCCCGCCATACAATAGCGCCGTTCGCTTCAAATAAGCGACACAACGATTCCCCCACAATGTTGCTATAAAGATGCCCGATATGAAATTCCTTAAACGGGTTAGGATCCGTATACTCCACCACAAACTTCTGCCCCGAAAGCGCCTTCCCTTTCCCAAAATCCTCCTTTTCCTCAAGAATCCGCTCAAGCTCCAGGGTAAAATACTCGGGCTTAAAGAAGAAGTTAATGAAACCTGGACCCGCGACTTCGATTCGGTCAACATATTTGATATATGATTTATGATTTATGATATTTTTCTTCCGCCCCGGCCCCGCAACTTCGATACTCGCAATAGCTTTTAGCTGATACCTGCCTGCCGGCGAGGTAGGGCTTTTAGCTTGTAGCTTCTCCGTAATCTTCTCTGCCAACTGTCGGGGATTGGAATATTTTGAAATTTGTGATTTGAAATTTGTTTGTAATTTGGCATTTGTAATTTGGAATTTCGAGAACAGTTGCATCGCAACGTTCGAGCTATAGTCCCCATGCTCCTCCTCCGCCGGCCGCTCCAGGGAAAAATCAACCTTGGGAAAACCAAGCTCCTTCAAAACCTTCTCGATCTGCTCACGCAACATGTCTTTCATGTCCCTCAAAGGCGCTCACTCCAATACTTGAGTAAATGAATGCTCAACCATCACCCAACCTGCTCCCAACGACTCTTGTAATGCTTCAGCAGTTATTTCTCCCGCCTCCATTGCTTTTTGAGCTGCTTCCACTAATACTCCATACTCCCACTGCACCCCAGACTGCGCTCCACCCAATTCAGATTCTCTATAGTACAAATCATTAAGCAATGCATTCAAACGTCTGGTAATAAACATTATTCTATGTTTTGGCAGTGCAAAAGAATCCAACATCTCTAAATACTCCCGTCTATCGCCAAGGATCCCTTCAGTAAGGTCATCTTGACCAAAATGCTGCCGATACGCAGCTTGAACATCTGCCACAGAGCCTCTCAAATCACCATACACAAATGATTCATCTGATCCGGCCATACACTGTCAACACTTTTGATCTAAAACCCTCATACTTTTTGTACTTCTTGTACATTTTGTACTTTATCTTTCATCCCGCCCTCGTGCCATCAGGCACATTCTTTTCTGGCATGGCTAATACCGGCGTCAGCTTATCAGCGTAGCCGATGTCAAACAGCATGCCTTCTGAAACTTCTCCCAACATCTGCCTAGGCTCCAAATTGACCACAAACAACGCCTGCTTCCCCTCAATCTCTTTAGGATTTTCCCGCTCCCCTTTCATCCCGACGAGAATGTTGCGTTTGTGATCTCCGAAATTCACTCTCAGTCTCATGAGCTTCTCCGACCCCTGCACTTCCTCGACCACTTCAATCGTGCCGACTCTTATATCGAGCTTGGCAAAGTCATCATAGGCAATTGTGGGCTTCACTGCTACTGGTTTCATTGTTTCCCTCCTAGCCTATCATCGCCACCGCCCCAGGGGCTCTTATGGTCTTCTGCTCCAAAACCAGCGCCACGTTCGTCGCCCAATCGCCATGCTCCTCCTCCGCCGGCCGCTCCACCGAAAACTCAACCTTGGGAAAACCCAAACTCTTTAACACCTTCTCAATCAAATCGGCAAGTTGCTGTTTCATGCCCCTCAATTGTACCAGCCGTTTAGAAAACAGTGAAACCAGCTTTCACACCTTGTATATGCCCTATTCAAATTTTCATCAGCTGTGATATACTCCTGCTTAACATATGGGAGTGGGGTCAGGAGACGGACCATCTTTACACCTGTCTTTTTCTGGAGCTGATGCCGAGGCTTGGAACTCTTTCCAACAACTCTTAAGCCCTCTTGATCGTCAAGCGTTAGATCGGCTGCAACCCAATGATCAGGAATTTATCCGCTTGCTCGCCAAAGGGCTAAATGTTTTAGACGCTGACGAATTAAGGCTAGTAAAAGAAGGCCTGCGCGGCGTCGCCCTTCAAGGGATAGACAGTTCGTATGGAGCTCTTCTTACCAGCCTGACTCTAAGAGTTTGTGAAGTTTTAGGGAGAGAAAGTCCCCTCGCCTGAATCGGAAAATAATCCCACCTCAAACGTCCCCAGGCACTCAGCCATCTTCCAGCTCACCTGGCTCACTTCTTCTTTAACAGTCGCATGAGTACTTCAACCGAAATACCCAGGGGGTTAAGAATTCCCTTCTTTAGCGTGCCTTTCTTGAGGCTTTTGTGCTGAGGTACTATCGCCACCCTCCCATCAAGATGTTGCATTTTAATATGGGTACCTTTCTGAGAAACTTTAGTGAAACCTATTTTCCCCAAAACTTTAACCAAATCTTTGCCTGAAACGACCGGCAATTTAGGCATACACTTTGACCGGCAGCACAAACTGTTTTTTAAACTCTAGATCATCAGGCTCATTCGCTTTATTATCCTCAAGATACAACTCAATAGCCTCTTTAATGTTTCCCAAAGCCTCCTCGAACGTCTCTCCCTGAGAAGCGCACCCCGGTAAAGAGGGCACCCATACCGAGTAGCCACCCGCTTTTTCTTCCTGAAACACCACTGAATATTCTGCCACTTTCCGTTTCATATGCGTCATCATACCTCAATGAAAGCCTTGATCGCCTTCTCCGCGTTCAAAATGGCCTCTTTCTTGGTCTTGCCTTGAGACATGCACCCATACAAATTAACTACATCAGCCACGTAGCCTTTGTAGCTCTTGTCCCAAGTGAGGGAAATCAGATAATCGAACTTTCGTACTTTCATGGCCTCATCATACCACAGAAATTCGCGGCCCAAAGTCGGCACTCAACAAAATCTACAACGGGCTGCTGTGACCGTAGTCATTATGACGAGCCTTTGGCTCGTGTAACGACGGCTCCCGCCAAAAGGCGGGAAGATATATAATCAACCCCAGTTAAAAGCCTTTTCTAACTCATGAAAAAAATCGGGCCGCTGTGGCTAGTCGTTATCATCCTCATCTTTGCCACCGTGTTTCAGTTTTTATACTTCCTCATCACTGTCAATCATCTTAAAACCGAACTCGTCACTGCCAACCATCGCCTCGACGCAGTTACTAGCAAAATGGCTGATAGTCTAGCCGGAGACATCAACCAATCTCTAGAAAATCAAACAGAGCTGGTAGAGCAACTCAAGGCTAAATTCGACCAATACGACCAGGACCTCCAAGTTGTGGCCGAAGCCATCAAAACCCTTCAGTCCCAAATGGCCCAAGTCGCTACCGCCCTGAAGCGATAACTTCCCCCCGTCACCAGAGCCCCCTAAACCAGGTTCCGTATCTTGTGCTTTACAACGCACTAATGTTCCCTGGCTCCTCCACCCTCACCGTCCCCAGGCACTCGGCCATCTTCCCGCCGCCGAGTACCATCCGGTACCCGGCGAGCCAGGTGCCGTATGGCACTTGGCTGCCCCAGATTTGACAAGTATGTCAAATTTACGTAATATTGACATACTATGCACCTCGTTACCATCGGTACCAAAAATCAAATCGTCATTCCCAAGGAAATCCGCCAAAAAATCCCAGGGATCAAACCCGGAGCCAAAGTCGGCATCCAAAGTGACGGCAAGGCTATCACCATCAAACCGGCGGCGGCAGATTGGGTGGAGCAAACTGCCGGCATCATGAAAGAGGCCTGGAAAGATATTGATCCTATTGCCGAGCTGGAAAAAATGCGTGATGAATGGGATGAAAAATCTTTAAAGCTGAGGCATGAACTTAAAAAACGCTAGGGTTGTGGGCATCGATACCAACATTTTCATCTATCAATTTTCTAAGCACCCAAAATTTTTTACAAACGCTAAAGAACTTTTCCTTTTACTGACAAAGTCACGTCTTAAAGGCGTCACGAGCGTAATTACTCTCACCGAGTTGCTTACCCTTCCCACCTCACCAAAAAAATTGGCAGATATCGAGTCAGCTCTCTTCTCCACCCCCAATGTTACAGTCTTGGATGTCGATCGCCATATTGCGAGTGTTGCTGCCAAAATCCGCCGCTCCTATGGCTATCGATCACCAGATGCTATCCAGCTAGCGACTGCTCTCACCGCCAAAGCCAATAGATTCATCACCAACGATAAGAAACTGAGAAAATTTAAAGAAATTAAGATCCAGCTTATCTCTGAGCTAGTCTAGTTGTTGGCGAAAATCCAAAAATCTACCAGGACGAGCCTTGCGTCCTATAGTTTCTCTAGAGGGTAGTTATATCAG
>JACOWY010000020.1 GCA_016176555.1 Candidatus Chisholmbacteria bacterium | reverse complement strand
TGGCTTTGGTTTCTTAAAAAATCCGCCTCAAATTGAAGAATTAAAGAAGATTTATCAGGATGACTATCACGATTACATTAGCGACGCCGATGCCCAAGCGGATGCGCAAAAGAAATTCCGGTTGGTAAAACCGTTTTTTTCCAAGACATCAAGACTGCTTGATTATGGTTGTGGTTTGGGTCATTTCTTAGGGTTGGCGCGGAAGGTAAGTAAGCTAGTCTATGGCTATGACATTTCTACGTCGGCCGCAGTAAAAGCGACAAAGAGATTCAACGTCAAAGTGAAGAGTGGCGAACCTAACCGCCAGTTATTTTCGAAAAATACTTTCGACACGGTGACCTGTTTCGATGTGATTGAGCATATCCCTCATTTTGAGGAGACAATGAAATGGTTTTATTTTTGGCTCAAACCAGGGGGCAGGCTCTTTATAACCACACCGAGCTTGGATAGTTGGGATGCAAGATTACTCAAAGATCGGTGGTATGGATTTACGCGCATCCCCCAACACGTGATTTACTTTACCAAGCCTTCGTTGAGGCGAGCTCTTACGGAGGCGGGGTTTAGGGTGGAGAATATACAGCAATGGGGTTTTGTGCGCAGTGTTGGTTATTTGACTGGCCAAGCGTGGCCTAACTCTGGGCTGAAGCGTTTGATCGATGGGTCTTTTTTGGGTGGGATAGAGCTTTACTTGCCGATGACGGATGTTTTGGTAAGAGCTCGAAAGTGAACGGACTGGCCTTATTTTTTCTTAGCCACAATGATGAGGTTGCAGCCGGTTTGGCTTTTATCTTGGGATAAACGCTGATATAAAGGTTTTAAGAGCTGCCTTTTCCACCTTAAACCCCAAATAGATCTGGTACCAAACAACCAACGGCTTAGTTGGGAGGGTAAAGCAGTCAGCAGAAATAAGTCAAAGACTCGGGTAGCGGGTTTAGAGATAAATAATTTTGATTCGACTATCTCAAATCCCGTTTTTTTAAAGAGCATGACCCATTTCTTTTCTGGCCAAAGATTGACGTGTTTAAAGGCCTTATTGACAGCTCGATAATACTGATGGGCTAAATTTCTGGCACCGATTTTTTCTAATAGGCTCGGGTAGAGTAAATGGCTGTAAAATTTATTTAGGGGCATGGTGACGATAAAATACCCACCTTTCTTGAGAACCCTGGAGACTTCTTTGATGGCTCGGTGGACTTGGGGAATGTGCTCTAAGACACTAATAGAGATGACGGTGGAAAATGATTGGGATGGGAGTGACAATTTTCTGGCGTCTTCGACATAGAGGTTGTGATATTTTTTCACTTTGGCAGCATGAATAAGGTCAGTGGGGGAAATGTCGACGCCAACCTCGATGCTGGAATCAAAAAAGACGCCGGCAAATTCCCCAAAACCGCAACCGAGGTCAAGGATAGGCCGATGATATTTGTATTGGCGTTTGACTCGGGCCAATTCTTGGGCTTCGAGAGAACGCCAGAGAGCATGAGAAAATGGAGCGACATTAAGATACTCTTCAAAGTAGTTCTGGGGCATGGCTCAAATTCTATCATGGGCTAAGTGACGGGCGCGGGTTATAGCTACGCCTCGCTGACGCGAGCCCGCTGTTTCTTACGAAATAGCTACGCCTCGCTGACGCTCGGCCGCTGTAACGCTGATTTAAAATTTTAATGGATCTCTTGTTATCTCTACCCTTCGCTGACGCTCAGGCGAGGTAGCGCTTTATTTAAAGTTTTAAAAGTTCTCTTGCTATGACCCGCCGAATCGGCGGGCTTAACGCTTTATTAGATTTAGTTGATCTCTTGTTATAGTAGTAGACATGAAAAAATTGGGTGTATCTCTTTTTATCCTGGTCGTGGCTTTGGGCTTGAGAGTATGGCGGCTCGGAGATGCTGATGTCACCCCCGACGAGTACCACTATATTCACGATGGAGAACGCTTGTGGCACGGCGATCCTTATATAACCATTCGGCACCACCCGTTTTTTCATCCCGAGCCGAATATGGGCCACCCTTTCTTGGTTCAAGTAGTGATGGCAACTGGTTTCAAAATTTGGGGAAGCTCGATAGTTACAGCCAGACTAGTTTCAGTAGTCGCGGGGTTTGGGACTGTGGGGTTAATTTTATGGTTTGATCGGCGCATGCCTTGGAGGGCGAGGGCGACGGGGGCGTTATTGTATGCCATCCTACCTTTGGCGGTACGGTTTGATCGAACGGCTTACTTGGATAGTTTACTCACTTTATGGGTGCTGGGAGTAGGCTCGAGTATATGGCGATACAGCCAAAGTGGGAGGCGAGAAAAAATCTATTTGATGCTGGGTGGAGTGGCGGGGGGTTTAGCGGTGGCAACTAAATTGAGTGGAATTTTTGCGCTACTAGCCGGGATCATCTTGTTGGGACTGGTTTGGTGGGATGAGGGGCGAAAGCGAACATTGGCTAAGCTCTTCAGTTGGCAACTTTGGTTTCTGGCTGCGGGAATCACGGTGAGTTGGCTTTTGAATGACCCCGCGGCTTACTGGAATGGAATTTTTCATCCGGCTGATATGGAATTTCAAGTACTGACGCTGGGTTACTGGATGAATGGCATTGGGCTTTTCTTGGCTCAGATAGCTCGGGCGAGTTGGTTTTTGTTAGGACCAGCAATGGTGGGAGCTGGTCTTTATGCTTTGGTCTTTATGATTCGCCATCAAGTTCAGAATTTCTTTTTAAAGTTTGTTTGCTTTTGGTTGCTATCTTTAGTCGGGTTTTTGTGGTTGCAGCCAAAAAGTGAATATGCTTGGTTGCCGCTATTGCCGCCGCTCGTGCTAATGACCGCTTATGTATTTAATGGCTTGAGAAGGCCGAGTTTAGTGAAGCGGGTGACTTTGGGTTTATTACTAGCAACTTTGCCCTTTACCATGTGGTATGGCTGGCGCTTCAAAAAGTTGCCGTATATCCGCGCCAGTCATTTTTATAACCGAACTATCGATGATAATTTTTATAGAACTATCGTTCAGAGAGTGAATCAGCTGACGCCACAGGGAGGGAAAGTGTTATTTTTGCCGCAGCAAGATTACCCTTACTTTGCTTTGAGGCCAGATATTTCTTGGTCGTATTATGGAGACTGGAGTGACTTTGACGTGTACGTCGTTGATGACAAAACTCAAATGCCTGATGATGTTACATTGGTGGAGACTTTGACTGCAGTAGAGGACGAACAGGAACTCTCGAGGAAAATATTTAGGCGACAATGAGGCAAAAAGATTGCTTACAGTACAGGACTGTGACGAGGCAACTTTTAAACCATTGGTGGTTATTTTTCATCGTGTTGATTAGTGGAGTGAAGCTCGTTAATCTCGAGTTAGTGCCCCTGTTTGGGGATGAGGCGGCTTATTGTTTTTGGGGAACAAAAGTGTCTCATTTTGGCTTGGTTAACTCTTGGGAAGCGATGGTTAGCCAAGGGAAAATTGCCCCGGTGCTGCCATTTTTACAGTCGATTGCTTGGTTAGTTTTACCTCAGTTGCGGCCGGTTTTTTTATGCCGAGGGGTTTCGGTGATACTTTCGGCGGCAACGAGCTTTTTGGTGTTTTGGCTCACCTTGAAATTGAGTCGCCGACCACTCGTAGGATGGGCGGCGATGTTGTTTTATCTTTTAAATCCGTTTAGCTTTTTTACTGATCGGACGAGTTTGCTCGAACCGGCATTAAATTTTTTTGTCTTAGTCGTGACTAGCCTCGTGTGGCTGGCTGTCACGAGAAAACAACTGAAGTTGTTATTGTTTGGGGTAATATTTCTATTGGTGGCCGTGTTGACAAAACTGACAGCTTTGTTAATTATCCCTGGTTTAATGGGGATCGTCTGGTTTAGCCCCTTACGATTGAAGCAGCGGTGGTTAGTACTAGGCGGACTGTTTTTAGCGAGCCTGGGGCTTTGGTGGTTGGTTAATTTTATAGGGCAGTGGGCAGTGTTCGGGTATCACGCTCACACGGGGTTTGAACTCTCTGGGATGATGAGACGATCGGCTTCTAACCTCTATCTGACGAGGAGTTGGTATGAGCAGTACCTGACTGCGGGATTTTTTATAGTGACACTTTTGGGGGCGTGGCGGCTATTTAAAGAGCGGCAGTATGGTTGGCTGATATTCCCTATACCGATGGTGGTTACTTATATCTTGTTGGCAGATAGTTATTTCCCTCGGTTTTTATTGCTGACTCTCCCCTTTCTGGCGGTGATGGTGGGTTATGCGGTACGAACTCGGGTGGGGCAAGTTATCTTGGCCATTATGCTCGTCATCTGGATGGCCAATGATTGGCAGATGATAGTGCGGCCGGCCCAGGCTCGGATGGCCCGAGAAGATCATTGGCAATTTTTTGAGGATTGGACTTCGGGGGTAGGAACAAAAGCGGCCAGCGAATGGTTGACTCAAAAAGGACCAGTTGGGATAGTGGTATTGCCAGAAGATTTACTATATAGGATGGAGATACATAGTTTGGAGAACAAGATCAAGCAGAACTTTTCGTTTTTGCCGATACGAGACGAAGATGATTTGAAAAAGAAAATGAAGGCTGGGGCGTTAGACGACGCAATACTATTGACGACGACACATCATGGTTGGCTCCAAGCGACTTTTGGGAGCCAGTACAGCCTCCAACCAGTGTATGCGTCACATGGGGATACAGCGCGATCTGTTTTGGGATACATACTCTTAAAAATCGATTAAGAAACGGTGATTGGAGTTTGGGACAATGAGGACTTCGAGGGCACCGAATTGTTGACGTTTTGGGTTGCTGGTAACGAATTCTTGATATCTAGCAGCATCGACAGGAGATAATTCCTCAGGAGTGGCAAAAAGGACCAGCGTGTCGGGATACTCGGTTGACGGAGGCTCGCTGTAAAGCCAAAAGAAGTTGGGATCAACAAAGCTCATTTTAGGTTCATGATCTTCGAGGGTAAAAAGATAGCGGATGCCGTTGTAACGAAAACATGAGCTCAGTGACTCGAGGGCAAATGGAGCGCCTTGGAGTTCGTTTTTAGCCCAAGTAACCGCCGTTTGTTTTATATGCCAGCCTTGCTGATTGGTGGCCTTCATGAGGGTTTTTAGATTTAAGATAACAAAGGCACTCATGAGCCCGATGGCCATGATACGGCGCCATTGCCAAATTTTATTGATGACCAACGCTGTCATGATAATAAAGAGGGGGAACAGGGTGGCTACGTAGTGATCAAAAAGGTCGGAGCCAAAAAAGGTGCCATAGATGGTGATGCCAAGGAAGATGATGATAATGTAGGCTGAAATAATCCAGTCGATAGGTTTTTTCTTTTTTCTGATAAGGAAGAAAGCAAGAATGCCGGTAGCAATCAGGGTCATCAACGGCGCGGTGTCCTCTATTCTCATCCACCGATGTTGAGCGCAGTACGAGTACAAGCGAGTCAACTCGGTGTTACTCTCGACGAGTAATCTGCCTAATGTTTTCGGGATATATAAAAACGACCAGATAAAACGATCGAGGTTGGCTCCTCTAGTATTGGCGGTTTCAGCAAAATACTGAGCGAGGCCGCGGACGTTGGTACCGGCGTTAGCCACATCAAACGCGATGAGCGGAACAAACG
Source organism: Candidatus Chisholmbacteria bacterium (assembly GCA_016176555.1). Lineage (GTDB taxonomy): Bacteria > Patescibacteriota > Microgenomatia > UBA1400 > JACOWY01 > JACOWY01. The sequence goes on along the minus strand of JACOWY010000020.1, from coordinate 2,372 downwards.
AGACCAGAACAATAGCCGCGCCAATTATCGAGCTTTTGTTTTTAATTGATAGTTTGTATTTCAACCACACGACGGGAATGAGGAGAGCTAAAGCCCACAGGCTTGGATCGGTGTGAATGCCAAAGGCAATGGCGATGGATAAAGGGAGAACAAATTGATATTTTTTTTGACTCAGCTTGGCCAAAGAATAGATGACGATGAGGCTGAGGAGCGGATTAAAAACTAGGGGCCACCAGTGGCGATCAAAGACGATTATGAGGAAACTTGTGGCATAGAGGAAGCTTCCGATGAGGCCAGTGCGGCGATCATAGAACGATGCCGCCACTAAGCCGAGGGTTACCGTGGTGATGGCGCCAAGGATGGCTGCAGCTACGCCCCAGCCAAGAGGGTTTAATTTTGATAGCGCCAAAATGGCGGCGGAGAGGTAGTAGAACCAGGGACCCAAGTGAACGTGGAAGGGGGTGACGCCGCCTAATAAGAATAGATCTTTATCGCGTAAAAGCGGCATGACTCGCCAGACGATAGTCTCTTCGTCGTGGGTGAAGTAAAACAATTCTTCGAGGCGCCACAGCCTGAGAAATAGACTTATGCCAACAATCAGTCCAAGTATAAGCCACCACTTTTTGTTCATGGGGTTTAGCCGAAGCGGGCGATGGTGAAGATGCCTAGGATAATAAAGGCACTGCCAAGAATGCGGGGAAGGGTGATGTGTTCTTTAAGAAAAATGGCCGACAAGACGATGGCGAGCACATAGGCAAAGGAAACGAGGGGGAAGGCAAAACTGACGTCTTCACGGGAAAGGACGATAAGCCAAAGCATAGCGCCAAGGCCATAGAGGCCCAGGCCGACTATGACCCCGGGGCTTAAGAGAGCTTTGAGCAAAAAGTTTAACGGGCTGCCTTCAACCGTAAGGTTGCCAAGACCAAGTTTGAGAATTATTTGGGCGACAGCAGACATGATGATGGGGATAAAGATGAGGACAAAGCGCATTAGGGCAGGCTCCTATTTTTTAGTAGCTTTAAAAAGATGAATGGAGGCTGGAGTGAGATGGTTGGTTCTTTGATGGGTCACTTGGCAACCTGTCTTTTTCAGCATAGCGGTGTAGTCTTTGAGGCTACGATAATAAATAGTGTCTTTTGGGTAGAGGATAAAATCCCACAGCCTGGATAGTTTTGATCGTAACACATCGTCGGTGACAATTTCTTTGATGACGAGAACGCCGCCTGGCTTGAGGTTTCTGACGACGGTATTGAGGAGTTTAGCGTGAAACGAACGGGGCAGATGGTGGATGACGTCGGCGATGACACAGCCAGATAAATTTTTAGGTAAGGAAAGCTTGAGCAGATCTGCTTTAATGAAACGGACGTTTTTTTTACCCTTGGCTTCGACTTTGGCTAAATGCAGTCTGGTTGCATCGCGGTCGATGCCAATAAGCCGACGCTTTGGTCTTTGGGAGAGGAAAAGAGTGACTGTGCCTTCGCCACAACCGATGTCGACGATCAGACCTGCTTTCGGTAAGGCGGTGTCGATGAGGGCAAAAGGAATGAAGAGGTGTTTTAGCCAACGTTTCATGATCGTTTCGCCTTAGCGGGTATGCCTACGGCCACAGACCTTGAAGGAATATTTTTGGTGACGACGGCGCCCGCGCCGATGATGGTCTCTGCCCCAACCGTAACGCCCTCCAGGATAGTAGCGTTGGCGCCGATGAAAGCACCTCGTTTCACTTTGGTGTGATCAATTCTCGGGGGGTATTTTTTGAATAAGGGGTGAGCTTTTAGCCCCACTGACATGTGGGTAAGAATGATGGCGCGGGGGGAGAGGATGACCCAATCTTCTAAGGTGATATGACCCGCTAGGTCGAGCAACACTCCCCTACCCAAGAAACAAAAGCGGCCGACTTTCAAGCCATTTAACCCCAAGCGGTCGAGGTTAACCAGATCAATTTTGTCGACGACGCAATTTGGGCCGACGGTGGCTCCACCCAAGCGTAACCAGACAATGCGCAGCGGCGAGAAAGGCAAAAGATCGAAGACTCCCTGCCAAAGAGTAAATATGATGTGTTTGAAGAGGCGCTTAAGGCCGATGGCTTGGATGATCAGCATACTTAACGTATTGATAGATAAACGCAATCAGAGTTAGGGCATATACGATCAGCCAGACGAGATTTTGAGGAAATTTAAACAAGAAAGGTTTGTATTGACTGACTTGATTAAAAAAGATCGTAAGCGAGGAAAAATCATAGTAGGCACTAGTTAAGGTGTAGAGCCCCACAGAGTTTAAAGCAATCATGCTGAGGCCAATAATTTTAACCCATGTTAATCTCGCCCACGACCACTTTTGGGGTACGAGACTTAGGAGACCCACCAAGAGCC
>JACOWY010000019.1 GCA_016176555.1 Candidatus Chisholmbacteria bacterium | reverse complement strand
ACTCCCGAGATTGACCGCGTAGCCGAGAAAGTCAAAATCGCCAACCAGGAGCTCGGTAAAATCAACCCCAACCGCTACCCCTTCACTGTCAAGGGCCGTAACCTCAAAGAGAGTATCACTGAAGCCCAATCATTCGCCGCTGAGGCGCTCGTGGCCGTCACCGATGCCAAACCAGTCTTGGAAATCATTCCTGAAGCTTTGGGCATAAGCAAAGAGAAAAAATACCTCGTCATGTTTCAAAATGACGCCGAGCTTCGCGCCACCGGGGGCTTTATGACCGCCTACGGTATCCTCCGGGTCGATAAAGGCAAGGTCTTTCAAGAAAAATCTGATGATATTTATAACCTCGACAGCAAATTTAATAGCCGCCTCAAACCCCCCGAACTCATCGACAAATATCTGCCCAACGTCTTCTATTGGTATCTTCGCGACATGAATCTCTCGCCCGACTTTAAAGCATCTATGGATGTCTTTTATGAGCACTATCAAGATATCCCCGGCGAAACCGAAGTCGATGGCATCATCGCCGTCGACACCCAAGTCCTCAGCGACCTCGTTACGATCTTAGGCCCCATTGATGTCCCCGGTTTCGGCACCTTCTCCTCGGAAAACGATTCTCGCTGCGACTGCCCCCAAATCATCTACGAGCTTGAGGATATGGCCAGCCGCCCCGTCGCCTATATCAAAACCGACCGCAAAGGTTTCTTAGCCCCCATGCTCCAAACCATACTGCTTAAAGCCTACGGTTCCCCCAAAAATCTTTGGCCCGGCCTCTTCCAAACCATGACCCGCGACATCGCCGAAAAACACGCCCTATTTTACTTGTTTGATGCGAGTTCGCAACAAGCCATCGAAGGCATCAACGTCGCCGGCCGCATTTTAGAGTTTGACGCTGATTATTTCCATGTCAACGACGTCAATCTTGGAGGGGCCAAATCCAACATGTTCGTCACCGAAGAAGTTATCCAAGAGATAACTATCGGCGACGACGACACTGTCACCAAAAAAGTTACCATCGCCTATAAAAATCCCGCCCCCGCGTCTAACTGTAACCTCGAAGCGGGTGAACTGTGTCTCAATGGGATTCTCCGTAATGTCATGCGCCTCTATGTGCCTCGTGGCTCCGAGCTCAAAGAGGCCTTGGGTTTTGAAGAGGATACTACCGAAACCTACGAAGAGCTGGGCAAAACTGTCTTCCAAGGCTTCTTCACCCTTTCCCCCGAAAACCAAGCCAAAGTCGTCTTTGAATACACCCTACCTTTTAAGGTCGAAGGTGACGAATACCGCCAGCTCATCCAAAAACAACCGGGCAAGAAAAAGCCCAAATACGTGGTGATGATTAATAATGAACACCAGGAAGAATTCGAGCTCGCGAGCGACAAAGAACTGAAAGTTAAGTTGAAGTAAGCAAAGTTACAGTTCCATTGTGATCTCTACTTTGTGGGCCGCTTATATCCGTAAACCACAATTCTTTACCTGTTTGCTCGTGTGCCATGACTAGTATCCCTTGATCATCTTCATAGAAAATCAGTCCGCTTGCGCCATACCCCTCAACTAGTATTGTCTCTAACGCCTCGTGGAGTGATACATGTTCTCTTGTTTTTTCTGGAACTTCAAGGGTCCACGACAAAGCATGAGGGTGTCTTTCGTCAGTCACCTTGCCATGCAACTCACCAGCAAATATGGCTACATATGGTTTCTGATTATCACCAAAAGCTCTCGATCTAATTTCGAGCTTATGCCTATAAGCTCCCGTATCAGTTCTGTGGTTGACCGAACCTAAAAATGTATACTGGCCAGCACCAGGACAGATATCTGTTAACCATTTGGAAATCTCATCAAACTCCAACTCGAGCGGACCTGGTTCGGGTATGCCATTGTCGCCAGATATGCTACCACCGCCTGCGCCAAAAGCATCTTTGTCCCGAAGAAACATTTCTCTATCCAATCCCATAACAATTTTCCCGATTATACGTCTCGAGTCTTGCCTTGTCAAAAAAATTTGCGTACACTGAAGTTGTGTTTAGATTGTCATTCTGAAGCTGAGCTTGTCGAAGCTGAAGAATCTCCCGAGATCCTTCACTCGCTCAGGATGACAGAGGGACTCATTTAACTATGCATGCCCGAACGTTTAAGACCGAAGGGATAGTCCTCAAGCGCATTAACATCGGCGAAGCCGATCGCCTCGTCACCATCTTTACCAAAGCCGAAGGCAAGCTCGTCGCCCGGGCTAGGGGAGTGCGCAAAATCACCTCTCGCCGCGCTGGCAGCTTAGAGCCCGCCACCCAAGCTAATTTCTTTTTTCGCCAAAACGGCTTCGGCGCCGAACTCGAGCAAGCCCAGCTCATCCATAGCTTCAGCCGCGCTCGCACTACTCTCCGCCGCCTCACCCAAGTCTCTCAAATCCTCGAAATTGTTGATCTTCTCACCCGCGAAAACCAAAGCCACGAGTCCGTTTACTCTCTTCTTGTTGCCACCCTCGAAAAGCTCAATCACCCCGGTCCCAAACGCCAAATCTTGGTCCACAACTGCCGTGCCATCGTCGCTGAGCTGGGTTTCGGTTTACCGCCAGTCGATACCGAGCTCGCCCTCAAACATCACATTGAAGAGATTATTGACCGCGCCCTGCGCACCAAACCCATGCTCGCCCTTGCCCCGCTAGATTAAAACTGCTAAGGTGTAGCCGATGACAAAAATTGATTCGAATTCACCCGTCACGTATAAAGTTTTTAGAAAAACGCTTACAGAAGAATTAACCGCGGCGGTTGAGGAGACAGTAGAAAAAATTGGCGAGATGATGGAACAAGGCTTTGCCGAAACTAAAAAAGGTTTCGCCCAGGCAAAAAAAGAACGACAGAGGATCGAACTTGAACTTAAACGCGAAATCAACGATCTCAAAGTTGACACCCCAACCCAAAAAGAATTTAACGGCCTCGAAAAACGGGTCACTCGGCTAGAATCTTTCCACTCCCACTGAAGTAGGGGATCTGCTAAAATTTCCCCATGACTTCACTTCAAGATATTGTCAGCCTCGCCAAGCGCCGTGGCTTCATCTTCCCTGGCTCCGAAATCTACGGCGGCTTTAAAGGTTTTTGGGATTATGGTCCCTTGGGTGTTGAGCTCAAAAACAACCTCAAGCGTTTATGGTGGCAAACCATGGTCTACGACCGCGAAGACGTCGTCGGCCTCGACGCCGCCATCACCATGAACCCACAGGTATGGGAGGCCTCAGGCCACGTCGCTGCCTTTACCGATCCTTTGGTCGAATGCAAAAACTGCCACAAGCGTTTTCGTGCCGACCACGTTGTGGCCAAAAAAAAGTTGTCTGCTGCCGACCTCACCGGGGAAGACAAACTTCTTCTCTTCTGTTCTAAAGGGGAAGAGCACGATTTCACCGAGCCGAAAGTTTTTAATCTCCTCACTGAAGTCTGTCTCGGCACGACCGAACCCAAGCAAAAAGCTTACCTTAGAGGCGAAATTACCCAAGGTGTCTTCGTCAATTTCCAAAATGTCGTCTCATCGACTCGGGTCAAAATTCCTTTTGGCATCGCCCAAATCGGCAAAGCTTTTAGAAACGAAATCACTCCAGGTAATTTCACTTATCGAAGCCGCGAATTTGAACAGATGGAGCTTGAGTTCTTCGTCACCCCCGACGACAAAGAAAGCCAACGCTGGTTTACTTACTGGAAAGAACAACGGATGAATTGGTACGTCGATCTGGGTATGAACCCCAAACACCTTCGCTTCCGAGAACACGCTCCCGACGAACGCGCTCATTACGCCAAAGCCGCCGAAGACATCGAATTCGAGGCGCCCTTTGGTTGGAGCGAATTCGAAGGCATTCACCACCGGGGCAATTGGGACCTTTCCCGCCACAAGCTTACATACAAGGACGAATCCGGCGAAGAATACATCCCCTGGGTCATCGAAACCTCTGGCGGTGTGGATCGCTCTGCCCTATTTTTTCTCCTCAATGCCTATCACCACGACGGCAAGCGTACTATTCTCAAGCTTCATCCCCAGCTCGCTCCCTTTAAAGTCGCCGTCTTTCCGCTTTTGGCTAACAAAGAAAAGTTAATCACCCTCGCCCAAAAAGTTAAAACCGAATTGAGTCGATCGTTTATCACCGCTTGGGACGACCGCGGCAACATCGGTAAGCGCTACCTCGCCCAAGACGAAATTGGTACCCCCTTTTGCATCACCGTCGATTTTGATTCCCTCAAAGACGACTCAGTTACCGTCCGTGATCGCGACACCACCAAACAAGATCGCGTCGCCATTCCCAAACTTCAAGACTATCTTTCCCCCAAACTAGAATGATCATCCTCCTAGGCATTGTCGCCGGAATCATCACCACGAGCTCCTTCATTCCCCAGCTCGTCAAATCCTGGCGCACTCGCCATACCAAAGACCTCTCCTTGCCCATGTATCTCACTTTAGATTTGGGCATCATCCTTTGGTTTCTCTATGGCATCTTGACAAATGATCTGCCCGTGCTGTTAGCTAATGGAGTTGCCTTTATTCTCTCAACCACCATTATCATCTTAAAAATCAGATATAAATAACCTAATCCTGAAAAAGTACCTGCCTTGGATAATTGGCGCTGCCGTCATTCTTTTAGCCCTCGGCGGCTTTTTCCTCGCCCGCTCCCGCCTAAATTCCACTCCAAAAACTAAAAATAAGATTGCCGAAGCTGTCAACATCGTCCCCGTGGCTGACCGGCCTTATGTGACTCTCGAGCCTACCTCAGGAGGAAAACACCCCGCCGGTACCGAAGTCGACGTGACTGTCCACACTGTTACCCTCGATTCCACCCAAGCAGAATACGAACTCGAATATCAAGCCGGCTCGCTCCTCCAAGGCGCCTTCGGCTCGCTCGATTTTACGCTGGATTCACCTCCTGTTACCAAAACTCTCCTCCTTGGCACTTGCTCAGCCGGCGGTAAATGCGACTACAATCAAGATGTCGTCGGCGGCACGCTCTTACTGCGCCTAAGCGGGGGCAGGGAAAAGTTCGCCGTCAAAGGCGAATGGAGCTACCAGCAAATGGGGGAGAGAGAGGGCGAATTTTCCTCTCGCGACAGCAAATTCCGTCTGAGTATGGCTGACACAGCGCTTCCTGCGGCAGCATATGTCATCATCATGCAAACCATGGGTTTGCCTGAAGTTGTCGAAGGCGAAATCCTCGCTGGTCCCTATCATGTGGCCGCGAGTGTCACCCCCAAAATTCAAGACTACAAGCTCGAAATCCGTTTAAGCGAAGACGCCGAGGACGCTACTCTCTTGAGCTGGACCGGCTCCCGCTGGCAAGAGCAAGATTCCCAAGTAGCCGAAAAAGTCCTCACTGCTCCGGTGGAGGATCTCACCACTTACGTAGTCGTTTCCGCTCCAGTCAACTAGACCGGCACCGCCACTATCACAAACCGCTTCCGGTCTAAAAACCCCGAACAGGTATAAATAGTCAACCGCACATCATCAGTTGGCGCCAAAATATGCGTTTGATCAGGCGTCACCTCCGTTGTTTGTACGATTTCAAATCGCTCTATTCTGCCATCTCCCCATGTCAGGAGTACCTGTTGACCTGTCTCAACGTCGGGTAGTTTACCTAAAATATTTGCCCAATTGTGTCCATAAATCACACTATTCCCTTGGTTACCAGGCAAGGCGGTAGACACAAGGTAAGACACGCCTTTAGGTGTCGTTTCCCACTTGCCGTCGCGTACTTGAGAGGGATAAATCGGTACCTCGATGCCCTGGCTGGGGATAAGCAGCGTCTGGGGGAGCGACTCGATTCTCAATTCAGAGGGTAGAGAGCCGACTTCGGCCACCGAAAAAGCCAGTCTTGACGGCGTATGGTGTTGCCAAATCAGAAACGAAGCCAGAAGAAAACATACCCCCGCCACAGCAGCAAACAAGTATGAAGTAAATTTTTTTGTGATCATGAACGTAAAGTAAGGAAATTAGGCAGACCGCCGCAATTTAAGCGCCATCACCAACAGAACCACACCTAAGGCAATCAAACCCACAATCAGCGGCATACTCCCCGTCGTCGCTAAACCCAATACTTTGCCATTGGTACTAGCTCCCAGTACGCTCCCTCCCTGCCCGCCTTCACAAGCAAAATCACTATTTTTAGCTAAATAAGGCTCAGAACCCAAGCCCCATAAGGCCCCATTGGGCACAAAACTCCACCCTTCCCGTCGCAGCACCTCAATTTCTTGCTCAGTTAAACTCGATACCTTCCACCAGTTAGTCTGGATTCCTCGGCTGGCGTCTTCAGTACAAAAACACTGAGTCAAGGTCGTATCCGTCAAGGTGTAGACCGCGTCACTACCGGTGTAAGTAGCCGTATCACCGACAATCCCATGAGTACCTTCACTATAAGACACTTTGACGTCGCCTTGAGGACTACCACAAGCGGGAAACGTCGGCACCGCTTGCGCCGCCGCGGTTCGCACGCTCAAAACAAAGTAGGCAAACAGGCAGAAAGCTAGCAACTAAAAAGGAAAAATATCGGCAAAAAGCTGTCGCAATCTAAACCGCAGGTCCAAAGTCTCTTTTTCTAAGCGAATGGTGCTCGTCGTTAACACTTCGATCATGGTCAACGTTTGGGGTACGTAACCCTCTGCCTTCACCGTTACCGTCTCGGTACCGCTCAGATAGGGGAGATAAAACCACCCTTGTTCCGAAGTCGATGCTCCCCGGTCAGCCGTACTCACGAGAGCTTCAGCAATTGGCCTGCCGAGCTCGTTTTGCACCACCCCCGAAGCCACATTAGGGCTGTAAAAGCTCGTCAACGTTGCCGCTCCCAGGCGCGCTGTACCATTCACATCCCACAATTCTGTCGATCCCCCCACTCCCGTCCAGTAACTTACTCCCACTACTTCAGGCATCCGCGCCACCCGCTTCAACACTTCTTCTAGCCACAAAGCCTGCTCCTCTTGACTCAAATTGCCATGAATATCCGGAATCGGCGCCCCAAATTCCCCTAAGACTATCTTGCCGCCGCTACTTTCGGCCAACGCCAAAATATCCGCCTCCATCTTCTCCGCCGTCCGCACAAAGTGATCGATCACCACCACTCCCCCCAAAGCCTTGGTCGTTTCCTCATCCATCACCAATCTCGCTACGTCGCCATTCATCGAATTAAAATTCACCCGTACATCTCGATCAATCCGTCGAAAAGCGTCGCGCATTACTCCGTATTCTTCGATCAAAAATTGTCGATGGCCCTCGACGTCGCCGTTTAGCCGTGGATCTCCCGGCCCCCCGTTTTCACACTCCGGGCAGGCGGAAAACACATCGCCGTTTTCAAACAAACTCCCGTGGGCCTCAATAAAGGATTTAGTTTGAGCCACATGCTCCTCCCGGCTAATCGGCCCATACCCAAACCACCGCTCCCAACCAGAGAAATTGCCCCGAAACCACACCTTGAGTCCGTACTTGCGTGCGACAGCTACCCAGCGCTTGAGCATCGGCAAAAACTGCTCGTCGTAGGGAGTCGCGATGGCCACGTGCGTCGCCCCGGTTTCGGCTATTTGTTTCACCTGGCGATCAATCACCGCATCAAACGTCGGGTCGTTCAGTTTCTCCCAGGCAGGATCACGTGAGTATTTCATGGTGTCGATCGATTGAAATTCCCACCATTTGGTCTCGAACTTTGCCTCTACCGGCTCCTTGGTCAGGGTCATTCGGACAAAAAGCACCACGCCCACCAGCCCCGCGCCGAGGGTTAGTTTTAAAAATGGGTTTTTACTCCAGGTCATAACGGCTTTTTCTGTTTCGGCAGAATGGTATTGGTCTCCAATTGCCCCACATACTCGTCTTTTAATTGGTAAATGTCCGCAAAGGGGTACGAGTCTACCAGATCGTAATAGGCAAAGCCAGGGGTGCGGCTGACTGCTTTGTAGGTGAGAAAATGATGGCGTCGTGTGATGCAGCTGAGATCAAAATATACCCCGGCTCATTGGCGGTATTCGCCTTAAGCCAACCGGAGACCTCTGATACGTTCTTCTGGCTCGAACCGACTCTGGCGTCATCAATCGTCACCGCGTCTCTGTTGGTAAAAGCAAAAAAGAGCACAAAGATGAGTAGCCCAATGATCGTCGGCCGAAACGCCTTAGCTCGATGCACCAAATAGCCGATAAAGATTGCGATCGAGGGCAAAAGCATCACCCCGTAGCGGACGTTAAACCAAGTGTTGCCCGAAATCCCTTGGATAAACAATACCGAATGACCCAAGTACAATGCCAAAACATTAAAAAACAAAGGCGCCAACAAAATGATACTGGCGAGCCGTACCGGCCCGGCTATTTTTTTGTCCCACCAAAATGCCACCGCCCCAACTAAACCCAAGATAGCCGGTAAAGTATACGAGTTATACGCCAGCGCCAAAAGATAGCTCGACACCGACAACCACAAGTTGCCTTTAGTCGCTAAATTCCCCGCTGCCTCAAGCTGCAACTGCTGAGCTTTGGCCGAAAATGGCCCGGTAGCAAAATAAAGCCAGTCGTTAAAAATCAGCTTGTTCCACAGCAGCCACAACCCGACGCCCAAAGAGGCCAGCGTCAAAAACAAAATAATCATCCCTTCAGCCACTTTGTAGCCCTTTTTCCGCCAGGTATACCCGACGATCAGCACAGTCGCCATGAACAGCAAAAACCAGCCATCATACCGGGTTAGGACCGAAAGCATGATGAAAAACGCCGCTTTAATTAGGTCTAAAAGCGTATCTTCCTTAAACCACATCACCAGATAATAGGCGCCGGCTGTCATCAGCGCGATCAGCAGCAGTTCGTTCATCGCCGTCGATTGGAGGTACAAAACATTGAGGTTGGCCGCAAAGATCGCTACACCCGCGAACCGGCCCAACAACCCAACACCTATACGCTTGAGGAATTGATAAATGATCAAGCCCGTCGCCACAAACGAAATCATCGATTGAATGGCACCCGAGAGCCCCGAGTGCCACATAAAGTCATGCCAAATCGTCGGCACCATCAGTAAGTGCGGCAACGGCAGCCACACCGACCCCAATTGCGCCAAGCCCGGATTGAGGTTCTCTACCACCCTGCGCCCAATATCCAAGTGCGACCGCGCATCGTTATACGCCAACCCCAAGCCATTGTTGAGGTAGTAGACAAAGTAGGCCAAAGAAACGGCGATCAAAAAACCAAAAATGACGTAGCCTAGATAAGCCTGCACCAAGTGTTTAATGCTGACGATGGTACTTTTGCTGATGGCGAAGTTTAGCGAGTCATTAGCCAGCATAGTCATTCCTTTCCTTCGAAAAAAGTGACACCACATATAAACCGGCCACGATCACCGATGCAGCGGAAATATATGCCAGCCAATAATCCCTGAACGAAACAGACTCATAAAGATATAGGTTATACACCAGCGCGCTCGATTTATCCTGTTCTAGTAGTCCCAAGTTGTATTCATAAGTGTACGGGATCGGGTCGGGCAAATTAACCGCCTCTACCTTAGGCGGTATGGCACTCGTGGTCATTGCCCCCAAGGAGTTAACCGCCACACCATAAATGGCTAACGCAAAAAAGGTGACGACAAACGGCACATTTTTCTTGAATCTGCTCAAGGCCACACTCACCCCAGCCGATACGATCGCACTGGCGGGGATCAAATAGCGCGGCCCAAACGACCAGCCTCCCCACGGATCACCAAACGAGGTATAGGATATCAGGCAGAATAGCCCCACTGCCGCAGCCAAAGCCACGAGTGTTCGAGTTTCCTTGTTACGGAAACCGATGATTAACCCCAAAATACCCACTACTACCATCGGGCTGTAGTAAAGCCAGCCGCGCTCGTTGCTAACTAGGAGAATATACAACCCCCTTGATTGGCTACGGGTGTTATAAAACGACCGCTGCTCATACTCGTCTGCTCGATTCGACTCCTTATTTCTTTGGATAATGCCTTGATCGACAGTGAAATCCACCCGACCTAATGACTGGCTGATGGTTGTCGGCGAACCAGTCAGTTGGTAGTTATACCAAGCAAAAACACCCAAGAGGGGCATAAGGCCAAGAGCCAGTGCCAAAAACCTTAGCTTCACCGAGAACAAAAGCTGGCCCGCCCCTTCTGACCAAAACCAGTGTTTAAACAAAATATAACCAACTAAAGGCAACATCATCAGCCCATTGGGAATATCCATCAGCAGTCCCGCTCCGTATAAAAGTCCGAACCCCAGATTATTTATCCAAGTTCTCTTGGAGAAAGAGTTAAGCAAAGCCAAAAGTATGAACATCGTACTCAGATGATGTTGGGTCAAAGTCAGAGCGTAAGCCAGCGCATTAGTCCCAAACAAAAACAGCCCCCCACCCATAAGTGATTCATAAAAACCTGCCCCGAGTTTTCTAGCCAGCTTAAATACTAAAAAGAGATTGAGTATCGCCACGATGGCGGTAGAGAAATAGGTAAAGAGTTGCGGCATCCCCACCTGTTTACCCAGTAAATAAAAGGGCAAGGCCACAAACGAAACCCCAGGAGTAAATACCGAAAATATTTTTCCGTTATGTGACGCAATATCAGACGCCGAGAAAGCTGCCTGCTTATCGGTAAAGAAGAATGTCTTATTTTCAGCCATCGCTTCAACTAAGGCGTACCGAGACGAGCTATTGGTCGTCTCAAACGGCCCGCCCAATAACTTGCTGTTTTCCGTTTGGTTGTAAATCGGGTTGCCTTTGTGACCTTTAGTCACCCCGGCCATCAACGCGATAGCCAGTAAGCCGATTACGATTGCAACAACTATTTTTTTGATCATAGGTTATGCCTGCTTTAGAGATACTTTTGATGAGGCAATAGTTGACCAACGAACAGACAAATTCTTCAAAGAGTGGCGGGCCCGTAAGCTACAATAAGTATTAAGCAGTTTGAGCCACACGTAACCAAATGGGTTTCGTAAAAGTTGATACATAAGAATTTTCAAATTAAGTGAAAAGGGAAGGCGAAATCGAGAGGTTACCAAATCTTCTGAAAAATACTTAAAAAGTTGACTCCCGCCCCGTAGATGTCTGGTTGCTTGGTTGAGGTGATCTCTGATCGTAGAGGGAGATCGATACAAGGCCACCGCATTGTTGGCATAGGCAACTTTTAGTCCTCTAGCAACACAGGTGAAATAACTAAAGGCATCTGGATTTAAAACGTTTTTAGGAATCGTTAAAGACTTGCCATACTTTCTTGAGTAAGCCAAAAACGCGTGTGCTACATAAGCTGTTTTTCCCAGATCAAACTCGTAAGATATCAATTCCCTGGCATAGATATAGTTGTTAATCGCCACCTCCAAAAATGTTCGAGCCGGCAGAGGCCGAATTGCCCCACAAACTAAAGCGATGTCTTTCTCGAATACTTTAATCAAATGTTTTAGTGTACTGGCATTCTCAAAAGTCATGTCGGCATCAACAAGCACCAAGATATCACCCTTGAACATTTGCAAAAGTTGATCAATGCGCGCTGCTTGTCCCAGCCTTTTACCATCGTCAATTACCCTTATCCGTTTATCTGCCATAGATTTTGCCTCTTCTACAGTTTTATCCGTACTGCCATCAGAAATCACCAAAACTTCCTTTACTTCGAATAGTCTTCCCTTTTGCGCCACCACCGACCGCAACATATTCTTGATGTTGCCAGCCTCGTTAAATGCGGCACTCCCTACAGTTATAAAAACTTTGTCTTTATTCTTCATATCTTCCCTAAGAAAACTGAGAGCTCGTTACCTTCGACAAACTTTTAGTCGAGTAATTTAAGTTCCAAAAATCAGAAAATCTAGCAGGCCTGGAAAGCATGCCAGCATATATTTTCATCAGCGCGTAGAGCAAAAAGTAAACAGGCTGTGCCACGGCAAATTCCTTTGCCATAAGCCACATCTCTTGCCGCGGACATGTATACATCGCTGCGACAGCATCTTGACCAAAATACTTAAGCAGCGAACTATAGCCGCTGACGATCTTATTCCGTGCCCGAATAAAATCATTCAGCGTTTGCTCTGGCCGGAATAAACAGATTGCGCTCCTTTGCCAAACGACAGAGAAACCCTTCCTTTGACACCAGAGTGTGGCGTACCTATCTTCAAGCACATGCTGCGGCCAGCGCAATCTTTTATATACTGCCCTCGAGAAAGCTCTGCCCCCTCGACCCGAACTGATCACGAGTGCTGGGTTTGATTTCCTCTTGAGCTCCCACCGCAGAAAGATTTCTGCCTGTGTTTGCAGCACCTTACCTATGGTGGTTTGTGACTGCCCTGCTCGCAGATTACCCTGTACCAGCCCAATTAAACCACGCTTGGTGAGTGGGGCGATGAGTTTTCCTATATACGCTACGCCTACGGGCAGAGTATCAGCCTCAAGCAGAACGACGACGTCACTCATTGCCTGTTCAAAAATTAGGTTTTGACTATAACCTTGCCCCCGCCTCTGGTTGTTTTTTAAAATCACTAATCGTCTATCGCTCATTGTCTGCATAAGACTGTATGTCCGGTCGGTACTGCCGTCGTCAACAACTATGATTTTTTGCATCACAAATCCCTCCTCCTTTTGCCGCAGCAGGTTCGAGAGGAGCCTCCGAATATTTTTCTCCTCGTTATATGCGGGTATACCAATGGTCACAGTCGGCAGTCGCTTATTCATATTCATAGGACAGGTAAAATGGCGGTTAAACCCCACTTGCCCATCAGCCTGCGCAGCGCCAACGTCGAGAAACTATACAGAGCCGGCAGATCGCGAGCCTCGAATGATGCATCTATCACTACTCGGGGCAAAGTCAGTAAATTTGCTTTTTTACCGACATGACTTGGAGCTACGGCAAACGCCGCTTTATAGCCGGCCCTTTTTACCGCCCGGATAATTTTCTGAGTGTAAACGCCTTTAGGGTAAGAAAAATACTTAATTTTTATCCCTAGCTTCCTTTCGAGTTCGCTTTTTGAATCAACGATTTCTTTTTGTATCTCGCTAGCACCAAGCTTGAGAAAATCGGCGTGAGTGGCGCTGTGCCCACCAATGGTCCAACCTTTAGCTACTAAACTTTTTATCTGTTTCATCGTTAACAATTTTCCTCCGTGGTCAAGCTCTTTTCGATTCGCCTTTTGGGGATGAGACAACACAAATAGGCTAACCGGAATTCTGTAGCTTTGGGTAATAGGCAAAATCCCCATCACATCTTCATACCCATCATCTATAGTTAAGACTACTATTGGACCAGCCACTTTTGCCTCAATCATCTCTTCAATGGATACAAATTTGGCATAGCGTAAGATTCTTTCTATTTCTTGTTTAAATCTGGTTAAACCCACGGCATATTTATTGTGCTTTTTTGAAATGCTGTGATAGCACAAAATTGTCACCTGATTCTGGTTAAGTCCCAAAAAACTATCCACCACATACAGTAGTCTCATTAAGATACTTCGGGCTCGAACGTAAAGGCCACCGCTTGTTTTCATAAAGCTCATAGAATTTCCTGTATATAAGTAACGAGTTGCTTTCCCACCGCCTTTGGCGTAAATGATTTTTTGTACATCTGGTAACCATTGGCCGCAATTGTGGTTCTTAATTCAGGATCATTTTTGAGTGTATTAATGGCTACTACCAACGCCATAGGGTCTGCGGGCTTGCACAGATAAGCGTTTTCCTTATGAGAAAAGACGCTTCGAGTCACGGGAGAGTCTGCGGTCAATACCACCCGACCCAGAGCTAAACCTTGGTACACCTTATTAGGGATAACACGATCAACAGTGGGATGTTTCTGTAAAAATCCAAGGAAAATATCAGCCGACTGCAAAAGCGGTAAGTGTTCGCTTTCGGGAATATCGTGATAAAAAGTTATGTTCTTTAAACCAAGCTTTTTGGCTCGGGCATAGTTTTTTTTAAATGTATTACCCTGACCGATCATGGTGAATCGGACATCGGGATCGCTTCTAAGTAACCGAGCGGCTTCGATAATATGTTCCACGCCGTGAATCGGGCTATAAAGGCCGTAATACACCACATTCACTTTTTTACTCATGGTATTTTTGTAAGGAGTATAAACATAACCTTTACTATCTGCCCCAATGGGCAATACCCGAAGCTTTCTCGCCGGCACTCCAAAGTCGTCACGGAGATGTTCGTGCTGGAAAGGAGTGTCTGCAAAAACTACATCACACAGGTTATAAATTAAAGACTCAGTAAACTTAATCGCCTTTCCCAGCAAAGAAGTTTTATTAAGGATACCTTGTTCATCTGCAAACCCGTTATAAATAATGAGTAAAGGGTTAAATACAAGCTTCTTGCGAAAAATCTTAGCGACAATGTAAGCGGCAAGCACATCCACGTGGCCAGGATAGCCCACATAGATGACATCAACATTTCGCAGTTTCTTTCGATTTTTCCAAACTTCAGAGACAATTCGATATTTTTTAAGAATTCGACTCAAGATAGCCAGCCATGACATTTCTACTTTTGTCGTTAGCTTGGTTACCTTGGTGTTCGCATTAACCTCCAGTATCTTTACACCATTTTGTTTGAGCCCATCAAGAATCATCCGATTCGAGGTGTAATCGCGGTCGTAGGTACCAAAGAAACAGATGTAAGGTATTTTTCGTTTACTTTTCATACTTAGATAAAATTCTTCTTGGCTAAAAACCAATAAAGTCGATTCTGGTTGTATTTCTTGTCAAAGTAATTCACGAAATTTCTTAGCTCTATGAACAACTTTCTATCAAAACTAGGCGATTGATTATTTTTTATACATGCTTCCAGCGCGTCCCTAACTGGAGAAGTATCGTTGTTGCGTCTCAGAGTATTCAAAACGGTCATAAAGTACGCCAAGGGCTTGTGATCAATTTTTATATTTTTTAGTTTTCCTAAGTTAATGTTTGGATTGAAGGTTTTGAATTTTGCCAGCGTTCCAATGGCGTACAATGCCAACATGTTTCTAAAACATTTTTCACATTCAGAGCAGTTATATTGGCCGTGTCTATTCACCCAACAGACTCTTAAATTTTCTTTGGCTAATCTGGACTTAGACAACAATCGCAACTTGGCTATTTTGTCGGCTCTACAACCAAAATGAACCACGTTCACACCCTCTGTTGACCAGAGAACATCCATGTCTGGAATCATATAGCTATGCTTCTCTCTATGACCTGTTTGACCGCAAGACATGTATATTTCTCTAAAACCAGAATGGAGAAACAAAGCCACACTGGCCAAGGCAAATGGGTGAACCGGATCCCAATCAAAATATTTATCTAAAATTTCTCGCGCGTTAGTTCTTACCCTAACCAGCTCCACCTTCTGGGCAGCTGCGATCTTTAAAATATTTCGCTCTACCTTTTTATACAGCTCTAAATTGTTTACCTTAATATCAAATCCGTGTACAAATATGAGATGGCTTACTTTTTTCTTGTTCCTCAGATAAGTGTAGAAGGAATCCACACCCCCAGAAAAAAAGCAGCCCACATTTCTCGTCTTATTTAGCCCATCATTCAAGCTTCTTGGAACTACTGAAATTGGTTTAAACCCAAAATACCAAGCATCTATCATTTTCATTACCTTAGGTAAGCTAGCTGATAGTTTTTCAGAAATTGAACCATCAATCTCGAGGTTTTCATTTTTTTTCATTGCCATCAGTAAACTCGCAGGTAAAAACGGACTGGCGTCTGTGGAGATTAAATCTTTGAATTTCTTCTCAATTTCAAAATAAACAGTGTGTTTTTTGCCACTATTTAAAATCAACTCAGCTGAAAGGCGAACTTTATTGTTTCTCAATGTACGGGCGATATTGGTCAACTTCATAAATTTGAGTTAGATGGCTAATAACAAATTCTTCCATTGACTAATTTCTTGATTTCTAATTTTTCTTGTCGAAGAGAGAAGTTTTTGTTTTATCTGCTGTTTGTGTTTGTATGCATCAAGCAACAGTTCATAGAGGCTTGTTTGACTAACTTCATCGCACGGAATGCAATACTTCTCCATTGCCATCTGTTTGGCTATTCCTTCTGTCTTGTG
>JACOWY010000018.1 GCA_016176555.1 Candidatus Chisholmbacteria bacterium | reverse complement strand
GCTCGGAGCGCAGGGGAAGCCATAGAGTATTGGTACTCGAAAAAGGTGACGGATGAGTTTGTGGAGCCGACGGTGATGGTAAGAAGCAGGATACCAGATATCATAAATCATAGATCATATATTTCAGAAAACTCAGAAAAATCAGAGAACCAGACCATCAGAGAACCGGAAGGCCAGAAAATTAGCCAGTCCGACACTCTGGAGCTCAGACATTCAGGTTTTCCGACCCCGCCGAGCGGGGTTCCGAGTGTTCCGGCAGTGGTTAAAAGCAAGATAGCAGAGGTTAAAGAGCAGATAGCAGAGACCAAAGGCCAGATATCATATATAAGAAATCATATATCAGATATAGCTACGCCTCTCCGGCAAAATGCCGGGTTGGCCGCTCTTTCTCGCAAGCTCGAAATCCTCGATCATTCTGAGCCCATAGCCACCGTGGAGCCGGGGGATGTGGTGTTTTTCTTTAATTTCCGGGCTGATCGGGCGCGGCAGCTGACGCAAATGTTTTGCGATCAGAAACCGTATAGGGTAATGAGTAATGAGCAGGAAGTAATGAGTAATGAGCAGGAAACAAGAGTTACGGAGGGGAAAGAGAATAAAACTAAAGAGAATAGAGATAAGGAAACTGCAGGCGGGCCGAATGGCGCTGATGGGTTGTTTGTGTCGATGACCAATTACCATGAGGACTTGAGGGTGGATTTGTCGGCTTATGAGACCCAGCCTGTGGAGAGCCCGGTCTCGGAGGTGGTCTCACGCGCCAACTTAAAGCAGCTGTATTTAGCCGAGAGCGAGAAAGAGCGATTTGTGACCTATTACTTTAATGGGCTACGGCAAGATCGGTTTCCTTTGGAAGATGTGGTGATTGTGCCTTCCCCCAAAGTCCCCACTTATGACAAAAAGCCCGAGATGGCTTTGCCTGAGATTACCCAGGCTTTTTTAAAGGGCCTGCGCAGTGGCGATTACCGGTTTTTGATGATGAATTTTGCCAATCCGGACATGGTGGCTCATAGCGGGAACTTGCGGGCGACGATTAAAGCTTGCCAGTATGTGGATCAAGCTTTGAAGACCGTGAGTGAGGCAGTGCTGCGCATGCAGGGGACGCTAGTGGTGACGGCTGATCATGGGAATGCGGAGGAACTGCTGACACTGCCCCGGCATGCATTCTTTTTTACGACGAGCCAGGGGGCGGTGAACACCGATCACTCCAATAATCCGGTGCCGATTGTCATTGTGGGGGAGAAATTTAAAGGTAAAGGCAGTCTTGCCAAGGGTGGGGCTTTGGCGGATGTGGCGCCGACGGTGCTGGGGCTTCTTGGTTTGCTACAACCTCCAGTGATGACGGGGAGGAACCTTTTGAGCACTATAGATCGTAGAACTTAGATCGTAGACAGATGAATTTAACAATTTTCAAGCACCAATGAAATCTCAAATATCAATTTACAAACGTTTGAAAATTGGTGTTTGGAGCTTCATTGAACATTGGAATTTGAAAATTGGGATTTACCCATTACTCATTATTTATTATTCGTAACATGCTTGCCCTAATTTTAGTTTTACTCCAGCTTATTGTTTTGATTGGGTTGTGGAGGCAGCTTAAGGAAGTACAAAAGGTACGAAAAGTACAAGAGGTACAAAAGGCAGGGGATGACCCTAGGCTAACGCAGATCAATTCAGATGTGATCTTGACTGAGACGAGGCGGACGGCGCGGCAGATCATGGAGGAGGCTTACCTCAAGGCCCAAGCGATTGTGGCCGAGGGGAAGGATTTTCGCCAAGGGGCAATGCGCTCACTTTCAGATAAGCTTGAGGTAGTGGCGAAAGAGGAGCTTACCCAATTTCGCCAGGCCCTGCGGGAAGCCCAAGCAGAATCTGTCAATTCCATACAAAATGTATCAAAGAGTATCGAAAGTAAGGTGAGCCAGGAGTTGTTCTCGTTTCATGAGACTTTGAGAGAGGAGACACTTCGGGCCCACCAAGAGGCAGAGGGAGTTTTGAAGCGAGAGCTTGGCAAAGCCAGTGAGGTAGCGGAGAACTACAAGAAAGAGATGGTGCAAAAAGTGGATGAGCAAGTGTTTGAGCTCGTGGCTCTAGTCGTGAAGAAGGTGATGCGGGAGGGGTTAAGCGCAAAAGAACATGAAGAGATGGTGATGGAGGCCCTGGCGGAGGCGAAGAAGCAGAAGCTGCTTTAATTTACAATTTACAATTTTCAAGTACCAATGAAATTTCAAATATCAATTTACAAACGTTTGAAAATTGGTGCTTGGGGCTTCACTGAAAATTGGAATTTGAAAATTGGAGCTTAGTCATATGTACGAGGAAACATTGGAATTGGTGCACACAACCCGGGACCTTGCCCTTTTGCGGGGAGAGATCGGGGAGCTCGGGCAGAGCCTTTATAGGATAAGTACAAGAGGTACAGAAAGTACAAGAAGTACAAAAGGTACGGAAAATACGGAAAGTAGGGAAGGTACGGAAGGGGGGTTTGAGGAGGTGTTGGAAAACAGCGTGCGGGCGGTGGTGGCGGAAGCGATAAGAGCGGACTTAGAGAGTACAGGTAGAACAAGTAGTGCAAGTAGAGCAGGTAGAGAAGGTAGAGAAGGTATAGGAGGCAGCAGCTATTCGCAAAGTGGCATCGAGCGGTTTTTGGATGGGCTAGAGAAGAGGCTGGCGAGTCTTAAAGTAGTGCGGTTGACCATCGCTTTTGAGCCGACACGGGAGACGATTGGGCGGATGGTGGACCAGATATCAGATATCAAATATAAGAAATCATATAGACAAAATTTGGAGGATCGGGGACGAAGGAGGATCGTGCTTGAGCTCACGGTGGATCCGCGGATTTTAGGCGGAGTGCAGATGGCCACGGCGGAGGGCAGATTTTATGATCTGTCGGTGGCGGGGAAAATTGATAGGGTGCTTGAGGAAAGCAGAGAGGAAATACTGGGGAGGCTGAGGAGGAATACAAGTAGAACAAGTAGTGCAAGTAGAACAGGTAGTGCAAGTAGTTACTAAGTTACTGAGATAGCAAGATAGAGGTACATGGCTGGATAGTTTTATGGCTGAATGGTTAAACCATCTAACCATACAACCATATAGCCATATAACCATAACTTATGAAACTCAAATCTTTTAATCACTACCGCGACCTGACTTCGGAGATTGGCTTTGTGGAGCGGTTTTCATCTAGCCTCGTAGAGGTGAGGGGGCTCCCGGGGGTCAGAAGCCGCGAAATAGTGCTTTTCGAATCCGGGGCTTTGGGGCAAGTGCTGTCCTTTGACGCCGAGAGAGTGAGGGTATTGGTGTTAACCACCGAAGGATTGGCGGTGGGAGATAATGTAGCGCGCACGGACGAGGAATTGGCTGTCGCAGTCGGAGACGAGCTTTTGGGGAGGGTGATTGATCCTCTGGGAAGGGGGATAGGAGGAGACCAGATATCAGATATAAGAGATCATAAATCATATACAACCAGAGATGATACACTTCCGGGTCGTGTAAGAGCGGGGGGCGAGGCGAGATTGGTGGACGTGGTGCCTTTGGGGATTGCCCAGAGGAAAGGGGTGACGGAGCCCCTGGATACGGGGGTAACCATGGTGGATTTTTTGGTGCCTTTGGCGCGAGGGCAGCGGGAGCTAGTGATCGGGGACCGAAAATCGGGGAAGTCCCGGTTTGTGCTAACGGCGATGAAAACTCAAGTGCGGCAGGGAGCGGTGGGAGTGTATGCGGCTATCGGCAAAAAGACGACGGATATCAAGCGAGTGGAGGCCACACTTACCCGGGAGAAATTGACGGATAAGGTAGTGGTGGTGGCGAGCACGGCGGCGGATCCCTCGGGGCTAATATACCTTACCCCGTATACGGCGATGACGGTAGCAGAATACTTTAGGGATAAGGGTGAGCAAGTGGTGGTGGTTTTGGATGACCTGACTACCCACGCTAAGTTTTATCGGGAGGTGATGTTACTGGCTTCAAGATTTCCCGGCCGCAATTCGTATCCTGGAGATGTGTTTCATGCCCAGGCGCGGATGGTGGAGCGAGCGGGGGTATTTAAAAATGGGACGATCAGCCTTCTCCCCGTGGCTGAGACGGTGCAAGGCAATTTGACGGGCTACATCCAAACTAATCTCATGGCTATGACTGACGGCCACCTCTATTTTGACGCCGAGCTTTACGACCGCGGGCGCCGGCCGGCAGTGAACCCGTTTTTATCGGTGACGCGGGTGGGGCTAGCGCCCCAGCCGCAGATTTTTAAAAGTTTACAACGAGAGCTGATGCAGCTTTTGGTACGCTTGCGGAAAGTTGAGGAGTTTGTGCACTTCGGAGCGGAGACGGGAGCGCATGTGCAAACGCTCACCGCTTTAGGAGAGAGGCTAAGGCTGGTACTTGAGGAATCGGAGCTTTTTGAAGGTACAAAAGGTACAAGAAGTACGGAAGGTACGGAAAGTAGAAAAAGTAGTACAGGTAGTGTAAGTAGAACAGGTAGTGTAAGTAGAACAGGTAGAGAAAGTAGAGGGAGGATCGATAGTGCAGGTTTTGCCAATAAAAACCTCAAGGCCTATCTTTTGGCGCTTTTGTGGATTAATGCTTGGAAGGATGAGGGAGCAGCAGAGGTACAAGAAGTACAAAAAGTACAAGAAGTATATCTTGAGAAGATGGCGGGGGTGATTAAAGATTATAAGGATCGCCCGGACTTTAAAGCCTGGGTCGATAACCTTTTTGCCAAAGGCCAGACTTTTGCTGAAGTAGTGGAGGCGATAAGGGCGGAGAGGGCGATGAAGACAAGTAGAGTAAGTTAACCAGTTAACCAGTTAACTAAGTTAATTAAGGGAAGATATGAAATTTACAATTTTCAATTTTCAAGAACCAATGAAATTCCAATAATTCAAATTCTAAACGTTTGAAAATTGGTGCTTGGAGCTTCATTGAAAATTGGCATTTGTAAATTGGAGCTTTTTATCATGGCGCAGCGCATCAAAGTGATGACTTCGGACCTTGAGACTTTGGGGCAATTGACCCGAGTCTATTCGGAGGTGGCGGCCAAAAGAATGCGGGAGGTAAGGGCGGGAGTCCTCGAGTCGCGGGACTTTTTAACCGGGGTAAGAGAAATTTTTAATGAAGTGAATGCGTCGTATCGGCGGGAGATTTTTAAGATTGCCAAAGGGAGAGGCCCTTCGGCTTCGCTCAGGACAGGCGCAGAGAAGCTGACGTTTCTGTCCCATAACGGCAAGACGGCGGCGGTGTTTTTGTCGGCCAACACCGGGCTTTATGGAGATATTATTAAGCGGATCTTTGAGGCGTTTGTGGCAGAAGCCAAGACAGCTAACTCGGAAATGACGATCATTGGTCGCTTAGGCCGCTCGATGTATTTGTCTTCTGCGATTGACCGACCGTACACCTATTTTGGCCTGCCGGACTGGCAGACGACGGCCAGCGATCTTCGGGCGATCATCGATCACCTGGTGCAGTATGAGGAGATACATCTCTACCATGGGCGATTTGACTCGATCGTGCGGCAGACGCCCAATAAATACGTGATCGCGGCGGGGAGTGAGGTGGGGGAGGGAGAGACGGGGGTGAAGTATTTGTTTGAGCCGTCTTTGGAGGAGATTATGGTGGTGTTTGAAAAGCAGATTTTTGCGGCCATGCTCGATCAAGTGGTGAGGGAATCGCAGTTGGCTAAATTTGCCTCGAGGATGCTCTCCATGGATCAGGCGGGAGAGCGGATAAAGAAGCGTTTGGCGGAACTTGAAGTAGAGAAGCAGCGGGCGCAACGGCAGCAGGAAAACCGGAAACAGCAAGAACAGGTGACGGGGATATTCGCCCGCCGCGTGGCGGCGGCGAGATAGTTAAAAGTTCAAAGTGAAAAATGCAAAGTTATAGTTTAAAGTTTAAAATTTTGCACTTAAAACTTTAATTTTTAACTTTTAATTTTTAATTTTTAATTTATGACGAGCCTAAAGACTCGCTTAACGCTTATTAGATTTTTAATGGAACTCTTGTTATGAAACAAGACACAGGCACCATCATCGGCGTGGAGGGGCAGGTAGTTGAGGTGAATTTTTCGGGGCAGCAACCCGCCGCCGATGAAGTGGTGGTGGTTGAGGAGGCCGATAAGGCGCGGATGGTGGTCTATGCCACGGCCGGCGAGAATCCCATTCGACAAGCTCCCTCCATGACGGCGGGCGGGCAGGGTGGGCGTTACTATTGTGTGGCATTGGAGCGAGTGGAGACGCTGACCCGAGGCATGACGGTTGAGAGAACGAATGAAGGGATGAAGTTTCCGGTGGGGAGAGAGCTTTTGGGTAGAGCGGTGAATGTGTTTGGGGAGCCTGAAGATGGGGATGGGGAGATGCGGACCTTGGAGCGGTGGCTGACGAAGAAGCCGGCGAGCCCGTATGACTCCCAAGCGATAATCGAAAAAGTCATGCCCACGGGGATTAAGGTCTTGGATTTTTTTGTGCCCATGAGCTGGGGGGGGAAGATGGGGCTTTTTGGCGGGGCGGGGGTGGGCAAGACGATGTTACTCCGAGAGATGTTGCATAATTTGGTCGGGGAGACGGGAAGTACAAGAAGTACAAGAGGTACCCCGAAAAGCGCAGGCGCTACGGGGCAAGCAAAAGGTATGGAAAGTACGGGAAGTACGGAAGGAGATCCTTCGGCTGCCGGGCGCCGCACAGGCGCTCGGCGCACTCAGGATGACCACGTCGAACGTGGCAGGCAAGCCGATTTGATGAGTTTATCGCGCTTGTCAAGTGAGGGGAGCGAAGATGCGCGAGTGGAGGGGGACAGATTGGATGGACAGAAGACCGTGTCGGTGTATGCGGGGGTGGGGGAAAGAAGCCGGGAGGGCCAGGAGCTTTACGCAGCTCTCAAAGAAAGCGGGGCGCTCCCTGGTGTGGCGTTTATCTTAGGAGAGATGGGGCACAACAGCGCGCGGCGGTTTATGACGGCGTTTGCGGCGGTGACTTTGGCTGAGTATTTGCGGGATGCGATGAAAAAGAACGTGTTGTTTTTTATGGATAATATGTTTCGCTTTGCCCAGGCTGGGAATGAATTGTCGACACTCATGAACACCATCCCTTCGGAAGATGGCTATCAAGCGACACTCGAATCGGAGATGGCCTCACTTCACGAGCGATTGAGCTCAAACGCGGACGCGGTGATCTCGAGTGTGGAGGCGATTTATGTGCCCTCAGATGACCTCCTCGACCAAGGGGTGCAGGCCGTGTTTCCCTATTTGGATTCGATGGTGATTTTGTCAAGAGATGTGTACCAGCAAGGATTGTTGCCGGCGGTGGATATTTTGCGCAGTACTTCTTCTAGCCTTGACCCGGAGCTCGTGGGAGAAAAGCACTATGAGACGGCTTTGGAGGCGCGGCGGGTTTTAAAAGAAGCGGAGCGCTTGAGCCGGATTGTGAGTTTGGTGGGGGAGGCGGAGCTCGCACCCTCAGATCAACTTTTGTACCAGCGGGCCCAGAAACTCAGAAATTTTATGACGCAGCGATTTTTTGTGTCAGGAGGAGATGGATCAGCCCCACGGCTCCCTATAGAAACTCTGGTCGACGATGTGGCGGATTTACTTAAAGGCAAGTACGACACTGTCTCCGCGGAGAAGTTTTTGTATATTGGGACTCTCAAAGAGATTGTACCTAAGGCCCAAGGAGGGAGTTTGGTGACGGCCAGAGTCGAGAGAGCAAGTTACTGAGTTACTGAGGAGATTTTTATGAGTAAACTTAATAACTTAGTAACTTAATAACTTAGTAACTATGTCAGCTTTGATTCCTCCAGTCTTTGTGCGGGTGCGGGATCGGGAGAAGGTGATTTTTGAGGGGCAGGTGACCTCAATCACCTCGGTGAATCGAGTGGGGAAGTTTGATGTGCTCTCTCGCCACGCCAACTTTATTACGCTCGTTGGGGAAAAACTGATTTTACGAACGTTGGAAGGGCGGGAGGAGGAGATTAAAGTCGAGACGGGGGTGATGAGGGTCCAAGAGAACAAGGTGCAGGTGTATGTGGGGCTGTAGGAGTAAAAATCATATATCAGATATAAGAAATCATATAGATAAAGTACAAGAGGTACCCCGAAAAGCGCAAGCGCCACGGGGCAGGCAAAAAGTACAAAAAGTACAAGACGGAGAATCGTGGCGAGAATGGCGAGAGGTCGGACCTCTAGATGCCTC
>JACOWY010000017.1 GCA_016176555.1 Candidatus Chisholmbacteria bacterium | reverse complement strand
TTTAAGGAATTCGGCAAATTAACTAGGCGTAAGTTCGCAAGATGCCTTACCTTGTCCGTAGGACAAGGACACTGATAGAACAGATACGTAATCGTTTTATCTGTTTCATCTGTGTGATTGAGAAGGAGAGTTTTAAAGAGCTTTTCTTTGAAGAACACAGATAGACACAGATACAGAGAGAGCGTTATCGGTTTGATCGGTGTTCTCGCCCTGCGGGCGAGTGGTAGGGGAGCGTCCCGCCAACATTGAAGATGAATCGTAAGATTTGTTGGAGTGGGCGGGAGTGAGAATGCCGGTATGAGTAGCGAGATTCTGATGAGAATTCAGAACGTCTAATGTCCAAGGTTTCCCACGCAACGTTCGTCGACGTGGGGTTAGGCGACCCTTACACGAGGCCTTTTGGCGTAGTGGATGGATCACTGGTTAATATTCCAGTTCTTGGTACAAAACGTTATAAACTTGGGGCGGGACGATAGAGGATACCCTAAGCGTCGAATTGACACGGCGTTTAAGCCGCGAGGCAGACCAGATAGGAAAAACCGTCTGGTCGAAACCGAACGGCGAATACAACTGTGCGTAGCACAAGGGTCATTAGCTCTGCTTAAGCAGAGCGTCATACATAGTCACTTGCAGCTAAAGCTGCGTCATTCGTTAATCACAATGAATGACTACTTAATGACCATTTATGACCATGAGTGACTCTCGTGCTGCGCACGAGACTTGGGGGATTTCACTATCCGAGAAAAGCGTCGCAGGGAGGACGTAAAATTGCCTTCGGGCAACTAACGTCCCTAGGTTTTGTATCAATTCGTACCAACAACCGACACCGGTGGACAGGTCGAGTAGACCACGACGAGCGGGAGAACCCTTTTTAAGGAATTCGGCAAATTAACTAGGCGTAAGTTCGCAAGATGCCTTACCTTGTCCGTAGGACAAGGACACTGATAGAACAGATCAGCAAAGTTGAAATGACACAGATAAAACAGATAAAAAGACAGATAAGACAGATCCGTTGAATCTGTTTACTAATCCGTTAGATCTGTGTTCTTAGGCTTGAGCGTGATCGGTTTGATCTGTGTTCTCGCCCTGCGGGCGAGGTTACAACAAACGAATCCGGAGGGACTGTTTATCAAAAACACAGGTCTGTGCAAACTCCTAAGAGGAGGTATACGGGCTGAGGCCTGCCCAGTGCTGGAAGGTTAAGTGACCTTGTCCCTTGGACAAGGAAATTCTAAGCATCAAGCACCAAAAACCAAATAAGCACCAAATTACAAGTTCCAAACCACAAACATAACGTATAAATTGTTTTGAATTTGGAATTTTGAGATTTGAATTTGTTTGGAATTTGGGATTTGTGATTTAGGATTTTCCTGCCCAAGGGGCAGGGAATCGAAGCCCCAGTGAACGGCAGCAGTAACTATAACTGTTCTATGGTAGGTAAACGCTGCCATAGTAAAACTTTGCTATATGCTGGAACACCTGAGAATCTAGAGGTAGTCCAATGTATGTCGGACTGATAATCCTTCTAGTGCAGGCAATCAGCAGGAAAGACCCCGCCTTTGGCGGGGAATCCTCAGAGACTATACGCAAAGGCATCCTACGCGTGAAGCTACGGAATGCAAGATATAGTCCGATCCTGGTGGCGACATCAGGAACACTCGAAAGCGTGAGTGTCATGTAACAAGCGTAATCAGATCCTGGACAAGCCAGGATGACGATTTTAACAGAGCGAAATTCCTTGTCGCATAATTGGCGACCTGCACGAAAGGCGTAACCACTCTGGAACTGTCTTGAAAAGGGACCCGGCGAAATTGAAATGGCTGTGAAGATGCGGCCTGCTGACTGCAGGACAAAAAGACCCCGTGGAGCTTTACTACAGCTTCGCATTGGTTTTTCATGAGGAATTGTCTAGGATAGGCGGGACTATGCGCCCTTGTGGCGCATGGGTCAGTGTAATACCGCTCGTTTCTTTTGGGAAACCTTATCTAGAAGTACTGGAAACGTATTTGGAGAAAGTGCGTGGTGGGTAGTTTGACTGGGGAGGTTGCTTGCTAAAGAATACCGCAAGTGCTCAAAGGTATCCTTAGCCCGGATGGAAATCGGGCTGGACGTGCAATGGCATAAGGGTGCTTGACTGTGACACTTACAAGTGAAGCCCAGGTACCATTCGGTACCTGGCGGGGCGCCGCATGGTGCCCTGAGAGACGAAAGTCGGTCATAATGATCCTCGTGTGCTTTGTGGAAGGCACCGGGCTTATCGGATAAAAGCTACCCCGGGGATAACAGAGTAGTCGCACCTAAGAGTCCATATCGTCGGTGCGGTTCGCTACCTCGATAGACCCATAACGATGTCGAGGAAAAAGTGGCTCATAACGGAGAAAGCCATGCATTGAACCACATATTTTTATAGTATGTATGTATGGTTAACACCGTGGGAAGTCCAAAAACCAATAAATTCTGGAACAAGAAGTGGATACCAATAAAAAACAATTTGCGTTTAACACAGATACAACGAGAAGTAATTGTAGGATCTCTTCTTGGTGATGGAACAATGCGGAAAGGTAAAGACGCAGAACACGCAAATTTCAAAGTTGAACATGGTTTAGCACAAAAAGACTATGTCCTTTGGAAGTACTCTATGCTTAAAGATTTAGTTTTTACCGAACCAAAAATAAGTTTCAGATACAAAAATAATGGTGAGAAATATCCAAAATCGTGGTGGTTTAGAACCATCAGACACCCATTATTAACAGAAATTTATAATTCATATTATTCTGGAGACGGTTATCGAACTGGAAAGAAAATAATACCGGTCAATTTTATTCATGATTTAACACCATCTGCTTTAGCAATATGGATTATGGATGATGGTTCGTACAATAAGAATAGGAAAGGGATCGATATTAGCACATATGCTTTCCCGCTCGAAGAGATAATCAAACTCCAATCACTGTTTCGAAAAGTCTTTAAACTCAAAGCATCCTTTTATAAAGACAGAGACAAAGGATATAGAATGTATTTTTCAATAAGTGAAACGAAAGCATTGATCCACATTATTCATCCCTACATTATCCCTTCGATGATGTACAAAATAGGTTTTTAGACCCCGTAACGACTGGATCTCCGATATCATCGGAGTGAAGATATGTTTTCTTGAACTAAGGTTCAAAATTTTAAAACATATAAAACGCCACAATTCAGATTGGATGAATCTGTTTTAAGGTATAGTCTGCTCTATTAGTAATAATAGGTATCGTGGTCGGCTCAGGGTATCCTGGAGGTGAAGAAGCTTCCAAGGGTGGGTCTGTTCGCCCCTTAAAACCCTACGTGAGCTGGGTTCAAACCGTCAACATAACGGCGGCTCCTGATGGTAACATCGGGACGAAAATCGAGCTATAACGGGAAAACCCTATGAATATTTTCAACCTGAATTTGTAGGGCAATCGCGTGGGAAGTCCGACTAGTCGGACCCCGTAGAGACTATACGCTTGACTTCCTCAATTAGAGGAAGGTGAGATAGTCCATACACTTGGTAACAGGTGACAATATACGTGAGACAGGTTGGCCTCTATCCGCAGTCAGCGCAAGATTCTTGAGGGAATTTGACCTTAGTAAGGATTGCTACATCTTGCAGAAATGCAAGAGAGAAACACTTGCTCAAATCGGTGAAATCCTTTATGTTTATATTGGCCATGGTCCTATGGCTGTAAAGGACAATACCGAGGGAAGATTAGGAAATGACTTCAAATCAACGTGCATATTTGGCAGGTTTACTTGATGGAGATGGGAGTATTATGCTCCAACTCAAGCCTAGAGAAGGAATGCGATATTTGTTTCGAGTAAAGACGGCAGTGGTTTTGTACCAAGATAGCCGATATATGGAAACGCTTAAAAAATTTCGTACTCTGATTGGGGCAGGGTATGTCTACCGCAGAAACGACCACATGAGTGAGCTCAGAATCGAAGGATTTACTCAAGTGAAACGATTTTTGCAGTTGATACAGCCTTATGTGCAGTTTAAGCACAATCAAGTAACCTTACTTCTGGCTGCGCTCAACATAGCGCAGCGGAAGAAGTATACGATTGATGAATTTCTTGAAATTTGTAAAATGGCAGATGCAATTGCCACTACAAATTATCGAAGCAGTCAAAGGAAGTATACGGCAGCATATGTGCGGCAGATTTTAGAAGATCATAACCTAGTCCCCGTAACGACTGGATCTCCGACAGTTTCGGAGTGAAGATCCTGCCTTTGGTGGGATAACACGGCAAGCACCTACGGTCCGATTTATCGGACTATGGTGAAGGTATAGTCTGCACTTCTGGTAACAGAAGAGTATGTGACGAGAGGACCAGGTCGAGCCAGTCCCTAGTGTGCCTGTTGTGGCGTCAGCTGCAGCGCAGGGTAGCTACACTGGTAACGGATAACCGCTGAAAGCATCTAAGCGGGAAGCCGGACCCAAGATGAGGAATCTATGCCTGTTCTTCGAACAGGAAATTTCAATGACCAAGCACCAAAAACCAAATAAGCACCAAATAACAAGCACCAAATTACAAACATATGAATTGTTTTGATTTTGGAATTTTGATATTTGGATTTGTTTGGACTTTGGCATTTGTGATTTGGAGCTTCCCGCTCGGAGAGCGGGCGAGAGATCGGTGGTAGACTACCACCTTGATAGGCGGGAGGTGTACGTGCCGCGAGGCATTGAGCTTACCCGTACTAACCGATCGACGTAGCTAAGAAGCAATTTTTGTAAAGGCCGGACAGTTAAAGGCGCAGGAATAAACCAATAACTACCAATAAGTACCAATAAACCAATGACTAATAAAACATTGGCAGTTGGTATTTATTTGACATTGGTATTTATTTTTCTGAGTCTTTAACGCATCCTATTCACTTGTTAGGGAGCCCCGCCACGGCGGGGCGACCGCGACCCCGCACTTGAGCCTGAGTTTCGAAACGGCCGAATAGGCAGTCTGCGAAAACTAAAGCGAATAGTGCTGGGGTTAGGGAGCCTAATAAGTTAAGAGTTAAAAATTAAAAGTTAAAAGTGATGGTGCCTACCTACACTAAAGTTTCGGCAGGTAAATCTGCGACGCATTTCGAATCATCGCGGAGCGATACCTTTACTTTGAACTTTGCACTTTAAATTTTGAGCTTGGTTTATTGACAGCAGAAATGTTCTGGTGATCTGAGCGATATGGTACCACCTCTTCCCATACCGAACAGAGTCGTGAAACGTATCAGCGGAGACGATAGTATGGGGGCAACTCCATGCGAAAATATCTCATTGCCAGAACATTTCTCTTGTCAATAGCTCTATTTGATGGCTGCGAGGTGATGGTGTATACGAGTCATCACTTCGATGTTTCTCTCAGGCTGCGCCTGATCGAAATATCTCATTGCCAGAACATTTCTCTTGTCAATGACCCGCCTTCGGTGGGGACGATGTTACTCGCTGCGTTCGTAATGCCTGAGTTTCGTTGGCACTCAACCGGCGTTACTCGCTGCGTTCGTAATGCCTGAGTTTCGTTGGCACTCAACCGGCGTTACTCTCCCGCCGATTCGGCGGGATCGTAAGAGATCATTGCAGGGACAATTTTGTCTTCAATGACTTTGAAGGTTAGATTTTACATTGGTTTAATGCGTCTTTGTCTGTTGTTCACCCGCCAAGTCGGCAGGTTAGTAAAAACTCATTGCCGGGGCAATAGTGTCGTTCATGAGATGAACCCACCTTATGGTGGGTTTTTGTTGACAGCTACTGTAAAATCGAGTTACTTTATGGTTGGTTTTGAGCAGAGAATTGAAGAGCGGTTGGAAGTGCTTGAGAAAAAAGAGGAGGGTATGCTTCGTATACTTTCACTTTTGGGAGTGAATCGTGTACTGAGATGGCTAGTTTTGGATCCTACCCAACGAGATCTCGTTGAGTATGCAGAGAAAGGCTTGCCTATCGTTGAAGGGAGACAAGATGAGTTGCGTCGGCTGCAGGTTCCTCAGCAATAGTGCTGTTAATGGTTTTAACCCTCCGAGAGGTGGGTTTTTTGTTGGCTATTTGTGATATAGCGAGTAACCTCGCCGTGTTTTGCCACTCTTTTGCGTGTCGAGTACCAGTCGGTACCCGACTGCCAGGTACCGCATGGTACTTGGCGTGCCGCAAAGCCCGCTTGTTCATTTCTTTGCGTGCCCAAAGAAACGATACCCCCGAAAGGGCACCCCTTGAAGCCTTGCCGGTGGCGCTGCATCTCGCTGGCGGGAGTCCTTCGACTTCGCTCAGGGCACTGGCGTTCCCTCCGAAATGCCCGCGCTTTGCTTGCGTTACTCGCTTCTCTCGTAATGACGCTTAAGGCTAGTTTCGGTTTCCCGCAGGCGCTCGACTGGCGCCACTGCGGCGCTGGCTTCAAAAGGGGATTTAGAGACGGATTTGCATAATCTAATCTTGAATTGCTGTGCTCAGAAGGGATTTGATTGCTGGGAGGGTGTAAAATCGAGATAAATTAATTGAGAGAGCACTTATGGGGCAAGAAACACATGATTTGGGGATGGCTGAGCTACGTGACTATGTGGCCAATCAGGTAATGGATCTTGATTTTGTTGAGGGGCACGGTGGTGAAGTAGGCGCAGCTCGGCACCAGATCCAGGCTTTAATGAAGAGTTATGGATTGAGTTTTGAGGATGTGGAGACTGCTATTGGCGAAGCATACTTTGTTGCGGAAGAAGGGGAGCCCGTTTATGAAGATGAGTTTAGGAAAGCATTGGAGGATTTACGAGCTGAAGCTACGAAAATTTCTGCGGCCTAGGGTTTCTTTGCATTTTCCTTTAAGCGGCGATATAATCATCTCAGCTTTTTTGAAAGGAGCGACATGACCTGTGACAAAGACAGCAAAGAGCAAAGAGCGAAGTGCAAAGCGATCTAAAGACGATAAGTTTAATTCTGAAATTGCCTTTAAATCGGCAAAAAGTTCTTCTTCTGTAGCTAAAGATTCTTCTAAGAAATCAGCCAAGACGGCTGATACATCTACCCCAAAGAAAACCATAGGAGAAGGTACAAAAGGTACAAAAGGTACAAAAAGTACAAGAGGTACCAGGAGTACGGAAGGTACGGAAAGTATCAAAGGTATAGCTATGCCTCTCCGGCAAAGCGCCGGATCGGCCGCTGTTTCTCGCAAGCTCGAAATCAAGGGTAAGAAGAGCCATGCAAGCAGCATGGAGGAGTTGCTGGCGGGGTATGAGTTTAATGTGCCCACGAGTGGGAGCACGGTAGAAGGAGTGGTGACTGAAGTTTCTAAAAAGATGGTGCTCGTCGATATTGGAGGCAAGACTGAGGGGATGGTGGTGGATCGGGAGTACGAGGGGGCTTATGAGCTCATTAAGGGTTTATCAGTCGGAGACAAAATCAAGGCGATAGTGGTGTCGCCCGAGAATGATCGGGGGCAAATTCTCTTGTCCCTCAAGCGCGAGGCCAGCAAGCGGGCATGGGATACTTACCAGGAACTTATGGATAGCGATGGTGTAGTGGTAGTGAGAGGGGTGGAAGTTAACCGTGGGGGTTTGATCGTGCGGGCGGATGGGACCAGAGGGTTTATCCCTACGAGTCAGTTTGGCAAAAAATTAGCCGGAAATCTCGAGAGTCTCATCAACCGGCCGATTAAGGTGAAGGTGATTGAGGTCGATGCGGAGAAAAATCGATTGATTTTCTCTGAGCGACACGTATCGGAAGAAGCGGTGTTGGCGCAGAAAAGTGATGCGCTGGCGGCGATTACTGCGGGGGATATTTTGGAAGGGACGGTGTCTGGGGTAATGCCGTTTGGGGTGTTTGTCACCGTTCGCGTGCCGCTCGCTAAGAACACCCCGAAAAGTGCAAGCGCCACGGGGCAGGCAGATAAAACAGATAAGAATACAGATAAAACGGATAAAGACAACATAATTGAAGTGGATGGGTTGGTGCACATTAGCGAGATTTCCTGGGAAAAAGTGAATGGTGATGGGGTGAAAGTGCAAGTGATTTCGGTGGATAAAGATGCGGGCAAACTCAATTTATCGGTGAAGAGACTCAAGGATGACCCATGGAAGGACCTAGATAAGACGTTTAAACCCGGGAGCAAGCACAAGGGTGAGGTGACGAGGGTAGAGCCATTTGGGGTGTTTGTCAATTTCCAGCCTGGAGTAGATGGGCTCATCCATATCTCTAAAATCCCAGCGGGCGAAGAGCCGGTGACGGGGCAAAAAATCGATGTGTATGTAGAGACGATTGACCCGGCGACGAGAAGGATGAGTTTGTCGATGGTGCTGAAGACGACGGAGAAACTTATTTATAAATAAGTCTTTCAGTAAACTCTAAGCACTAAGCACTAAATTCTAAACAAATTCAAAACTCAAATTATCAAAGCAAAAAGGTGAGTATAATAATGTTTAGGATTTAGAAATTAGAATTTAGAAATTCTCTTGAAAGGAGTAATGTGTCAAAAAAGAGGATGGTTGTCTACGATGATCAGCTCTTGGTTGATTTTGAGCTGATTTTTAAGGCAATTCGGGAAGAAAAAGGGGATTGGCAGAAGGTAGAAAAGGAGCTGCAGGAGTGGCTGGCTACCGTGCAAGGGATGGCGGAGGAGTAACGAAGTTACGAAGTTACTGAGTTACTAAGTTAACTAAGAAAATCATAGATAAGAAATCATAAATCATATACTGAGAGGACGGATTGAGGGTAGCGAGGGATTAGGTAAGTAAGGTAAGTAAGGTGATTAAGTTAACTGAGTTAATTAAGGGACTGGCGAGAGGTCGGACCTCTTGATGGCAGATTAGATGACTATTTTTCTCTTTTCCTCGGCAAATTGGTGAACTAGAGCACTGATGAGGCGTTGGTAGGGAATGTGGTGTTGCTTGGCCTTGGCTTTGATTTTTAAAAGGTCTTTTTGGTTGAGCCTTAAGGTGACAGGCTTGCTTTTTTGGAGTTCGTCGTGGTTTTTGACGGCCTGCTCAAAAAACTTCTTGGTTTTAGCCAGATTAGGAGTACTTTTGAATTTTCCTACACTCAGGAATTTTTCTAGCTCTTGTTCGTATTTGTCTAGTGGTTTAGCCAGTGGGGTTTTCATTTGAGATATTTTTTAGTTAATAATCGGTTTGGATAAATAGTTTTAAGAAACAGAGTGTTGGTTTTTTTGTTGAGGACATAAGGGACGGCGTAGGCGTATTGATTGATCTTGACGATCAGGATTCTTTGGTGGGGGTATTTGGATGGATTGAAATGGTCGATATCGTCAAGGATGCGGTCGGCTTTAATGGCCTGTTTGACGTCGTCAAAGTTTACTCCTCTAGTGGCTGTTAATA
This sequence comes from Candidatus Chisholmbacteria bacterium, assembly GCA_016176555.1. Lineage (GTDB taxonomy): Bacteria > Patescibacteriota > Microgenomatia > UBA1400 > JACOWY01 > JACOWY01. The sequence continues at coordinate 9,341 of JACOWY010000017.1, read as the reverse complement.
GCAAATTTTTTTCTTCGCTGTAGTCGATTTGGAGCTTCATTCATTCTTTGTTAGGATATCAACTTGTATTGATGTTGTCAATACTTACCTTCAAGAGTGGGTGGCGATCTGAGTCTTTTTGGCTTGTGTTACACTCAGGGGTATGGCGCATACGTGTAAGACTGTAGTGGTGACGTGTATTGATTTTCGGTTTCAGCCGGAGATACATCGGTGGGTGGAGGAAAAATATGGGGAAGGTGGGTTTGACCGGGTGGCTTATGCTGGGGGAGTGAAGAGCTTGGAGACGATCTTAGAGCAAATTAAGCTGGCTCGGAAACTTCACCACATCGACACGGTGGTGTTGGTGAACCACGAAGATTGTGGGGCGTACGGAGAAGCCGGAACGCGAGAAAAACATGGGGAGGATCTTAAGGCAGCAAAGGAGCGAGTGGAGCGAGAAATTCCTGGAGTAACGGTGGAATTGTATTTTCTGACGCTCGATAAAAAGTTTGAGAGAGTTGAGTAGTTTCCTTCAGTGTTACTTGGGTTGTACTTGAGGTGGTTTTTGTGTTATCATCCGGCTTCACAGCTTTGATTTGAAGCTGCGATGACGAAGAAACCAAGGCTTTAGCCGCGGGAGCTTCATATTCGCATTTTGTTATGTTGCTTCCAGACATAGAAGGGCCTAAGGAGCCACAGATAGATAGGGGGAAGACAGTTCAAGAGGTAGGTGTCACTTTTTTGAAGGGTGCGGTGCCTGTGGCAGCCGCTTTAGTTTTGAATGAGGCCATCCCGGCTGCCCTGCAATCGGTGGGGGTTGAGGCGACTCCGTTGGAGTGGCAAGATTTTCAGGAGATTTTGTTTGGGTTTCCAGAGCAAGGGGCGTTTTTATTTGGGATGGGCTTAGGCTTTGCAGAAAACTTTGTGGCGTTTAGGGCAACGTTGGATATGTTACAGGGTAAGATTAGAGAAGGGACGTATGCGCCGGTAGAGGAATTGGCTGATGGGACACTGCGTTTTCAGATTACGTGCATTGATGGCCGCAGAGTGAATAGAAGCGGGGGAGCGGTACCTGGTGGTTTTGCCCTGTTTGGGGCAGAGCCGAACTCGGTGATTTTAGCGGCCATGGCCGGGAAATCACTGCCTGAGTCATGGGCGACGAGTTTTGCCGTTGGTTACTTGAGCTCTCGGAATCTGCTAACGGCATCAATTGTGCACATTGAGACTATTAAAGAGCTCATGGTGATAGCGGGGCGGTATCCTGATCGAAGAATACTAGTGGAAATTGAGGATCACCTCGAGGGGTGTGGGGCAGAGGGATTTACTAATCTGGCTTCATTGTGGACCAAATTTGTCGCGCACAACCCGAATCTGGCAGATATGTTGGCTATTCCCAATGAGGTTGCTGGTTACTCCTATACCAATATGTTAGTGGCTCCTATAGTGGCTGTGTTGAGTGGGGGACGAGTATCGGTGCGGGCGGTGACGCGGCGGACTGAGCTGGGGCAGGCTCACTAAACTGACCTTCTTTTCCCGAAGACTCGCCTCGATTCGGCGAAGCGGGCTCTCTCCTTACCCTTTTTTTGATACAATTTAGTGCTTTCACCGCAGAGGTGAAGATTTTTTTAATTATTACTTGAAAACTCACTGTTGTCAGAAGCTCATTTATCACGACCTTCAGAAATAAGAGACTCAGAGCCCGAGAAGCCAGTGTTCTCGGCACAAGAGCAGGGAATTCTGGATCGACTGGACATTCGTATGGTCGTTATTGATAGGAATGTAGAGTATGTGGTGCATCATAAGGAACGTCACTTTCTTTACCCCGGTGAACTGCGGGTGGCGATGCGCTTCATTGAGAATGGCGAGAAGGTGGCACGGCGGAATCGAGCTAGGGGTTAGAGGGTAATGACTTTAAGGGTGTTTAAGGGTGCGTAAAGGACTGGAAAAGTGCCGAGAGGCGCTTTTTTGGTGCATTTAGGGAATCAATGTTAGGTTGAGGGAGTGGAAGTGGCGGTCAAAGGTAAAGATAGGGAGATCAAGCTTTCGGGAAAGCCAGATGACGCTACTGTCGACGTAGTCGATTTTTGGGGGAGTCTCCTGGTATAGCTGCCAGATTTATTGATCTTTATGGGGGTCGATATAGGCGATTTCGGTATGTTTTGATTGGGCTAGGGCTTGGTATACGTGAGTGAGAGCGACTTTTTTGCCTTTGCGGTTATGGATGATGGCTGCTAGCTCTTCTATGACCGGGTATGGGATGACAAAAGAGGGTTTGTTTAGGTTAACTGTGGTTTTGGCTTGGTGGTAAAATTTATCTTTCTTGAACAGATAGGCATACCAGGCGCTCGTATCCAAGACTAGATTCATTTAGGCATTTCTTGGTACATCTTTTTTAAGTAATTGCTGGGATTTTCAGAGAAGTCTTTTGGACCACCGCTTAGGCTACCTGCATATTTAAGCAGATCGTATGCTTTACTTTTTGTGGTGGATGTTTTTTTTGAGGTAATTTTATCTGCGACTGCCTCTCTGATGACTTGGGCTATGGAGACGTTCCTTATTTGGGCGTGTTTTTTAACCAGGCGGTAGGTGCTTCTGGGAAAGTAGACTTGGGTGCGGACTTCGGAGACTTTTTGAGTGTTGGACATGGTAACTGTATAGTAACACAAAAAGTACTGTATAGAAGCCTGCGGCTTCTGTAACGCTTATCTAAAATTTTAAGGATCTCTTGTTATAGACATCACTTTGTCAAAAATGGCGGGTGTGGTATGGTAGGCGCATGGCTAGAGAGGTAACGCATTTTGTTTGTCCCCAAAGTACACTTACTTCGCGTTGTGGTCTACGTCCACACCCGCGAAGAGCGTGATCTTGTGGGGCAGGCAGGTTGCGAGGTATAACCTTATGGCGAGAGAAGTGTCGCACTACGTGTGTCAGTCGTGTGGCAATGAAACCCCGAAGTGGAGTGGGCAATGTCCGAATTGTGGGGCGTGGAATAGCCTGGTGGAAACATTAGCTACCACTAAAAGTAGTGCAGGTAGATTAGGTAGAGCAAGTAGAACAGGGGTCGGGGTGAAGCCGCTGAGACTGGCGGAGGTAGCGATGGGGAAACTTGAGGGAAGGCGGATTTCTTCTGGAATTGCGGAGCTTGATCGGGTGTTGGGTGGCCCTTCGGCCCATTCGACAGGCTCAGGGCAAGCAGGCTCAGGACTAGGCGGCATGGTGCCGGGGAGCGTGATGTTACTCGCGGGGGAGCCGGGGATAGGGAAGTCGACTCTGCTCACGCAACTAGCATTGCGTGTAAGCTCAGAGTCGATCGACTAGCGGCGGCAACGAAGGCCGGGTCTAGAGGTGAGAAGACCCGGCCTGTTGCCGCTAACCTTTTATTATTGCCGGAGACGGATGTGGATGCGATCGTTGAGACGATCGAACAGTTAGCTCACAACCGACAACAAACAACTTTAGGGTTGGTCATAGTTGATTCGATTCAGACCATGTCTACAGGTGATCTGACGGGCATGGCGTGGAGCGTGGGCCAGATTCGGGAGAGTGCCTTTCGGTTGATCAATATTTCCAAAAAAACTGGCGTGCCTTTGTTTATTGTGGGTCATGTGACTAAAGAAGGCAGCATTGCCGGGCCGAAGGTTCTGGAGCATATGGTGGATGTGGTGCTGGAGCTAACAGGGGAAACGACGCATGAATTTAGGATCTTACGGGGGCTTAAAAACCGCTTTGGGGCGATTGATGAAGTAGGGGTATTTACGCTAGGAGATAGCGGTATGGAAGGAGTGGCGAACCCCTCGGATGTGTTTTTGGGCAGGCGCAAAGCCGTGCCTGGCAGTGCGGTGGTAGTGACGATGGCTGGGCTCAGGCCGGTTCTGACTGAAGTCCAGGCTTTAGTGACGCCGACGACACTGGCCGTGCCCAGGAGAGTGAGCACTGGGATAGATCAGAGGCGAGTGGTGTTACTCGCGGCGGTGTTGACTCGCCATTGTGGCCTCAGGCTTAATCAGAGCGATATTTTTGTGCGGGTGAGTGGGGGATTGACCCTGGCGGAGCCGGCGGCGGATCTGGCGGTGGCTTTGGCCATTGCCTCGGCAGCTTTGGGCAAGCACCTGTCAGCTAACGCAGTAGCCGTGGGAGAGGTGGGTTTGTTAGGGGAGATACGGCCGGTGGGGAGGATGAAGCAGAGGATATCTGAAGCTACCAAGCAGGGGTATAGTCAGATTATCTCGGCGGAACGGTTTGAGACGCTGGCGTTGGCGGTGAGGCGGCTCCTGCGCTAAAATTTCTCTTTTTCATGGGGGTTTTCACAAGTATGTCTTAGGCATAGGAGTTCTTTGCATGAGGTAAGGAAGTCATTCGTAGTCATATGCGAGCAAGGCTTGCGTCATGTTTAGTCATTGTTTTATAAGCGATGAATGACTATTAATGACGACTGAATGACGACAAATGACATTTATGCCTGCGACCAAAAAGCGTCTTATTAGGTATTTTTGAGGGTGTATTTTTTATAGGATTGACAAGGCTTGACACAGTATAGTACACTCTGCTTTACTCAGTACTTCGAGCCTTAAGGCTTGAATAATAAGTACATGAAAAAACGCCTGCTAGAACGATTTTTCCAGAGAAAACAGGGTGCAAACCGGGGTTATTTGCGTCGACGGCAACCACGTCAAACGTGGCGCCAGCAGACGTCGCCTTTGATGGTGACTCAATTAATGCAGATGCAAAAGTTGGGGCAACCGCTGATTTTAGCGGAGAAGTGATGGAGATAACCAAGTTAATTGAGTTAATTAAGTTAACTGAGGTAATTGAAAAGAAAAATCATAAATCATAGATCATAAATCATAAAGACCAGAGATAAATAGGGTGGAGAGTATAGGACTACGAAAAGTAGAGGAAGTAGTGCAAGTAGAGAAAGTAGAGAAGAGAAGAAGATTGACAATTTAACAAGTCATCCCGTCACTGAAAACTTGAGTTTTCGCAGACTGCTTATTCAGCCGTTTCGAAAATCAGGTTTCGAGTAGAGGGATCTTTCGGGTCCCGCCGAATCGGCGGGGCTCGATCGAAAGTAAAAGAGCATTCCTACCGCAGATGGGACTCGAGTAGCAATGCTCTTTTGTGCAGGATCGCACCGGACAGGGTGGTGCGGAATCCTAAGCTTAAGACGTTAGCAAAGGGGCAACAGAGTGTCAATCCCCATAAAAACCGAAGACCGGTTTTTAGGGATAAACCCCGCGAAAACGCGAAGTGTCATGAGACTGAGTTAATCGAGTGAACTGAGTTTCCGCCAAGGGCGGATTGGCCTCTGGCCAAAATTAGGTAATTGAGGTAATCGGGTAATTAAGGAGAACATTGATATTGAAAGATTTGACTACTTTGGCCGTTTAGATGGCAGGTGGTGTGCCCATCCTGCGCTACTCTGCTTGCTCAAGTCGGCTATTTAGCCGATTTCGCAGCCGGTAGCTACGGAGGGCAAGAGGAGAACTTTAGAGGCACGTTGACATCGGGATAGAGGGTGAACTCAGCAGTTTAAAAGGCGAGTGGTGCGTAGGGCAGGCACACCACTTGCCTTTTAAGGGGCGGAACTCCTGCGAAGCAGGAGAAATACCAAATCACAAATTACAAACTCTAAACAAATCCTAAGCACTAAATTCGAAATTCTAAACATTTTTTAGTCTTTACTTGATGGTTTTAAGATTAGAATTTTGAATTTGTTTGAGATTTAGGATTTAGGATTTAGAGTTTGTTTGTTATTTGGAGCTTATGAATATGACGAGCTGACGCTCGCGTAACGCTTATTAGAGTTTATTGAACTCTTGTTATCTCTGCGCATTGCGATTGCAACGCCGAGGTAATTCGCTAAAGCTCATTATGGTAAGTCAAGGTGTACTTGAACATCTGATTAATCCAGCCTTTTACGTGCCCCAGGGGCAGGTGAGTGGGGCTCTCTTGGGGTGGCGGCATGTGGTGCCTCGATCCCACTTTAGGCGCTTATCAACGCAATTGGAGGCGCAGCTGTCGTTTGCCTTAGGGTTGGTGTTTGTTTCTCTGGCGGCTTTTATGTTGATGCTTTTTTTGGGCCCAATCGGTCTAGCTCAAGTAGAGCAATTGTGGCGGGAAGGGATGTTGGCAGTAGCGCCAGCCGAAGTACAAGAAGAGCAGCGTAAGGTTGCTCAAGTGACCTTTTCTGACTATGTCAGTCAAGATCCCTTCGACCCAACTCAGGGCAAGCCGGCGATGGCCCATATTGAACCTGAGAGCCGTGAATTTGGTCTGATGATTCCTAAAATAGGCGTGAACTCAAAGGTGATGCCTCAAGTAGACGCCAATAAGCCTGAGGTGTATATGCAGGCTTTGAGAGAAGGCTTGGCTCAAGCTAAGGGTTCGGTGGGACCAGGAGAATTGGGGGACAACTTTATCTTTGGTCACTCGACAGATTTTGAGTGGAATATAGCAGCGTGGAACGCGCTTTTTTATAACTTAAAAGATCTAGAGGTAGGCGATAAGATCTACTTGTATAGAGAAGGAGAGGCTTATGTGTACTGGGTGACGGGGAAGGGAATTTATGAGCCCCAGGATGTGTCGTTTTTTGACCCTAATGGGCACGTGGAGCGGCTGGTGCTGCAGACATGCTACCCGCCGGGGACGACGGCGCAGCGCTTAGTGGTGTTTGCGGAGCCGGTTGCGGCGCAGCCGCAGCAAGCACACGGGAATAACAGGAATATAGCGGGAGAAAACTGGACTCTTTCCGGTTTAATCCTGTAGTAATCCTGTTTATCCTGTGTGCTTAAGCCGAAGGCGGCCTATAACGCTTGACAATTAAGATTTGGTTTGATACATTATGTGTTGTTTCCTTACGGAAACTGCCATTAATACTTAACGTATTATGACCATGTCCTGCTGTTAACACACAGGACTTTTCTTTTTAAAACACAGATCTACACAGAAGGTAGAAGAACACAGATTAAACGGATAAGTAACAGATTTACACAGATCACATGACTAAGCTGTTGGTCAAACCTTTACTTCTCGCCCTGGGTGTTTTGGCGGGTTTTTTTGTTGCTAACTCTGTCCTTTCCAGCGGCTGTCAAGAGTTGTATGGTGGCTACGCTGGCGGTGTGTGTCCTCGCGGTGAGGTGCTCATAGATAAGCTCGTCTTTAAGCCGGGAGATAAGGGGACTGAAGGCGTGTTTGTTGACAACCTTTCTACCTCTGACCACAAGTTTACGGCGACGCAAGAAGTGATTTTCAAACTAACGGTTAAGAACACCTCCAGTGTTTTCTTGGACAAGATTGAAGTGAAAGATGTGTTGCCCAATGAATTTGAATATGTCTCTGGTCCCGAAGGCGCGAGCTTTGACTCTAGCACTCGTGAGATCAAATTTGACGTCAAAGATATGAAAGCTGGCGAATCAAGGGATTTTGAGATAAAGACCAAAGTGGTCACCGCCGACCGTTTGCCTGAAGGTCAAACTACTTGTGTGGTAAACGTGGCCACAGCGCACATTCCTGAAGATGACGATAAAGACACGGCGCAAGTGTGTATTGAGCGCCCCGTGGTCGAGAAGCTGCCTGAGGCTGGGCCAGGGGAGTGGTTAGTAGTCTTAGGGGCTTCCTCGGTCGCTGGCGTCGCAGGTTTGAAATTTTTAAACTTTCATGAATTTGAGATTTAGTCATTGTTTCGAATTTCGAATTTAGGATTTGGAGCTTAACTTTCCTGTGGGCAGTTTTCGTCCCACGAAAATTTCCTTTTTGGTGAGATGACAACTGCCCAGATTAGCTAAGAGCCAATAGCATATAGCGAATAGTGCGTGCTTATAGCTCTTTGACCCAGCCATTCGCAACACTGCTTCGCGCAGACTGCTTATTCAGCCGTTTCGCGAGCCGCTTGCTTCGGCGGGTCTACGTCGCAAACTGACGTTTGCTCCTTGACAAGTTAAGAAGCAAAAAAACTGAAGTACAAAATGTACGAGAAGTACAAGAGGTACAAGAGTTTAAGAAGGAAGAGACAAATTGACTGGTTTGGGATCTTGATGGATGATTGTCCAATTCTTTTGGTCTAGCCAGCAGTTGAGACAGTACTCACCTTTGATGTTACCCCAGCTATGGACGGCAACGAATGGATATTTGAAGGAATGCCTAAGTTCTCGGTGGCAGATGTCGCAGAAAGTTTTTGAGCTCATGGGTACATTTAACCAGTAACTCATGATTTAGGAAAGAAGACTAAAGAGGTCGGAGTAGGTCAAATCAAAGAAGTTTAAGGAAGTCTGGCACAGAAATTTTTGCTTGGTTGAGAATCGCTTTGAGCGTACCAATTCTGACTGGATAATTATGAACTGGGACCACAGTGCGACGGCCATCGGGATGATTGAAAACGACATGACTACCTTTTGTAGTTCTGGGGATGAAGCCTTGTTTGGTGAGAACTTTTTGAATTTTCCGAGGTTTGATTTGAGGTAGCTTGGGCATTAAATGGTACGGAAATTACCTGAGATGTTGACTTGGGTAGTGGTGACGATGTCTTTTTCCGGCTTGTCGATGGGCACGGGTCGATTATCCTCTACAAGGCTGGCGACGTAGGCTTGGATGGCACCGCGAACGTTGTGGAGAGCTGCTTCGATAGTGTCGCCGTCGTCGGCAACGCCGAGAGTGGGACATGAAGCCGTGTAGCCGGGTTTGTTGGTACCAGTTTGCTTGTCTGGTTCGACGATGATGCGATAGTTGAGGAGTTTGGTTTGCATGGAGTTAGTATATCCCTTCGGCAGGCTCAGGGCAAGCACGGGTGAGATCGGAAGAAAGTTTTGGGAAAGCCAAGGTTTTCTTCTGGTTTCAACCAGATTGAAAAGTTAATAATTTGTTCATTTCTTTGCGTGCCCAAAGAAACGAACCAAAGAAAGGGCACGCGTTGGTCGATCTGTCAGGAATTAACGCTTCGCTCATACGGTGCGCATAAAAGCTGCCTGATCCTACGGAGTTCAGGCTTGCTTATGCGCATTAAGAATTCGCGAAGCTATCCTGATCAGCTTGCGACCAAAAGCGTTAATAATCTTGAGATTTGAAGCGGAATCTGTTTGTAACAGGATCTACTTCTGGTCTTAAGATCAGAACCACGTATAACGTGGCAAGTCCACGTAATAAATCGAAGATTTAAACCACGTAAAACGTGGCAGGCGTGGCAAGCTTGGTTTGGGCGGGGTTGACACAGAAGCGTTGACTCGAGCCTGAAGCAAGAATACTTGGCCTTCGGATGGTTTTGGTAGACGAAGCGTTTACCCTGAGCTGGCCGAAGGAACATTGGTAACTGCGAAGTAGAGCGCGACGGAAGGTCTCCGATTTCATCGGAGTGCACCTTCCCACCTGCG
>JACOWY010000075.1 GCA_016176555.1 Candidatus Chisholmbacteria bacterium | reverse complement strand
TCGGGCGTAGCCGTGGAGGAAGCTTTGGGCGGTATTGCCAGCGGCAAACGTAGTGTGGGCTAATTCATGATGTTGGCCGAATAAGGGATCGATTGAGCCATCGGAGTATGTATCCAGATTTTTGGAAGTAAGCAGTTGGGCAGCTTGGGTAGCTACCTGTCTTATCGCATCGTTCCTGCCCCAATCCGGACCATCGACGACAGCAAACCGATTTTCTCTAAGGTGAACGACATCGGAGCCTTCACTGCCGTCAGACCCGATTGAGACGACTAACGAGCGGTCAGATAGGGGTGGGATTTCGGTTGAAGGAAATTCTCGAGGCATAGTTTTAGTCCCTGTTATTCATATCTTAAAGCCTCTATAGGAGATAGACGGGAAGCCTTGCGGGCGGGGAAGACGCCGAAGATGATGCCCACTAAGGCAGAAACGCCGAAGGCGACGAGGACGGCCCAAATGGGGGTGACGAGCATGATGTTCATGATGCCAATGCCGCCGACCAAGAGCGAAATGGCGGCGATGCCACCCAAGGCGGCGGTGAGGGTGCCTAAAATTTGCCGGAAAGTGGCGAGTAATTCTTGGGCGTTGACGACGGAGAATTCGTCGGCGTCGAGCTTGCGGGAAAGGACTTTGGTAATTTCTTCGGTGGTGGCGTCGGCATTTTCCGGGTCTTTTATTTGGACATAAAAGTAGCTCAATTTGTCGATATTAAATTGCTTTTGCAGGCTAGTAATGGGGATGATGAGTTGGTCGTCTTGATCGGAGCCGAAGGTGCCGCCTTTTTCCGACAGCACACCGATGATGGCGTATTTTTTGCCGCCGATATCCACTTTTTCGCCCAAAGGATTTTGCGAGCCAAAGAGTTTTTCGACCACGGTGGTGCCAGCGACGGCGACGCGGCGGGAAGCGGCCACGTCTGAATTACCGAACCAGTGGCCGGAAGTCACGGGTGATTTGCGGATGGTTTCGTAGTCGGGGTTAGAGCCGATGACAAAGGTAGAAGTTTCTTCCGAGCGGAAACTCACCGTGGCGTTGGTGGAAGCAACTGGCAGGGTGCCCACCACGCCCTTGGCTTTGTTGGCGACGTCTTCAGCTTCCTTGAGGGTAATTTTGTTAATGGCCACTCCGGGGGGGCCGCCTTCTCTCGCATCGCGAAAATGAAACTTGCCGGGCATGACGAAAAGGAGGTTGGTGCCTAGATCTTCAAACTGCTTCGTGATTTGTTTTTCGAGACCGGAGCCTAGGGAAACGAGGAGAATGACGGCCATGACGCCGATGACGATGCCCAAGGTCGTTAAGAGCGAGCGGGTTTTGTTGGTCAGAAGGGAGCGAAAGGCGACTCTAAAAATGTTGCGAAATCTCATAGGTCGTCGTAAAAATTTCTAAGTTCTAATTCCTAATTTCTAAACAAGTTCCAATTTTTAAATTCAAATGTCCAAAAATTTTTGATTTTGATCATTGAGTTTTGAATTTGTTTAGGATTTAGGATTTGGGATTTAGGATTTCCTTAGGTTAATTTCTTGTATCCGACACTATTTTTCCATCCCTCAGGCGAATGGTGCGGCTGGCAGCCCGGGCGACATTTATCTCGTGGGTGACGAGGATGATGGTGGTGCCTTCCTGGTTGAGCTTTTTAAAGAGGGCCATGATGGCGGCCCCCGATTTGGTATCGAGGTTGCCGGTGGGCTCATCGGCGAAGATGATCGAGGGGTCGTTAATGAGCGCCCGGGCGATGGCGACGCGCTGTTGCTGGCCGCCTGAAAGCTGAGCTGGGGTATTCTCTAACCTGGGGGAGAGGTCGACTTTGGCGAGCATGGCGCTGGCGCGCTCGCGGCGAGTGTCGCGGGAGACGCCACTATAGATGAGGGGCAGACCGACGTTTTCCACAGCCGTGGTGCGAGGGAGGAGATTGAAGCTTTGAAAGACGAAGCCGATTTTTTTATTTCTTAATCTCGCGAGCTCGGGTTCGGAGAAGCGCGTGGTGTCCGTGCCCTCGAAGATGATTTTGCCCGCTGTGGGGGTGTCTAAAAGCCCCATGAGGTGCATGAGGGTGGATTTGCCTGAGCCTGAAGGGCGATTTTCGACGAAGCTTGATTGAGGGCGACGACTTGGCGGGATTTTTCTACCTTTTTGGTTTTTGGGTCGTCGCCACCCATGAAGTAGATTTTGGAGACATCGTGGAGTTGGAGTAGAGGAGTTTTTTTAACCATAACATAAAAAGTTTCTTTAGAATTAGACTTTTGTTGTTTGCTTGCTCGTGCAAGAAGTAAAGTGTCAATTTCTTTGCTCGTCCAAAGAAATTGACGAAAGAAATGACGCCCCTTGAAAGCCTGCCGGAATGCCTTGCCTCGGCTGGCGGAAGGTCTTCTCCGGCTGTCGCCGGATCAGCCCGCTGCCGCTCCTTCCGGAATTCCCGCTCCGGCAGTTGCCGGATCGGTCAGTTCCGTTCGCCGGTGATGACGGTGAGGCCCGCTTCGAGGCCAGAGACAATTTCGATGTCGTCGTCGGTCTCGAGGCCCAGCGTCACATCTTGTTCGGTGATAGAACCATCGGAGTTGAGGACTCGCACAAAGGTGCGACCCTCTTTTTCTTCGATAGCGTCGAGGGGAACGGAGAGAGCAGCGGGTTTTTCTTGCAGGGTGATGGTGGCGTCGCCAGTGAGGCCCAAGCGGAAGGTAGCCGCTGAAAGCGGGAGCGAGAGTTTGACGATAAAGACGGTGCCGCCGGAATCAGAAGTAGAGGCGGCAAAGTCAATCCAGGTAATTTCGGCTGCAAACGTTTGGTCGGGGAAGGCTTCGAGGGTGATCTCAGCCTTTTGGCCGACTGAGACGAGACCAATGTCGCTTTCGTCGACTTCGACTTCGAAATATAGCGTTTGGGGGTCGACGACGGTGAAGATGTCGGTAACTGCGACATTGACGCCAGCCACGGGGGTGTCGATTTGGGTGACGACACCCGAGATAGGAGATGTGAGAGTGGCAGTGCGGTTGGTGATATCTTGGATTTCGACGTCTAAAACCGTGGAGTTTAAGGTAAATTGTTCTTGTTCGATGAGGCGTTCGATGGTGTTAGAAAAGCTATATTGATCGTAATTGTCGGTGGTGACCAAGTTGTCTTCACGGATTTGGTCAAAATCCCACCTTTGCGTCATATAGGCGTTGAGGTCTTTTTCGAGTTGCTTTTTGAGAATGGATTTGTCCAGCGAAGCGATGGCTTGATTCTGTTGTACTCCGTCGCCGGCTCGCACACCCACCCAGGCGAGGCGGCCGGGGGTTTGGAAGTGAATGAGGGCTTTTTTGTCGGCATCGACAGTGCCCGTTACCTCGAGGGTTTGGGTGAGGGTTTTGACTTGAGCTTCGGCGGTTTCGTAGCGGGGGGCGGGTTTAAAGATGGTGCGGCGAGAAATGGGATAGGCAATAGCCAGAACGACGAGGCCGACCGCGACTTTTTTCCAGTGGCTGGTAAAAAAGGTGGCGAGCTTGATGCGAATTTTTCGGACTCGGGATTTGATGCTCATGTAGAAGGGGCATTCTACCATTTTTCCAGATAAAGTGATGTAGTTTGAAATAGTTGATTAGTGATCCCGGGATTGCCCGCTTGGCCTCTGGCCAGGCTCTTTAATCCCGGGATCAAGTGGGTACTTTTGGTTTGGGATGAAGTATTGAGGTACAATACTTCTACATTCTAGAAACTTAGGGGCGTAGCTCAGTTGGTAGAGTAGCCGTCTCCAAAACGGTTGGTCGCAGGTTCGAATCCTGCCGCCCCTGCACAGGTACCAGTCGGTACCTGGTCAGCGCATTTAAGGTTTGACATAAATGTACATTTAAGTGTATATTTAAAATATGCAAGTTATCACCACCACCGAGCTCCGAACAAGATCCAAAGACCTGATTAAGACTCTACAGGAGGGTCGGTCTGTAGGTTTAATTCATCGATCGAAAGTGGTGGCAGAAATTAAGCCAGTTTATGATGCTAAACCTTTAACAGAAGAAGGCGTTAAAAGAATTCAGGAGGCAGCAAAAAAATTAAATTTGCCTAAACTTGCCTATAAAGAGCGGGAAAAAATTTACAGAAAACATTTAAGGCAAAAGTATGGCATGGATCTTTCTTGATGCCAATTATTTTATCGA
>JACOWY010000016.1 GCA_016176555.1 Candidatus Chisholmbacteria bacterium | reverse complement strand
CGTGATGGTTTTTAAGCGGTATTCGCAGCCCTGGCCTTGAAGCGCTTGGTTCAAAAGCGGTTTGAAAAGCAATTTTAATTTCGGTCAGTTCCTGCTTTCCCCTCAGCCTCGACTGCAACTTTCTGCGGCGCAGCTTTCAAAAGGGATTAAGAGCTAAACGCAAAAGAGGTTACAATGGGGATAATTAAGTCATATCTATGAAGCTGGTGGTAGGACTAGGTAATCCGGGAAAGCGCTATGAACAGACGCGGCACAATGTGGGATTTATGGTCATTGATGAGCTGATAGGGAAATTGACTGTATCGCCGCATATAGAAAAAAAGTTTGCATCATTGGTGTTTTACCATCATGAGTCGCAGACATGCTTGGTGCGGCCACAGACGTTTATGAACCGGAGTGGTGAAGCAGTCGGGAGCGTGGTGGGGTTTTATAAAGTACCGATGGATAAGCTATATGTGGTACATGATGATTTGGATATTAATTTGGGGGAATACAAAATCCAAAAAGGGAAAGGGCCGAAGCAGCACAATGGGTTGCAGTCAATTTATGCAGCTTTGGGAACAAAGGATTTTTGGCATGTACGAGTGGGCATAGAAAATAGAGGAGAGATCCTTCGACTTTCTGGCGCGTCACCCGTTCGACAGGCTCAGGGCAGGCATCGCGCCAGAACCGCTCAGGATGACACAGCGTCTCTAGAGAGTTTAGACGCTGTGTCAAGTGTACGCCTGAAAGGGGTGAAGATATCTGGTGAAGAGTATGTGCTGCAGCCTTTTACAGTTGAGGAGAAAATACGCGTTAGTGGGGTGATAGAGGCGGTTACGGATGAACTAGGGCAGAGACTCTTTGGTAGCTTGGGTGGAGGCAGATGAGGAGTGAAAAAGAGGTACAAGAAGTACAAAAGGTACAAAAGGTACAAAAAGTATCAATGAGAGTGGACTTATGAAGAAGAGGGGGGGGGAGGTTCAATCAATTGGTCAGATTCTTTTGGGCTACAACCTGGATGACAAAGGTAAATATATAACCCACGAATTTCAGGATTATGGATATCGGTTGGCGATGGAGATGGGGGAGGAGAAGAATAAATCTTTGTATATCAAGCTGGCTAAGACAGAGGACAGGGGGCTTTTGGAAAAAGCTAGAGTTTTTGTGAAAGACGCGCGGAATGTGCGCCACAGAGGTAAGCTTTTCTTGTGGGCTGTGGCGAAACTCAAGCGAGGTGAACCTCTCTATGAGAGAGAATAAGTACTAATTTTTAATAAGTACCAATAAATACCAATAAACCAATGACTAATAAGGATAATTGGAAATTGGTATTTATTTGACATTGGTACTTATTGGGTTATTGGTATTATTGGTTTATGACTTTTCAGGGTAATTTGGTGGATTTAGTGGTGGTGGGAGTAGTGGCGTATTTTGTGTGGGATGGGTGGCAGAAAGGCATTTTTATATTGCTTGGGCAACTTGGGTCTTTTGTGGGAGCAGTGCTTTTGGCCTTCCGGTTCTATGCGAGTGTGACCCCATTTTTGATGCAAGCTTTCTCTTTGTCCCGGGGTTTGGCGCAAGCAATGGCGTTTTTGCTGATCGCGTATGGTGGGGAAGAGTTATTGGTGTGGGTTTTTAATGGACTGGTTGAGCGGATGCCGCACAAACACTTTCCCAAGTGGTGGCGGGGAGGAATGAGTCTGCCCCTCTCAGCTGTCTCAGGGTTAGTGATGGCAGGTTTGTTACTGTCAGCAGTGACGGCATTGCCGGTCAAACCAAAAATTAAGCAAGATGTGGCGGCGTCACCTTTGGGTGGGTGGTTAGTGCGAAAAGCGAGCGGGTGGGAGCGAGAGGTAGACGCTATTTTTGGAGAAGCGGCGCGGGAGACTTTGTCATTTTTGACGATACCGGCACAGTCGCCCGAGCGGTTGGATTTGGGCTTTGAGTTGACTGAAGTACAGTATGAAGTGGATGAGGCAGCGGAGCAGGAAATTTTTCGGTTGGTTAACCAGGAGCGGGGAGAGCGAGGCTTGAGGGCACTGACGTGGGAGGGGGCAGCGGTGGGAGTGGCCAGGGGACATAGCGAAGATATGGCGCGGCGAGGGTACTTTTCTCATGTGTCGCCTGAAGGAAAGACGGTGGGCGATAGATTAACTAAAGCAGGAGTTGACTTTAGTCTGGCGGGAGAGAACTTGGCATTAGCGCCAACAGTGGAACTCGTGCATGAAGGTTTAATGGCAAGCGAGGGGCATCGAGAGAACATTTTGGCGCCAGATTATCGCCGTGGGGCAATAGGAGTAATTGATACAGGAGTGTATGGCAAGATGGTGACGCAAGTGTTTTTGGATTGAAAACACTGTTTTTAAATTATTTTTAGAAACAATTCATTTCTTGTTAGACCAAGAGAATTTGCCACTCTTTTGCGTGCCCAAAAGAGTGGCGAGAAAAGGGCACGCTTTGAAGTCGCTTTCAGGGCGTGATGGTTTTTAAGCGGTATTCGCAGCCCTGGCCTTGAAGCGCTTGGTTCAAAAGCGGTTTGAAAAGCAATTTTAATTTCGGTCAGTTCCTGCTTTCAAGAGTTGAAAAGAGGCGAAGCTGCATCGACTCCGCAAAGGGTATTTTGAACATTTATATTTTGTTAGCATTAATGCATGAGCGAGCCGAAAATTGTAGTGTCGACGACGATGATGGGACAAATTTCCCCCCGCCAATGGCAGCG
Organism: Candidatus Chisholmbacteria bacterium; assembly: GCA_016176555.1. Classification (GTDB taxonomy): domain Bacteria; phylum Patescibacteriota; class Microgenomatia; order UBA1400; family JACOWY01; genus JACOWY01. The sequence continues at coordinate 17,350 of JACOWY010000016.1, read as the reverse complement.
GGTGATAGAAGGGCTGGAACATGATTTGGTAGGTCGAGGCATACGGATTGGAGTGGGACTTGAGGTAGTGGCCGCGATGAGGGAACCTTTGCTGTCGCTTTTGATCAATCGGATCAAGCGGATTGGGCTCGGGGAGCGGGTGGTGACGGTGCACGGCAGGGTGGATTACGATCTTCAGGCAATCGGGGGGAGGATGAGGGGCCTGCCAATTCACAAGCGGGCGAAAGTACTGTTTTACGACCTGTTTATGGCTTGGGTGGGCGAATCTTATCGGGCAACAATGAAGCTGCCGCGGGCCAAACTTTTGTTGCACGCGCCGACGTTGTTTCAACTTGAGGCTAAGGCGGGACCGAAGCCTAAGATGTTAAATAGGCGGTTAGTGGTGGAGAACGATGAACATATTGTCTTTCCGTTTGGTGATAATGAACTAGCTTTAGGGATGCAGCGGTGGGGTGATCCCCTTAATCCGGTGGATGTGTTGGCTTTTGCCGAAGAAATGGGGTTGGCGAAAATGGTGTTTGATACGGCTCACTTTTGGCGGTGTTTTCCTGCGGAGAAGCGCAGAGAGCGATTGTGGCGGTTGTTTTGTGAGAGAGCAGAAAGGAGTAGTTTGCCAATTTATTGGCACCTCAATCACGATAATGGGAAGCATTTTGTGATCAGGAGGCATCTGGGAGGATTTGTGAGCCGGCACGATGAGTGGCTCTCTAGGATAGTACAATTTATGGGGAAACGGGTGAAAGAAGGCAGAGATCAAGTTTGTTTTGAAGAGCCGGTGAAGCTGAGACTGCGGATGAGTAAGGCAGATATGGACGAGGTGCTCATCGGGGTGTTACGGTCGGTGGAGAGTTTGCGGGAGTATGGAGGGGTGTGAAGAGAAATCATAAATCATATATCAGAAATCATATACGGAATGAGGGGAGGTATGAGAAGTACGAGAAGTATGGAAAGTACGGAAGGTATGGAAGGGAGATAAGAGCAAATATCAAAAATTATAAATCATATACGAAATAAGGAGAAGTATGAGAAGTATGAGATGTACAAAAAGTACAAAAGGTATTTGCGAAGAAGAGGGGTGGTCTAGCGTAACAGGGGCAAGTCTTGCAGAAGTTTGACGTGGCGAAAGTGGGTTTTATGGAGAAAGTTGGTGTCAGCGGTGACGAGGTCAGTATGATTGGCTTTGGCGATGACCGCATAGAGCATGTCATAGATAGTGGTGTGGTGTTTTTGAGCGAGATGTGTTGAGAGCAGTAAGTCCGCTTTGGTGAAAGAGTGGATTTTTAAATTAAAGCTGTTAATGAGGTTGAGGTTTTTTTTGACAGTGGTGGGGGTGGTTGAAGTTTTGGTGACCAGAGCGTTGGCTATTTCGAGGAAGAAGAGACTAGGAACCAGGATTTGATGGGTATTTTCTAAGTGCAATTGCAGAAGCTGCAGGGCTTGTTGGTGGTGAGATTCTTGGTTAAGCCACTTGAAACCGACGGAAGCGTCAATGACGATCATTGTTCGTAACGCATGGCAATTAACTTTTGACTAAAGCTGATACGGGGGTTTTGTCGCGAGTTTTCTTGGGCAAGTTTTTCTAGTTGATGCATGATTTTTTTGACTTGAGTTTTTTCAGTGGATATTTTTTGGGGGCCGACTTTTTGGCGGATGATGGAGGCGAGGCTGGTGCGGCGGCGAGCAGCCTCAAGTTTGAGCTCTACATAAAGATCTTCAGGGAACCTGATGTTGGTAGTGACCCACTTCATAGCGATATCATCGTACATTAGTACAATGGTATTGTCAATGAGTTTTGGTGTGCCCTAGAAGGTTAGTTAGGTTTTGGGTAGGCCAGGATAATTGGTCTCGTAGCGATCGATATCGGGATAGCCTGGGTAACCGGGTGCCGGGGAGGGGAGCACTGTTACTTCGCCGCTTTCAATATACTGTTTCCATTTAAAAGGGTCTTTGCCGTCAGCTTCGAGAGCCATCATGAGGGTGAAGTCTTCGAGAGCTTGGTCGAGATACATAAGAGAGAAGAAGAGAATAGCTCCGGCTAGAACGATAGGGAGCTTAAGGAAGTAGTCGATAGTGTCACGAAGTTCTTGAAATGGTGGCTCAGCTTCGATGGCGAGAACCATATAAGACTGTCTATACTATACTTTAGAGTGACGAAATTATGAACTTTTTTGAACGGGTGTACCAGATCGTGAGAAAGGTGCCAGCAGGAAAGGTGACAACCTATGGGGCGATTGCGCGCAGCTTAGGTACTAAAGATGCGCGGCGGGTGGGGCAGGCGTTGCATGCGAATCCGGATGAAGGAGAAGTGCCGTGCCATAGGGTGGTAGACAAAGACGGAAGGCTGGCGCCTAATTTTGCTTTTTCGACCAAAGGCCGATCCGCCTTTGGCGGAGATGGCTGGCAGGAGCAGCGGCGAAGACTGTTGGCCGAAGGAGTGAAGTTTCGAGACGTTATTCACGTTGACTTGAGTAAACATCTATGGAAATTGGAGTAACTACCACGCATTGGAGTAACTACCACGCTACAGTGTATGGGAGTTACGGAATTTTTTAAGTTTTTACTCGAGAAGATTTATGTTAGTTAGGGCGCATGTTTTTATCACCGGGGAAGTTCAGGGAGTGAGTTTTCGCTATCGAGCCCGCGAGCAGGCGGAAGCATTGGGGATCGCTGGGTGGATACGAAATTTGGTTGATGGGAGGGTAGAGGCGGTATTCGAGGGAGAAGAGGAAAAAGTTGAAGAAATGATAGTGTGGTGCAAAGAGGGGAGTCGTTGGGCGGAAGTAGATAAAGTTGAAGTGAAATGGGAAGATCTGGAAGGCAGTGAGAGTTTTGAGGTTTTGCCTACGAAATAGATACCCCCGCGTAAACGCGTGGTTCTCTGTAACGCTTTTCGGCTAGCGCCGAAAATTTAAAAGTTCACCCGGGCCACTGGCCCGGTTTTATGATCTTGTTATAGGCTTTGATTTCTGCCAGTGGTCGTCAAAGAGAGCGTTGAGGGTTTTGGCAACTGACGGATTGGCGAAGCGGACGACGAGGCGTTTGGTGGGATCTTGGGGGTCGTAGGCGCCAAGATAAGCGATTTGGGTATCAAAGATAAAGAGGTGGCCACCGATGGGCTCACTGGAGCGGACGTGATAGCCCATTTTGAGCCAGCTTTTGAGCATGAGGCGATTTTTTTCGGTAACGTATTGAACCAGGATTTTAAAAGCGACGCCCCGATCGAGGGCCTGCTTTTGGGCGTAGATAACCTCTGGGGGAACCTCAAGGCCAACGATGATGAATTTGATTTCTTTTTGGGCGAGGGGAACGTCTTTGATGAATTGGTCTAAAAGAGCTTGTTTGCCTTGGAGGAAAGAGATGTCGAGAGGACCTGGTGAGGGGAGGGGGCTTGACTGACTTTTGGCGAAATAATGGTTTAACCAGTTTCTTTGGAGCAAGAGGTAGTTTTCCATAGCTTGGTGGGGATTTTTAGCTTGAAATCGGACAGGGTATTTTCCGATTGGTTGAATTAAACCAGCGGTTGCTAGTTTTTGGGTGAGGCGGTAGACGGCTTGGGGGAGAATGGTGAGCTCTTTAGCGATTTGTTGAGCGGTGAGTGATTTTTCCTTTGAGAGGAGTTTGAGCAGAGCTAAGCTTTGGGGTGAAAGAGCAATTTTTTTGGAGTTCATCCAGGCTATTTTAACATAATTTGGTTAAATCATAGTTATAGGTTATTGTTGAGCATCTCTACTTTCACTCAGGAGATGTTATGGAGGGATTGCCAGGTTCCAGGTTAATTTATGAGAAGGCCCAAGAGTTAATGCCAGGAGGAGTGAGTAGCCCGATTAGAGCTTTTGGGGCGGTGGAGGGAGAGCCGGTGGCTTTGTGGCGAGGGCAGGGGCCTTATGTGTGGGATGCGGACGGGAATCGTTATGTTGATTATGTTTTGAGTTGGGGGCCACTTATCCTGGGTCACGCGGATCCTGATGTAGTGGCGGTGATCAAAGAGCAAGCAGAGTTGGGCAGCGGGTTTGGAGCGGTGACGAGCCTTGAAGTGGTGCTTGCAAAATTGATTAACGAGGCGATACCAGATATAGAACAGATTCGGTTTGTGAACTCTGGTACTGAGGCAACCATGAGCGCCGTAAGGTTGGCTCGGGGATACACCGGAAGGGACAAAATTATTGTCTTTTCGGGTAGCTATCACGGACATGCTGATAGTTTGCTGGTGGGGACGAAAACGGGGATTGCTTTTGGTGACGGGCGATCTTCGGCTGGAGTGACGGCGGCGACAACTGCGGATACTTTGGTGGCGCCTTATAACGGCCTAGAAAAGGTAGAAGAGATATTGGAAAGTGAGGGTGAGAGGGTGGCGGCTATTATAGTGGAACCGATGGCGGCGAATATGGGGTTGGTGCTGCCCGAGGATAATTTTTTACCAGGTTTGCGACGCTTAACCTGGCAATATGGAGTGGTATTAATTTTTGATGAGGTATTGAGTGGATTTAGGGTTGTTTATGGAGGGGGAGAGGCAGTGCATAGAGTCAAGCCAGATTTGATTACTTTAGGAAAAGTCATCGGCGGCGGCTTGCCGGTTGGTGCCTATGGTGGAAGGCGGGAGATTATGGAACACGTGGCACCCATGGGAAGGGTGTTTCAAGCAGGTTCTCAAGCAGGAAACGCTATCGGAATGGCGGCAGGGATTGCGCAACTACGAAAGCTTAAGAAGCCTGGAGTCTATGAGCAGTTAGCAGATAAGACTCAGAGATTGGTGGCGGGGATCAGAACTGTGGCTGAAGCGGCGGGGGTGCCACTTGTTGCCCAAGCTCAAGGGTCGATATTTGGGCTTTCGTTTCAGGAGGGGCCGATTAAGGATTACCAAACGGCGATTAGGACGAACAGGGAGATGTTTAAGAGATGGTTTTGGGGGATGTTGCGAAGAGGTGTTTATCTGGCTCCTGGGTCACTGGAAGTTGGGTATATGTCGTTGAGTCATGCTGAGAGAGAGATTGAGGCGACGATGAGTGTGGCAGAGGAGGTCTTTGGGGAGCTGAAAGAATGAGTTTGAGATTCGAGAAACGAAGATTAGCGACTAGGATCTAGCCCTTCGACTACGCTCAGGGTAGACGTTTAGGGTTTAGGTGTGGTTAGATGGAGAGGTGCGGGAGCTTTTGCGGGAACATCTTTTAGCGCTGGTGGGTTATTTAGCTTTGATCTTGCTTTGGCGGTGGCGGTGGGACGCGGGAGTGGTGTGGCTCGGGGTAGGGATAGTGATTGGGTATGGGTTGGTGTTTTTGGACAGGTGGGTGTATGTGTATCTGACCCATCCACATGAGCAGCTTTCAGCGCAGGTGCAGTATTTGGTCGCGAGCCGAAAATTGAGAGAGGCGGTGGAGACTATCAATCTGCGAAGAGGAGAGCAGACTAAATTAACCACTCGAAGTTTCTTGTTTGTGGTGGCGTGGGTGTTTTTGGCTACTTTTGCGCTGACGACAACAGCGGACTTTTTGGCCCAAGGAGTGGTGATGGGGTTGGGGCTCCATCTGCTTTCTGATTTGTGGCGGGATTGGCGACGGGGGCAAGAGTACTTTGCGCAAAAAGTTTTTTGGCAAATAAAGAGACGTGTCAGTGAACGAGAAATGCGGATTTTTTTGTATGTGTTTTTGGGGGTGTTTGTGCTGCTGAGTTTGGGTCTTGTATAATCTCGGCTACTGAATAATGAGACAACTGGTGCATTTTATTGGCATGAGAAGGTCAGGAAGTCATGCCATAATTAATTGGCTACAAAAGAACGCTTTTTCCGATACTGATAAGGGAACTGCAATTCATTTTAACGATGTGTTTGCTCCTTATGCGGTACCACCTAGGCGTTTACGACCACGAGACATAAGTATAACTTCACCAAGCAGCAATGTGCTAACCTTATTAAGTTATGAAGATCTTCCCTTGGCCTTGATCCCTAAATTACCAACAGTTGTCAGTGAAGATACAATTCTCAGCGACTCGACTAAGCATAAATTTCTTTTACTTCGCGATCCATTCAATGCGTTTGCCAGTAGGCTACAAAGATTAAGAACCGCAGAAAAGGAAGGCTTCGTCATTGCCATGCAGAAACAAGATTGGCCCGAGATTGCTGAGCTATGGAAATCATACGCAAGAGAGTATCTTGGGAGAACTAACCTGATTGGTGACAAAGTAGGTTTTAGCTATAACAAGTGGTTTGCCGACAAAGGATATAGGGATGATCTCTTACGAGACCACTTTGGACGAGAAGAAAACCTGGATATTGGTATAGATGAAGTGTCACCGCACGCAAGGGGTAGTTCTTTTGATGGGTTGTCGTATGCTGGAAGAGGGAGAGAAATGGATACGCAAGGTCGGTGGCGTCATTTTAGTAACGATGATTTTTATAGGAATCTTTTTAGGGATCGGGAGTTAGTTAGTTTATCCCAAGAAATTTTTGGAAATATAAGTGGTACCGAACAGCTTTACGGGAATTTTGGCTCAAAAGAAAGGAGGTAGGTTTTACCAATGCCACACATAGAAGATGAACAAAGTGTGTACAAGAGCGGAAGATTTCGGGTGGTAAGGTTGAGGGTTGATATTAATGGGAAGAAAACCGAATACGATCAAGTAGTTATGGGTGAGGGTATTGCTTTGGTTGTTTTGGATCGTCAAGAGAATGTGTTTATGGTTCGAGAGTGGCGATCGACAGTAAACGATTACATTGTGCAAATTCCTGGGGGTTATGCGGGTGACGAAGATGAGGAGGTGTTAGCTGAAGCTGCTCGAAGGGAAGCTAGAGAAGAGTTAGGTTTAGTGGAGATTAGCTCATTAAAAAAACTTAAGAGTTTTATGCCGGTTGGGGGAATGAGAGGTAAACTTCATATTTTTTATATTGACAATGTCGATCAGGATTTGTCTCAGGATCTCGAATCTACGGAAGACGTTGAAGTTTTAAAAATTCCTTTAGATGAAGCATATAGACGTTTTGTTCTTGGTGACGAGTTGACGACGAGTGCAACCATTATTGGGTTGGCGTTGGTTGTTGCCATGAGGCATAGAGATAAATAATTTATTTTTGGTTTTGCTTCGGTTGGTAATTGGAAAGAAAAGGCGATTAAAAATAGGAACTATTTTTACTCTTTATGGCCTTTTTTGCTCTTTAGAGATGACAAAACTATTTGAGAAGAAATTAGTGAAAGTCGGTGTTTTGGCGATGGCGATAGTTTTGCTTTTGGCTGTAGCGATGTTAAGTGTGGTGAGTATATTGCCGGAGCGACGGGCGTGTTTTGTCGGGCACAAGGCTGCGTCCGATTTAGGGTGTGTGCTGGTAGCGGTGGCTCAGACTGATAGAGAGAGGCAGCGAGGTTTGGGTGGAGTACGGTGGTTGCCGGATATGCTCGGGATGTTGTTTGTTTTTTCTGAGCCTTCATATCATTCGTTTTGGATGAAAGGAATGCGTATACCTCTAGACTTTGTGTGGCTTCGTGATGGGAGAGTGGTTGATCTGAATGAAAATGTTTACCCTGAGACCGCCGAAGAAAAGCGGTGGACGATTTACAAGCCAATGCTACCGGCGGATATGGTGTTGGAAGTGGCTGCTGGTTGGGTAAAGAGAAGGAATTTGAAGGTGGGGGATAGGCTTTTTTGGTAGAGAGGGATTAATCCGCCTTCGTCCTTCGGCTTCGGCAGGATTTCGGCTTGATTTTTTTTGGTCTTTGAGGCCTCAATTTGGTACAATAACCAAATTCTCTAAAGGAGGGCCTGTGCAGAATACAAAAGTAGTCGTCGGTATCGTTTTGGCGTCGCTCGTGCTTTTAGTGGCAGGGGCGTTTTTGTTTCAGCGACAGGGAGAGCAAGTCAAAGGAGAAGCTACAGCGGTTGCAGACCCAGAGCGGTTGGTGCGGGAGGATGACTACACGATTACGGCGACGGCGTCAGCTGAGGCAACAGAATCGGGAGAAACACGAGAACGAGTGCAAGTGGTGGAGTTTGCTGATTTTCAGTGCCCGGCGTGCAAGGCGGCTTATCCCCCAGTCAAACAAATGTTGGAGACATATGGGGATGAAGTGACGTTTGTGTTTCGCCATTTTCCCTTGAGAACAACGCACAAGAATGCCTTCGTCGCGGCACTCGCAGCCGAAGCGGCTGGTGCCCAAGGAAAGTTTTGGGAGATGAATGATGTTTTGTTTGAGCGGCAGAAGGAGTGGGAAGACAGCGGTGATCCAGTAAGTCAATTTGCCGATTATGCGGCGGAGATTGAACTCGATGTAACTGCCTTTCGCCAATCGGTGGAGATTGAGCAGTTTGCAGATCGGATTGATCAGGATGTGCAAGATGGGTTTGCGTTAGGGGTGAATTCGACGCCGACCTTTTTTGTGAATGGGAAAAAGGTGACGGGAGCGTTGACAACGGCGCAGTGGCAGCAACTGATTGGGGGAGAGATTAATCTCAGCGACTAGCCACTAGGGTTTAGGGGTAAGGGTGTATCTTTTCAAATAGGGAATGGGTGTCGGGTCTGAGACGAAGAAGAAGCCTGTTTGAAGAAATAAATTTTCTAGAGATTGGGTTTGGTGACGGTAAAAATTGGTGTGGAGCCAGCGGGTGGCAAACTTAAGTAACAGCCAATCGGTGAGGGGATTACTGACGATGATCCGGGTGGTGGCGAAGCCGGTGGGCTTTAAGAGCTGATGCCAGATGTGGATGAGGCGCTTCAGTTCAGAGGGAGATAAGAACTCGAATAAGGCATCGGTTTCGATCCAGTCGAGACTTTGAAGCGGGATTATTTTCAATAAATGAAGAGCGTTTAGCTTTTGCGCCTTTACATTAGTTTTGGGGAATTTTTGCAGGGCGAGTCGTTTGATCTGTTTAATCTGTTGTGGACGAAGGTCGACGATGATAATTTTGGCTTCAGAGTTTTGGTTAAGGGTGAAGCGGATGAATTCTTCGGCGGTGACGAGGCTCCCGACGCCACAGAGAAGCACGCTTGGTTTATTGGTTTGAAAGGGTGACTGGTGGGACAATTTTCCAAGATCACTGAGGCTGGTGTGGTAAGCCCAACGGATGTAGAGACGCCAGAGAGGATTGCTGATGAAGGGTTGGAAACGATTGTAGTATTTGAGTGATGGCTTAAGGGTGGTCATTGACTAGCTTATCGATTTTGGCCGCAACAATAAAATCATTTTCGTGGAGGCCTTGGATTTTGTGGGTAAAAAGGACGATGGTGACTTTGTTCCAGCCAGTTAAGTGGATGTTAGGATGGTGGCCTTCGGCTTCGGCGATTTTGGCAACCATATTCACGAAGTCGATGGCTTGTTGGAAGTTTTTGAAGGCGAACAGGTGGGATATTTTTTTGTCATTAATAACTTGCCAGTCCAATTTAAGCTGCTTAAGAAAGGGCTTGATTTCTTTGGGTGTGAGGGGTGGAATGCCGCCGCGGCAGGGGATGCAATGCTTTCGAGTTAAGACCACGATATATAGAGTGTATCATTGAGGGAGAGTGTTATTGGAAAGGAGGTGGGGGCTAAATGATGGGTTTTGGTGGTGGATACAATATGATGGGATTTGGTACTGGGGTGAATTCTTTGTTGGGGTTGATTACGTGGATAGCGGTGCTGGCCGTGCTTGTGGCGGCGGCGAGATATTTTTGGAAAAAAGGGGATAGGAAGTAGCGGTTACTCGCGACAGCAGTCGATGGCTTTCTGAACGATTTGGCCGAGTTTGATGAGGAAAGGCAGGGGTTTGTCTTGGGGTGATTGGGGAAGTTGGGGAGATATGGGGACGGACTTGCTTTCCATTTCACCAGGTTTAATGAGCTCGAGGTTTAAGCCCCAAAAGAGGGAGTAGAGCTTAAAGGATTTTTCGAAAAGACTCCAGGCTTTGGTTTCGTGTTTTTCTGCTTCGGCAAGCTCAGCACCTTCGGCCAGTTTCAGTTCTTTGGTGCCGACTTCCATGAGGCGCATGGAGGCGGAAAGGAGGTGTTTGCTGATGCACCAAATTTCGCCTTCTGAATCTTTGATGATTTCTTTTAAGAGGGTAGTTCTCATCAGGCGGACCTCGTTAAGAAGAGGGAGGTAGGTTTTTTTGCCGGTCTTTTGGGCTGTGAAGAAGAGGTGCTCTTCGATGGAGATCAAGTTCATGATGCCGATAGACAGATCTTCGCCAGAGGAAAGGTCGAGCTCACGTTGTTGGGTGACTTTCTCTACTTTTTGCAGGAGGGCGTTGATGGCGGCTTTGTTGGGTGGGTTCATAGTAGCGCTTGACAATTGATGGAAACTATTTTAATATCTGTATATATCCCCTACCGGGGGATAGGGATAGGATACAACGTATGGATACCAGTGTCAAGAAACAAGTAGTGAGGAGACTAGCAATTGCTGAAGGTCATTTGAAAAAGGTGCGGCAAATGGTGGAGGAGGACAAATATTGCCCGGACGTGATGCATCAGTCACAGGCAGTGCAAGCGGCACTCAAAAAGATCGATGAACTGGTGTTGCGGGGTCATTTGAATACGTGTGTTTTGGGCGAGGGACATCATGCTAAATTGCCAAAGAAGCAAGTAGTGGATGAGATCGTGGGGTTATTTCATAAAAACAGTTTGAGTGTATGAAGAATAGGGAGTGACGGTAACGCCAGCTGCCTATGAGCTTGGGGATGTAGCGATTGATGGGGGGTTGGTGACGAAAGAATATACACTCTCTAATGAAACCGGAGCGGCGATTACCTTAAAGAAAATTGCCACAAGCTGTATGTGTACACAGGCGAAGGTGACTATTAGTGATAACGAATCACGCTTTTTTGGGATGGAGCATGGGGGCGATAGGAACCCGCCCATACGGATGGAATTTCCTCAAGGAGCGAAAGCGACGGTAACCGTTACCTTTGATCCGGCAGCGCATGGACCGACGGGAGTCGGGCCATTTGAACGAATGGTGTGGCTAACGTTTTCTGATCCGGCAGGGATTAAAGAGCTGACGTTTGATGGAACGGTAGTGAATTAAATCATAAATCATAGATCATAAATCATATATATAGAGCATCCATGCGATTCGTAGAACTTTCATTAAAACTAAAGCCAATTTTAGTTTTTAGCTTTTTGCTGATTACTTTTCTATTTTTAGCGGTGCAGAGAACTTACGCTCATTGCCCGTTGTGTGTGGCGGGAGCGGGAGTAGGCTTGTCGCTTTCCAGGGTCTTAGGAATTGACGACACGATTACGGGGGTGTGGATAGCGGCGGTGTTGGGAGCGAGCGCTTTGTGGCTTTCCAACATGATCAAAAAACGCTATGTGCCATTTCAGGAATTGGCGATTTACCTGTTTGTTTTGGTGACGACGGTGATTTCCTTTTACCGCTTTGGGCTTATAAATGAACACAACGGACTGCTGCTGAACTTGCCAAAGTTGACGTTGGGGATAATCGTGGGAGGCGTGGGGTTTTGGTTGGCTGATAAACTAAGTGGACTCATAAGAAAGCAGCGAGGGAAAGTGCTGTTTCCTTATCAGGGGGTGGTAGTGCCTTTGGGGGCGATGACTGTTTTGAGTGTGGGGTTTTATGTGTTACTCAATTATTTTATTTAACTAGATGGTGAAACGAACTTCTAAAAAGAAGAGACAAAAACAGCTGGAATGGGACACGCGATTTAAGTGGGGAATTGGACTGCTCCTATTGGGACTGGTGTTTATAGTGGGGAGTAATTTCCCGAGGCTATCGCTCCGCTCTCCGTGGCTTTCCTTGACTCAACGGTTGGAGCGAGTGGAGGAGATTTCGGCTCAAGAGCTTAAAGAGCGAATGGAGGATAAGGATTTCGCCTTGATCAATGTGCATGTGCCATATGAAGGTGAAATAGAGCGGACGGATAATTTCATTGAATACGACTCGATGGTGGCTCGGGCGAAGCTGTTGCCCAAGGACAAGAATGCGGCCATAGTGCTTTATTGTCAGACGGGGCGGATGAGTGAGGAGGCAGGACGAACCCTCAAGCAGATGGGGTATACCAATGTGGTGCACCTTAAAGGGGGGATGGAGGCGTGGGAGCGGGCGGGAGGGGAGATTTTGGATTTATCGAGTTTAACCAACGAAGTTTTGCCTAAAGAGGGGTTTGAGTTCCCTATATCATGGGGTGAGATGGGACCGAGACTTATCGAAATCGGCGTGATTGATTTGGATGAATTTGAGGAGGCGACTAAGTTGACGAGTGAGGAGCGGGACATTTTAACTAAAGGATCTACTGAGAAGATAAAAATCAATTCTGATAATAGTCACTTTATGGTGAATCTGTTGTGGGCCTTAGGATTGGCGCAGAAAAGTTTGGCGTACAGCGAAGGACCGATGGGAGCAGAGTATAAAGATGAAGCGGGGAATTTTGCCTCGACCGGAGGCTGGACGTTGGGGAGAGCCGAGGCGACGACATACCTGGGGCGATACGACTTGGTGCCCCTCACTTCAGAGCAGCAAGAAAAAGTGAAGGAGATTGCGGAGAACGTGTATCGGCCGTGCTGTGGTAATAGCACGTTTTTCCCTGATTGTAATCATGGGATGGCGGCGTTGGGAGCGATAGAGATGGTGGCGGCGGCGGGAATGAGTGAGGAGGAGATTTTTAAAAATATTTTGGCGCTCAATTCCTTTTGGTTTCCGGATACGTATTTGAGTGTGGCGACGTATTTTGAGAGACAAGGAACTCAGTGGGCGGATGTTGACGCCAAGATGGCTTTAGGGCCGGATTACTCTTCGGCACAGGGAGCAGCCAACATTTATCAAAAAGTAGGCAGTTTACCCTATTCGGGGGCGCAGGGGGGTAGTTGTGGAGCGTAGCGAAAAATCATAAATCATAAATCATAAATCATAAATCATAGAGGATGGAGGTGAGTGTAGATGGATAAATCTTTATTGTATGGCATTATTGGTGGACTGGTCGGGGCGGTGATAGTACTATTTGTGAGCAGTAATTCGGTCAATACGCAAAACTACGGCATGATGCGGATGATGGGAATGGGTCGAGGGGTGTAGCAGATGATGAGTGGGGAAGCGATGGAAGAGATGATGCATGGTGGGGAAGGAATGACCATGGATGACATGGTGGCAAATCTTGAAGACTTGGAAGGAGAGGAGTTTGAGAGAGCGTTTATTGAAAACATGATTGAGCATCATGAAGGGGCAATTGAGATGGCAGAACTTATTCCTGCGCGAACTGAACGGCCAGAGCTCGTGCAACTTGGAGAAGCGATTATTTCGGCGCAGTCAGAAGAAATAGAGATGATGCAAGGGTGGCTACGGGATTGGTTTTAAAGGAAAGGGGTAGGTAATGAGGAAAACGTATGTGTGCCCGATGCCCTTCGACAAGCTCAGGGTAAACATCCTTAAGAGGATTGAGAAACTATGACGGTACGTTATACCTGTCCTATGCATCCCGAAGTCCAGGCCGATAAGCCGGGCAGGTGCCCGAAGTGTGGGATGAAGCTGGTGAAGCGGGATGAGACTCAGCACGAGATGGATAGTTGTTGGGAAGGCAACGCGAAAGCAAGAGTAGCTGCGATGGAGACAGAAGAAACTAAGTCGGTGTCGTGGTGGGAACGCATCTTTGAAAAACGGGAGAAGGAGACCCATATACATGGGAAAAATTCGCATGACTGTTGCCACTGAAAAGAGCCCACTATATGTGTGCCCTATGCATCCGGAAGTAGTGGGGGGCAAGGGTGATCGGTGCCCGAAATGTGGAATGAATTTAGTGAAAAGTGAAAAGTTAAAAGTTAAAAATTTAAACCAAGGTGAACACGATCATGGGGGGCACGATCATACCGAGCACCATCGCATGATGATGGTGGAGTTTCGGCGGAAGTTTTGGGTGATTTTGCCGGCTACTTTGGTGGTCTTACTTTTGTCTCCGCAGATTCAAATGTGGCTCGGGTTTCGCTTTGAAGTTGGTGGTCGGGATATTCTCCTGTTTCTTTTGGGCAGTGTGATTGCCCTTTATGGAGGGTGGCCTTTTTACACCGCAGCGAAGGATGAGCTTAGGACCAGAAACTACGGCATGATAACGCTGGTGTCTTTGGCTGTTATTTCCGGTTACTTGTTCTCGGTGGCGGCGACATTTTTATTTCCTGGTGAATCGCTGTGGTGGGAAATTTCGACGCTGGTGCTGGCTTTTTTGTTTGGACACTGGATGGAGATGAAGGCGGTGGTGGGGACAGGGGGAGCCCTAAAGGAGTTGGCTAAACTTATTCCGCCTGCGGCGCACAAAATTAAGGCAATAGGCACTAGGCAAGAGGCAATAGACGAAGTAGACACAGAAGACTTAAAGAAGGGGGACATGATTTTGGTAAAACCAGGAGAGAAAATCCCGGCAGATGGAGAGGTAGTGAGGGGAGAATCGAGTGTCAATGAAGGGATGGTGACGGGAGAGTCGCGGCCGATTGAGAAGAAGAAGGGAAGCTTAGTAATCGGAGGGACGGTGAATAATGACGGCTCGCTGACGATTACCGTAACGCAGACTGGAGCGGAGTCGGCTCTGTCACAAATAATGGATCTCATTAGGCGGGCGCAGGAAACAAAGCCTAATGTGCAGAAACTGGCGGATAAGGCGGCGAACCTTTTGACCATCACGGCAATAGTGGTGGGGAGTGGGACATTTGTTTATTGGACTTTGATTAACCCGGCGGGGGCGGTGTTTGCGGCCACGTTAGCCATCACCGTGATCGTGATTGCCTGCCCCCATGCTTTGGGGTTGGCGATACCAACGGTGACAACGATCACGAGCAGCTTGGCGGCAAAGAATGGGATTTTAATCAAAGACATGAGGGGGTTGGAAATTGCCAGGAAGCTTGACTATCTAGTCTTAGATAAAACGGGGACACTAACGGAAGGTAATTTTGGCGTGGCTAAAATACTAACAAGAGAGATCCTTCGACGGTCTGGCGCCTCGCGGGCGACCAGATCTGCTCAGGATGACGACGCTGATTTAAAGGATTTAAAGAGCGTATCAGCGTCGTCAAATGACGAGATACTACGACTGGCGGCGGCGGTCGAGGTGCAGTCGCAGCACTCGATTGCGCAGGGCATTGTGGAGGAAGCAAAGCGGAGGCAGCTTGAGCTAGAGACGGCAGAGAAGTTTAAATCTTATCCGGGAAAAGGAGCAGAAGCTTGGGTGAAAGACAAAAAAGTGGTGGTGGGGAATGCGAAGATGATGAAAGAAAAGGGAATTACGAATTACGAATTACGAATTAAGGATAGATTAGGGACATTGGTCTATGTAGCTAAGAATAAAGAATACCTAGGGACAATTATTCTAGAAGACCAAGTGAGAAAAGAGAGCAAGCAGGCAATTGGGGCCTTCCATGATTTAGGGATTAAAGTGGCCATGCTCACCGGCGATAAAAAAGAAGTGGCCGAGAAGGTAGGCAAGGTTTTGGGGATCGATACGGTGTTTGCTGAGGTGTTGCCCGAGGATAAAGTGAATAAGGTGAAAGAACTCCAGGATAAAGGGCAGATGGTGGGGATGGTAGGAGATGGGGTGAATGATGCGCCGTCTTTGACCCAAGCCCACGTAGGGATAGCGATTGGGGCGGGAACCAGTGTGGCAATTGAGTCGGCGGAGATAGTGTTGATGAAGAGTAATCCCATGGATATTGTCAAGGTGTTAGAGCTGAGCAGAAAGACTGATAGCAAAATGAAGCAGAATTTGGCGTGGGCGACGGGGTACAACGCGTTGGCAATTCCGGCGGCGGCGGGGGTGTTTTATTCTTGGGGAGTGACGCTGCGGCCCGAGTGGGGAGCTTTATTGATGAGTGCTAGCTCGATTATCGTGGTGGCTAATGCGATGCTCTTAAGAAGAGCGAGACTATCCTCTTGAAAAAGTTATATATTACGATCTCGTCTTAAGGTGAAAGGATTTACATGGTGGAAGAATGTACGGCGGTGGCTTGTTATTTAGAAAAGCATGGGGGATTGGTGAGTTTTCCTTTGGTGACGGTGGCGGGGTTGGCGGATGGGGTGAATCCGTGTGCGATTGGGATGATGGTGATGCTCCTTGGCTATCTCATTGTCTTTGCTAAAAAGCCAGAGAAGGTGGTTTTAATTGGAACGGTGTATATCGCGACGGTGTTTGCGACGTATCTGATTATCGGATTGGCGTTTTACTCGGTGGTCGCGGAGCTCCAGCAAGTAATCCATGCCGGAGTAGTGAATAGAGTAGTGGGGACAGTGTTGGGTATAGCGGCTTTGATTATGCTGAAAGATGTGGTGTGGCCAGAGTCACCTATACATTTGCGGATTCCGGGGGCAAGCAAGGAGGCTTTAATGAAATTGATCGAGAAAGTCAGTATTCCGGGGACAGTAGCGTTGGGGGTGGCGGTGACGGTGCTGGAGACGCCGTGTTCCCTGCCTTTGTATGTGGGGACGGCGACGGTGCTGGCGCAATCGGGATTGCCTCTTTTGGGCGTGGTAGGGTATTTTGCCTACTACAATTTATTGTTTGTGTTGCCGCTCGTGGTGGTGTTGGTTTTGGTGTGGAAGGGGAAGAAGCTAGTTGAAATGCGGGAGTGGGAGCATAAAGCGGAGAAGTGGATGAAATTATCGTTGGGGGTAATACTTGGATTAGTCAGCATGTGGCTGCTGGTGAGCTAGAAGGGTCCTTCAGTGGGCTTCAGGATTTTTTATCCTTGGCGAACTATTACCGTACTACAGTGTATGGTAAAAGTAGCGTAGTAGTGGAGGGAGGAAATTCGTGCTGGATGGGTAACGTTTGGGTTGACTTTGAGGGGGAAATAGGGTTTACTGAAACTACCTAAAAAGTGATGATGAAACTTTGGTTTTGGCCTCTAGACGTGAGAGTGAAAGGATCTAATAGTTAGACCCCAGAAGGGGTCTTTTTTTTGACAAACCAAACTTTAATTGATACATTATAGGTCATAATTATGTCTGAACTCGGAGGCAATTTTTTTGAGCAATCTTTAACTAGCCAAAGGGATCCTCTTGCTCTTCATCCATTTGATGATAACCTCAGGGTAGATTCAGATTTTATTGCTGCCAGAGAGAGGCTAGGAATCACCAGAATACTACTTCCCATCGTTACCGCTGCGACTCTCGCTGTTATTGGGGGAGAAGGTTCGATTCCATCAACTATTACTTATCAGGAAGCTTCGTCTCAACATCCTTCAGCTTTAGTCGGAGTGCACTTTAGGTCTGAGCAACTTTACACTGGAGACTATGATATTGGAGTCGTCGTTGGCATAGGCGAAGCAACCTTTGGGCAAAGATTGCTATGGAATGGGGGAGCGGGCTTAAAACCTAACGGAACCGTCATTAGTTTTGCTGGCAAACCTATTTATGATCCGTCTGGTCTAATGCAACAATAAAATCTCCTTCTCCTTTTT
>JACOWY010000072.1 GCA_016176555.1 Candidatus Chisholmbacteria bacterium | reverse complement strand
TCCACCACGCTGACTAATACGCTAGCGGCTTTAGGAGAAATAAAACTCAACCTCAAACTCATGGTGATGTGGACGAGTCTCATTTGGCTTTTAACTCCTCTCTTCGTTCGGATGTTCGGATTTAATGGCGCTGCTCTGGCGAGTGCCCTTGTCGCCTTCACTTCAGTCATTCCCATCGTTCTCGTTAAGAAAAAAATTCCCTTTAATTTTCTCAGTCCAGTGGCATCCAACTTCCTCGCCGCCTTATCGATGGGAGTAGTCACCTACACTTTGGCCCAGAATTCCCAAAGTCTCATCGAGCTTACCGGCAGTATAATCCTAGGCGCCATTATCTACGCTAGTATAAATTTCCTCATTCAAGGCAGGAAGATTATCCAAGAAATACAGAAATTAACCACCATCGTTCTAAGCTAAATACTGTCATATGGACCAACCCTTGCTTTCTGTCGTCATCTCCACTCACAACAGTGAAACTGTTTTGGGAGATTGCCTCAAATCAGTAAAAACGCTCTCTCCCGAAATCATCATCGTCGACAATGAATCAACCGATGATACGGGTAAAATTGCCCAAAAATTTACGCCAAAAATTCTCTCTCACCACAATAACCCCCTCGCCTTAAATCAAGCCAAAAATTACGGCTTCGATCATGCATCTGGAGTGTGGATCTTAAGCCTCGACCCCGACGAACGCCTATCAAAAAAACTCGCTCAGGAAATAAAATCAGTCCTAGCCAGCTACCTGCCTCGCCGGCAGGCGGGCAAGCTAAAAGTTTACCCCGTTGCGAAGCTTTACGGGGCTAAAAGCTCTCCTGCGGCCTACCAAATGCCCCGCCAAAATATCATCTTTGGCAAATGGATAAAACACGGGCTGTGGTACCCGGACGAACAAATTCGCTTATTTCAAAAAGGCCAAGCCAGATTTCCCGCCCAACACAACCACGAAAAGCTCGAAGTCGCAGGCGCCATCGGCAGCCTCACCCATCATCTTATCCACTACAACTACACCTCCGTTACCCAATACCTCGACAAGATTAACCACATGTACTCTGACAATGAAGCCCAAAATCTCGTGGCTCAGGGTAAAAAAGTCGCTTGGTACGATGCCATCCGCCTGCCCCTGACTGACTTTCTCAATAACTTTTTTGCCCGCGAGGGTTACAAAGACGGCCTCCATGGCTTAGTCTTAAGTCTGATGCAAGCATTTTACACTTTTGTCGTCTTCGCTAAAGTCTGGGAAAAACAACAATTTGCCCCCTACAATCATCCTCGGTTCTTAGAGCAAGTCAGCATAGAATTCAAAACCAAACTTAAGGAATATACCTACTGGTACCATCAAAAAATTGGTATCGCCCCGAAAGTAACCAGTATTAAATCAACGTTAAAAAAACTGTTATCTCGTTTTTAGCCGAAACTTTTTCCATCTCATGAAAAAACATTCACCCCAAGCCCTCGTCACTGGTTCTGGCGGCCTCATCGGTTCTGAGGCTGTCGAATTTTTTGTGAGAAAGGGTTTCAAAGTTGTGGGTATTGATAACGATATGCGCCGGTATTTTTTTGGCCAAACTGGTAGTACAGCCTGGAATACCCAAAGGCTCAAATCAGCCTATCCTAAGGACTTCACTCACATTACCGCCGACATCCGCGACGAGAAAACCATCAGTAGAATTTTTTCTGATCACTCTTTTGACTTGGTCATTCACGCCGCCGCTCAACCTTCGCACGACTGGGCAGCCAAGGAGCCCCTGACCGATTTTTCCATCAACGCCACCGGCACCCTGATTATGCTCGAAAATCTTCGTCGCTACACTCCGGACGCTGTCTTCATTTTTACTTCCACCAATAAAGTCTACGGCGACCGCCCTAACACGCTACCATTAAAAGAATATCCCACCCGCTGGGATGTGCCCAAAACTCACCCCTCATTTGCCGGCATCGATGAATCAATGAGTATCGACGCTACTCTCCATAGCGTTTTTGGCGCCTCGAAAGTCGCTGCCGATGTCATGGTCCAAGAATACGGCCGCTACTTCGGCCTTAAAACAGTCGCTTTTCGTGGTGGCTGCCTCACCGGGCCCCACCACTCCGCAGCGTCCCTCCACGGCTTTTTGGCGTATCTCGTCAAAGCCATCCAGAAGAATATTACTTATAACATCCGGGGTTTCAAAGGTAAGCAGGTCCGCGACAACATTCACGCCCATGATTTAATCGCGAGCTTCTACGAAGTTTTCAAAAAACCCCGCAGCGGTGAAGTCTACAACATCGGTGGCAGTCGCTTTGCCAACGTCTCCATCCTCGAAGCGATAGCCAAAATAGAAGCGATTTTGGGCAAAAAGGCCAAAACTGAATACTTTGATCAGCCGCGGATAGGCGATCACCAATGGTACATTTCTGACATTTCCAAATTCAAACGTCATTATCCCAAATGGCAACTCACATATGGTATTGATCAAACGCTCAAAGAAATCTGCCGTTTTGCCACCAAAGGGAAGTAATTTCTATGAAAAAAGAAAAAATTTTAGTTACGGGAGGAGCAGGCTTTATTGCAAGTGCGTGAATCCCGCCGACAGGCGGGACAGCGACGCACGCGCAACATAACCTCAACGCAACAGCGTTGCCGCTTACAAAATAGACAGCATAATCTTTGCAAGGAGATCATCAATGAAGATATTAGTTACGGGAGGAGCAGGTTTTATCGGCTCCTTTCTCACCGACAAACTCATCGATCTGGGTTACCATGTCACAATTTTTGACAACCTTGAACCCCAAGTCCACCAGGGTAAAAAACCTTCCTATCTTAATCCTAAAGCTAAGTTTATTGAAGGAGATGTCCGAAACGTTGCAGCGCTAAAAACAGCCCTTAAAGATATAGATATTGTCTTCCACGAAGCCGCCGCCGTTGGTGTGGCTCAGTCAAACTATGAGATAAAACGCTATATAGATGTCAATGTCGGTGGCACCGCCAATCTTCTCGACATCATCGTCAACGAAAAATTGAAGATTAAGAAAATTCTCACTACCAGTTCCATGACTGCCTACGGTGAAGGCTGTTATCGATGCGAAACTCACGGCATCGTAGAACCCCCTATTCGTCCCTGGAGCCAACTAAAGAAAAGAGATTGGCATCTTTACTGTCCCTCATGTTCAAAAATAGTTACTCCCACGCCCACTCATGAAGATGCAGCCCAACCCTGCAACAGTATCTACGCCCTCAGCAAAAAAACTCAGGAAGACATACTCCATTTACTGGGTTCGCTCTACGACATTCCCGTGACTACACTCCGTTGTTTTAATGTCTACGGCCCGAGGCAAAGCCTTTCCAATCCCTATACCGGTGTTACTGCTATCTTCATTTCCCGCCTAAAAAATAATCAACCACCTCTGGTGTTCGAAGATGGTGGGCAAACTCGCGACTTTGTTTCTGTCCACGACGTTGTTGACGCCCTCATTCTCGCCATGGATTCCCAAGCTGCCAACCACCAAATTTGCAATATTGGCACCGGTACACCCACTAGCGTCAAAGACATTGCTCTCACTTTAGCCAAATTGATGGGGAAAAGAATCAAACCCACCATCTCTCAAACACCCCGCAAAAACGACATCCGCCATTGCTACCCCGATATTCATAAGGCCCAAAAACTTCTCAAGTGGAAACCAAAAATCACCCTTCATCAAGGACTAAGAGAACTGGTTGACTGGAGCCTTAACGAGGCAGCTACAGACAAATTTAATCTAGCCGCTGAAGAACTAAAACAAAAAGGCATCATCTAAATGCCACGCGCTATGAGCCCTAAGCCAAATTACGACGTTTCTTTCGTCATCCCTTTTCACAACGAAGAAGACAATGTTGGACCCATGCTAGAACGGGTATTGAAATTTGGGGAGCAACATCGTTGGCGCTTTGAAGTCGTCCCGATCAACGATCGCTCCAACGACAAAACCGGAGAAATTTTAAAGAGATACAAAACCCGCCATAAAAACATTCATCCTATTTCTCGCCACGATGGTGGAGAGCTCGGCAACACCATGGGCCAAGCCCTCAAACTCGGCACGAAAAACGCTCACGGCCGGATCATCATCTGGACCATGGGCGATCTCTCGGATGACACTAAAACCTATGAGGCTATCGTTGCCAAAATCCAAACGGGCCTCGATATGGTCTTCGGCTCCCGCTATATGCCCGGTGGTTCACCCGGCAACCTCAGTTTCCTCAAAGCTTTTTTAAGTGCCAATGGCACTTTGCTCGCTCGGATTCTATTTGGTGTGCCGGTGCACGACATCACCAACGCTTTCAGGGGGTTCAGAAAAAATGTCTTTTCTACCCTGAACCTAGCCAGCACCGGCTTTGACATCTCACCCGAATTTGCCATCAAAGCTCATCAAGCTGGTTTCAAGTTAGGTGAAGTCCCCACCGTTTATACTAACCGCGAGCGGGGCATCCCCAAGTTCAAATTATGGAAAATGACCCGAACGTATCTAAGCGTCTACGCCAAACTTCTGTTCCATCCCGCCCCGAAGAAAAACTAAGCCTCCACCCTATGTTATCCTTGGGCTATGTATATCGTTCACTTCGACGTTGATTCCAAGACAGCGGAAACCACTCCGATTTTATCGGAGTGGATGAAGCGATATCAAGAACGCGCTTTAGCGCGCCACCAAGCGGAACAAAACCATGGGCGTCAGCCCATGGAAGTTTATAAAACCTTTGCCCATTTTCGGGAAAAAAATATGCCTCACCGTAATAGGGTATTTTCTCGATGACAAACGCACTCACCGTATTGTCTAAGTGGACAAAACATCCTGGCCTCAAACTCGGCATCCTCATTAGCGCGATCTTGTTTTTGTACGGCCCTGCTCTTAAATACTCCTTCTTTCAGGATGACTTTTATACCTTGGCCAAAAGTCAAGCTGCCTCACTAAAAGATCTGTTTGGATTTTTTCTTCCCGGTGGCGAAATTTATTACCGTCCCCTGTCTATGCGTTTTTATTTTTGGTTGGTCACCAACATCTCCGGTCCCAAAGCCATCGTCTTTCATGCCTTAAGCCTAAGTATTCATCTGCTCAACGCCATCTTAATCTGGCGTTTGCTCAAAACCCTCACCTCTAATTCCTCCCTCGGTTGGCTCTCGAGCTTCATTTATGCTACCAGCAGCGTTCATTTCTTAAGCCTATTTTGGATTGCCGAAGTCGGCTTGCTCCTGGGTATAACTACTTATCTCGTCACCCTCCAGCACGCCACTGAATATTTAATTAAAGGCGCACGTCGCTCCCTGATCAAAACTATCTTTTGGTTTGGCGTGGGGCTCCTCACCCACGAGTTCATCGTCACTGCTCCAGTGGCTATCGTCGCCGTCTATCTCCTCAAACGCCAGAAAGCCCCAAAGCCCTCGTCTCGAGCCTTGATCAAATTAATCAGCCCTCTCATCAGTCTCGTTGCGCTCTATCTTATCGCCAGATTTTTCCTCATGCCTCTGCCTGCTTCGGGTTCATACGCCATTAACCTCAACCAAGCTAGCCTCAAAGCTCTTTTCTGGTACAGCTTATGGAGTTTTAACCTTGCCGAAGGCCTCAAAGATCAACTTGAGCCAGGGCCAAGATTAAATCTTACTTTTTGGCACACATTTCCTTTCCTCACCCTCACTACCGTTTTATTCTTAATCGCTATCACCGTCTTTTTAATCGGCATGTCTTTGGCTTTTTATCTCCGCGCCACCACCGCTACCAAAACCCGCATCAAAACTTTAGGTCTTTTTTCGCTAGTCTGGTTTGTTGCTACCATCAGCCTCCCCTTGGCCACTCCCTACCACCTCTACCCTCTCTACGGTTCCTTGAGCCTGGTCGCCATCAGCACTACTATCGCCGCCTCGCTCTGGTGGCTTTATCCTCACCGCTCGCTCGTGGCGACAGCTTTTCTCTTCCTCTGGGTTGCCTTTTCCAAGCAGACTCTCGTATTTACCGAAATGAGGCACTGGGCAGTCCAGGAGGCCAAGAGGGTGGAGCAAACCTTTACCGCCTCCAAACAAGAGTTTCCTACTCTGCCAAAAGGCAGCACACTCGTTTTGCATGCAGATTATCAAATTCAGGAAGCCCTCTATGGCGATTTGGGCCTGCAGTTTCTCTATCGCGATCCAACCCTTAAAACTTACTTTGGCCCTGCTACCACTATCATGCCCGATGCCTGTAAAATGGAAGTAATTCCCACTGCCTGTCTGCAGCAACACCTAATTTTTGTGCTGCCACAAAGAAAGTAAACCACCATGTTCGTCTCAGTCATCATCCCCTCGTTTAATGGCCAAAAACTGCTCCAAAAATACCTCCCTTCAGTAATCGCCGCTTGTGCGCACTGGGACCCCAGTCAAAAAAATTGGCAAATCATCGTCGTCGACGACGGCTCAACTGACGATACAGTAACTTGGGTTAAGCAAAACTATCCCATGATCAAAGTAGTCAAAAATTCTTCCACCCTCCGTTTTGCCCGCGCCGTCAATCGTGGAGTCAAGGAGGCCAGAGGAGAAATCGTCCTTCTCCTTAACAACGACGTCAAACCAGACAAAAACTTTCTCCAGCCATTGTTAGGTCACTTTGACGACCCGCAAGTTTTTGCCGTTGGCTGCCTCGAAAGAAATGAAGTCGCAGGCCAAACCATTCTCGGTGGTAGGGGAGTAGGTCAATTTAGTCGGGGTTTCCTCATCCACGCTCGAGCCCATGATCAGATGAAACCTGAAACACTCTGGGTCACAGCCGGCAGTGGCGCGTTTCGCAAAAGCATGTGGGACAAACTTGGCGGTTTCGACCCTCTCTTTCGCCCAGCATATGAAGAAGACAGAGACCTTTCCTATAACGCCCTCAAAGCAGGCTATAAAGCAATCTTCGAACCAAAAGCACAAGTCACTCATCTTCACGAAACATCCAACCTCAAGGAATTTGGAAGCTATCGCATCAAAATCATGAGTTTCAAAAATCAGCTGCTGTTTGTCTGGAAAAACATCTCCAGCTCCAAGCTTATGCTTAGTCACCTTCTATGGTTACCGTACCACTTGGTCGTGACCACCATAAAAACAAAAGGCTTGTTTCTTCTCGGTTTTTTCTGGGCAGTAACGCAACTAGGGGAAGTTATAATGTCCCGACTCCGGGCTCAAAAGTTATGGCAGCTCAGCGATGAACAAATTCTCCATCAATTCAAGGTTTAAAAGAACCCTCTTTACCTCCAGCCTGGCCCTCATCTCTACGGTAAACTTACTGATACTGCTGCCCTTTCTAAATCAAGCCCAAGCATCGGCTGGCTCCACCGAGAAAGTGGTTACCATCGTCAATCCCATCAGGGGTCGCAACCTGTGGTATGAAAACGATATCAAGACTATCACTAGTCAATATCTAGCAATAACCAACCGAGGTCTGGTCGCCACCTGGCTACTCCAATACGACGCCGTTCAAGACCCAGAAATTGTGGCGGTGGTTAAATCTATTTCCAAGGATCACGAGATCGGTCTTTTTCTTGAGATCAGTGAAAAGCTTGCCGCGGATAGCGGCGTTCCCTATAAACTCGCCTCTGGCGATTGGGCGCGGCCCGACAAAGTCTATCTTTCTGGTTACCGTGTCCATGAACGAAAAAAACTGATCGACACGGCCATAGCTACTTTTACTCAAACATTCGGTTACCCACCCCAATCAGCCGGCGCCTGGCACGTTGATCCCACATCGCTAACCTACCTAGCCGACAAGTACCATCTCAAGGCCACTATTGGCGTCGCCGATCAGTTCGACACCGACGCCAATAGGCAGTGGGGCCAATATTGGGGCTACCCCTACTATCCATCCAGATACAACGCCCTCAAACCAGCCAAGTCGTTAGCCGAAAAACTTGATATCGTCAAAATCCAGTGGGCGCTCCGCGATCCGCTCTTAGGCTACGGACCCTCCCCGTACTATTCCAATTTTAGTCTCCAGGCGAACGATTACGTTTCCGAACACGGACTGGATACAGCCTACTTCTCCCATGTCTTAGATGAATATCTCACCGCCCAAAGTCCGCTCACCCAAGCCACCATGGGCCTCGAAGTCGGCCAAGAAGGGTTAAGGTTTGCCCCAGAATTCTCAAATCAGCTGGAGGTGATAGAAAATCTTCAACAACGGGGAGTAGCAGTTATAACCATGAGTCAATTCGCAGATCGGTATCGCCAAGCTTTCCCTCAACTCTCTCCCAACGTAACCATAATCGGCACCCATCACGCAGGTAGCCGTGAACCCGAGCTCAAAGGGAGTAAAGTGACCTGGTTCATGTCCCCCGCGTTAACGTTACCTCCAAGATCTTCGTGTCTACCCAGAGTATTTTCCCTCTATAGATTTGTGGTATCCCCAACCCGTCGAGCGGATTGTGAGGCAACTACCGTTTATCGTCGATCAGATTGGCTTGCAAAATCAGCAAGAGCTTCCCGCCGACTTCCCCGATCCACCCACAGAGGCCGCCATACTGAATCTGATCCAAAACGAAAAGTATCGGAAAAAAAATCTCCCTGATGCGTTTTTGACGTATTATGAAGGCCTCAAAGATACTGCTCACGAGAACCTCTCTCATTTCGTCTCTTCCCGTCTCGACAACACCATCTACGTCGGCATCAAAATGAAACCAGACACATTTGTAGGCATAGTTTCCCAGCGAGGGATTTTGCTTAAAAGAATGGCTCCGCAAACGTTGTCTTTCTTCAAAAACGCTGGTAGTCTGGTTGACCTCCTCCCCCAAGCTCCCAACGGTCCAGCCCGAGAGTTAGTACAATACCTTAAAGACACGAGTTCCGTCCGTGTTTTCGATCATGATCAAATTAACTCAAATATATTTCGGGATTGGCACACCACTCATCCCGAGGCCGAAAGAGTCTTTTATAATTCATTAGCAGAAGTATGGCAGCCCCAAAATTAGCCATCATCCTCCTCAACTACAACACCGGTCCCACCACTATCGAGTGCCTCAATAGCGTGAAAAAAATCACCTGGCCTTCCCAGCCCTTAATCGTTGTTGTCGACAACGCCTCCTCAGATAACTCGGTAAAGCAGATCAAGGAAAAATTTTCTGAAGTCACCGTTGTGGAAAGTTCAAAAAATCTAGGTTTCGCCGCCGGCAATAATTTGGGCTTCACCACCGCCAGAGCCATGGGTGCAAATATAATCATGCTGCTGAATAACGACACCAAAGTCAACCCCGAGCTCGCCGAAAATCTCTATAGTAGTATTAAAAATAAAGCCGACATCGTTGCGCCTAAGATTTACTTTTACCCCGGATTTGAGTTTCATAAAGACAGATACACCAAAAAAGACCAAGGGAAAGTCTTATGGTACGCCGGTGGCCACATCGACTGGCAGAATATCTATGGTATCCATCATGGCGTCGACGAAGTCGATCACGGCCAATTTGATCGCGAGCAAGAAATCGAATTCGCCACCGGTTGCTGCTTTATGGCCTCCCTTTCAGTTTTAGATAAACTCAACCTCTTTAACCCAAAATACTATTTATATTTGGAAGACGCTGACTTTTCCGTTCGCGCCAAACGCGTAGGCTACAAAATGGTTTATCAACCCAAAGCCATACTTTGGCACAAAAACGCCGAGTCGACCGGCGGCAGCGGCAGCAGCCTTCAAGACTATTACTTTACCCGTAACCGCCTCTTGTTTGGCTTCAGCTACGCCTCCCCGCGCACCAAACTAGCTCTCTATCGCGAAAGCATGAAATTATTTTTCCTGGGGCCCACCTGGAAACGCCGCGGAGTGATAGATTTTTACTTCCACCGTTTCGGCCGGGGCAGTTATGCTGCTGGAAATTAGATGCATAGAAGGTGGAAATTAGTAATAGAAAATGAACAACCACGGGTTAACGCCCGTGGTATCCTCAGTCCTTCGACAAGCTCAGGACTGTCGGAGTTCGTTCTGCCTGGAATTCACCTCTGGTCTGACGACCAGATTACTCTTCCCGGCTCGAATAGATATAAGAAAATAGTAACTAATTTCTAGTTTCCAATTTCTATAACCATTTTCTAAATTCCATACAACTATTTTCATTTTTTATGTCCCTCTCCGCCATCGTCATTACCCGCAACGAAGAAGCCATGTTACCTGGCTGTCTCAAAAGTCTCGCCTTTGCAGACGAAATTATCGTCGTGGACGCAGAGTCTCACGACAAAACAATCAACATCGCCCAAAAATATCACGCCAAAATCATTACCGTTCCCGCTGATAGTGATTACTCATATTCTCGCAACCAAGGTATGAAAGTTGCTATTGGTGATTGGCTTTTGTACATCGACGCAGACGAACGAGTATCTCAGGCTTTAAGAGAGGAAATAAAACAAGTCGTAAAAGACCGGGTCTTCTTACAAGACCCGGTCTTGTCAACATCGCAAGCTTTGTCATACAAAATTCCTCGCCAAAACATTATGCTCGGGCGCTGGCTCAAACACGGTGGTTTCTGGCCCGACACAGTTCATCGACTCTTC
Organism: Candidatus Chisholmbacteria bacterium; assembly: GCA_016176555.1. Classification (GTDB taxonomy): domain Bacteria; phylum Patescibacteriota; class Microgenomatia; order UBA1400; family JACOWY01; genus JACOWY01. The sequence continues at coordinate 2,214 of JACOWY010000072.1, read as the reverse complement.
TCCAAAAACGCGCTTATAAAATGGACCGGAAAACTCCACGAATCACCCACGGTACGAGGAGAAGTAAAAAACATCCATCATCCCCTCAAACACTATACCGCTCGCACGGTGAGAGGCGCACTGCGAAAGTCCTCCAAATGGTCGCAGCTCGAAGCTGGTTTACTCCTTAAGGCCAACTCACCCAAAGTCAACGGCCTCAAAGTTCTCAAAGCCTTCAACACCAAACTTTTTGATGTCTATATCAAGCGCCTCGGTTTTCTCGATGGCGCTCGCGGCCTCATTCTGGCTTTCATCCAAGCCCAACACCAAGCCTCCGTCCTCGTCAACCTCTGGCAAATGCAGAATAAAGATTCCTCCTCGGATCGTAATCCTTAAGACCTGTTCCTCCTGGGATGGTGGCCGTTAGGACTCCTCCCAGGTGGAACCACCTTAGTATGATAGATTATTTCAAGAAACATTGGCCAGTTTTCCTACTCATAGTTACCTGGTTCATCTTCACCTGGCCCTTTTGGCTTAAAGGCCTAGTGCCTGCACCGCTTGATTTTCTGGTAGGATTTTTTGCTCCCTGGAGAGAGCACTACAACATCCCCATCAAAAATCCCGCTATTCCCGATATCGTCAACCAAATCATTCCTTGGAAAATTTTTACTATAGACCAATGGCGACAAGGCATCGTCCCACTATGGAATCCGTATAACCTTGCCGGCACCCCCAATGCCGCCAACTGGCAGTCCGCTGTCTTTTACCCCGCCAACCTCTTGCCCCTCATCTTTGACTTTATCACTGGTTGGAGCCTCTACATCCTAATCCAACCCCTCCTCGCCGGTCTTTTTACCTATCTTTTCGCCAGGAGTATCAAACTCTCTCCTCTTGGCTCCTTGCTCTCCGCCCTGAGCTTTTCCTTCTCCGGTTTCATGACCAGCTGGCTTGAGTGGGGTACCTTGGGCCACGCCATTCTTTGGCTTCCCGCCTCTCTCTGGGCCATAGAAAAATATCTTGCCACTAAAAAAAGAGCTTATTATCTTATTAACTTAGTAACTCTATCTCTCTCGCTCCTTGCCGGCCATCTCCAAGTCAGCCTTTATGTCATCACTGTATCGCTGGCCTATTTTTATTTTAGAAGCAGACCACTCAATATTCTGACTATCCTTAAAGGACTAACCTTACAAGGAGTTACCCCTTTTCTCCTCGTTGCTTTTCAGGTTTTTCCCAGCATCGAATTGTATTTCCACTCCCTTCGCAGTGAAGCGGCGAGTAACGACTGGTTCAGATTCTTTCTCATCCCGGTTGAATATCTCATCACCTTTGTCGCTCCCGACTTTTTTGGCCATCCCGTGAGCCGCAACGAATGGGGCAGCGGCTCCTATGTGGAAATGATGGGCTATATCGGCATAGTTCCCCTGGCCCTCGCCCTTACTGCCATCTTCTCTTGGTTTAAAAAGCGGGCCAAAACCAAAGCACCGTCCGTTATTCCATTCTTCATTACCCTCATTGTCTTAAGCCTGCTGTTATCTTTGAAAACACCCATGGCCGAACTCATATTATGGTTAAAAGTACCCATCTTCGCCTCTTCAAGCCCAGCTCGAATCATCGCCCTCGTCAGCTTTTCCTTGAGCATTTTAGGTGGAATTGGTCTCGATCATATAAACACCCAAAAGCAGCGGATTGCTCAAATATCAGGCATAAAAATTATTGCCATTGGTCTTTTATTGCTCTGGTTAAGTGTGTTGATGATTACGTTTATTGCTCCTACAAGTCTTCTTGCCACCAACGTCTCTATCGCCCGCCGCAACCTCATTATTCCCAGTTTCATTATTATTTTATTTATTGCTGGCAGCTATGGATTATGGTTGATGTACCAAAAAAAGCTTATAACTTCCACCTCATTCTCAATTCTTAATTCTTTATTCGTAATTCTGCTCGTTTCCGGCGACCTTTACCGTTTTCATCACAAATTCACTCCCTACACTTCACGCGACTATTGGTATCCCAACTTTGGCATTCGCAGAACCCTCAAGGCAGTTGCCCAAAACGACCGCGTCTTTGGTCTCTTTGACGCCAATCTCAATCTGCCGTTTTTGATCAAAAGCCCCGAAGGATACGATCCCTTGCTCGTCAAAAACTATGCCGAACTTACGAGCGCCGTCCGTAGCGGAGAACCATCTCTTCCCGAGCGGCAATCCCTCCTCACTATCGGCAAAAACGAGCCGTTTA